>CAMZFU010000007.1 GCA_947306185.1 uncultured Pseudomonadota bacterium | reverse complement strand
CAAAGGCCGTGAAAGAAGCAGTTGCAAAAGATGAAGCTGAAAAAATGAAAGCTACTATCGAAGCAGCTGGTGCAAAGGTTGAATTGAAATAATTGGTTCAGCCAGGGCCGTAAGGTTCGTAAAAAAAATAGTGGTCACGACTTTCGTGACAAAATCCGTGCCCGCCGTGGAGAAACCCATCGGCGGGCGACGGGCGAAAAAAAGTATACGCAATAGTATCGTTTCGTTTGCAAAACGCACACAATAAAAAAAGGATAGAAACCCATGGCAGTTATCCAAAAACTTAGAAAATCTTTTGGTAAAAGTTTTTTGCAAACTCCGCTTCCTGATTTGATTGAAATTCAATACAACTCTTACAAAGAGTTTTTGCAGGCAGATGTTGCACCACAAAATCGTAAAAATGTGGGTTTGCAAAATGTATTTTCTTCCATGTTCCCTATCAAGGACTATGCGGGTGCCGCCGAATTGGAATTCGTTGAATACAATTTGGAAAAACCTGCGTACAATGTGAAGGAATGCCTTGCCCGCAAGATGACTTATTCCAGCAAATTAAAATTGAAGTTGAGATTAATCTTATGGGATGTCGCCGAAGATGGCAAAAAAACTCTGCGCGATATCAAAGAACAAGAAATCTTTATGGGCGAAGTGCCACTTATGACCGAACGTGGCAGTTTCATTGCATCGGGTGTGGAACGTGTTATCGTTTCCCAAATGCATCGTACCCAAGGTGTTGTATTTGCAACAACCAAAGAAGCCAAGATTGCTGGCAATCCTATTACGTATACTGCACGTATCATCCCAGAACATGGTTCTTGGATTGATTTTGAAGAATCCAAAGGCATCATTTATGTTCGTATTGACCGCCGTCGTAAAATACCTGCGACGGTGTTGTTACGTTGCTTGCCATGTGCCGAAGATGAAAAGAAATGGATTGCCGAACCACGTAAAACAACTATTCGTGGTATGACGGATACCGAAATGTTGTCCGTGTTTTATAAACGTATCTCGTTGAAAACAAACGGCAAAATGTGGATTGGCGCGACAAACGTTTTCGAAGGTTTGGATAAATATCGTTTGAATTATGATTTGTTTAATCCAAAAGATAAAAAGCCATTGGCGGCCAAAGGTGATCGTTTGAATGCAAAACGTTTAAGCAAGATTACAACCGCATCAAAAGAATTTGGTATACTGCCAGATGCATTGGTTGGTGAATATTTGTTTGATCCAATTATGTCTGGCGACCAGGTTATGTATCAGTCTGGAACAGAAATCACAGAAGAAGTTTTAGCAGATATCGAAAAGTTGGGTGTCAAAGAAATATCTCTTATTTCTATTGATAACACCACGTTGACCGCACATATGCGCAATACGCTTGTAGCGGACAAAACAACAAATCGCGAAGAAGCGCTTATCGAAATCTATAACATAATCAGACCGGGTGAACGTCCAACATTAGAAGCGGCAATCAACCTGTTTATGCGTCAAGGTTTCGAATTAGCATACTATGATTTGTCACCAGTTGGTCGTTTCAAAATGAACAAACGTTTGAAAATTGATTCTGGCAAAAAACCAGAAGACGAACGTTTGCTTACCAAGGGCGATTTCTTGGCGGTGTTAAAGACACTTACCAACATTATCGATCACAAAGATACAATTGATGATATTGATAATCTTTCAAATCGTCGTGTTCGTACGGTTGGTGAATTGTTGGAACAAAATTTCCGTACTGGTATGGTTCGTATAGAACGTCTTGTACGTGAAAGTTTGTCTTCACCAAATATCGCAACAATGCAACCCCAAGATGTTGTTAATGTAAATCCATTGATGTCGTTGGTTGCAGAATTCCTTGGAACCAGCCAGTTGTCACAATTTATGGATGCGTATAATCCGCTTTCTGAATTGGAACATAAACGTCGTATTTCCGCGTTGGGGCCTGGGGGGCTTAACCGTGAACGTGCCGGTATCGATGTCCGAGACGTTCATCCGACACACTATGGTCGTTTGTGCCCAATTAACACACCAGAAGGTGCAAACATTGGTTTGATTAATCACCTTGCGTCATACGCGCGTGTTAATCCATATGGGTTTATTGAAACACCATACTATGTCGTCGAAAACAGCAAGATTACCGACAAAATGGTATATCTTACCGCCGATGAAGAATTAGGCCACAAAATTGCCCAAGGTAACACCCCAACAAATGACAAGGGGGTTTTGACCGAAGAATTGGTTACGGCACGTGTTGATGGTGAATTTACACGTGTGCCACGTGCCGAAGTCGACCTTATTGACGTTGAACCACGTCAGGTGGTGTCAATATCAACAGGATTGATTCCGTTCGTTGAAAACGACGACGCGAACCGTGCGTTGATGGGTTCTAACATGCAACGCCAGGCCGTTCCATTAATGCGTGTGCAAACACCATTGGTTGGAACCGGTATCGAACGTGAAGTTGCACGCGATTCCCGTACAGGTAAAGTTGCGAAGCACAGTGGTATTGTTGAATCTGCGGACGCAAATCGTATCGTGGTTAAATGTATGAACAGTCGTAACGTTGTGACTGGTGTTGATATTTACAACCTTGAAAAATATGAACGTTCCAACAACGATACAATTTTGCATCAAAAACCATTGGTCAAGGCGGGTGATCGTGTTTCTGCAGGTGATATTATCGCGGACGGTTCGTCTATGAACTATGGCGAATTGGCATTAGGTCGCAACGTATTGGTGGCTTTCGTGCCATGGCGTGGTTATAACTACGAAGATTCTATCGTGATTTCTGAAAAGATTTCCCGTGATGATGTTTATACATCAGTGAAAATCGTTGAAAAAGAAATCAAGGTTCGTGATACACAGTTGGGACCAGAAAGTTTAACACGTGATATTCCAAATGTTAGTGAAGAAGCGTTAAAGAATTTGGATGAATCTGGTATTATCTACATCGGTGCACGTGTGAAACAGGGTGATATTTTGGTTGGTCACGTTTCACCGAAATCTGAAACATTGCTTACACCAGAAGAAGCGTTGTTGCGTAACATCTTTGGTGACAAGGCACAAAATGTTAAAGATACATCGTTGCGTGTTGGTCCAAACGAAGAAGGTACGGTTATCGGTGTGAACATTTTGACACGTCATGGTGTTAAGAAAGATGAACGCACCCAGATGATTGAACTTGAAAAAATCAACAAGATAAACAAAGATCGTGATGAAGAAATCTTGATTATGGAAAAAGGTTTTGCAGACCAAGTTTTCCAAATGGCCGAAGGTCAAACGATTGAGGCGGGCACCGGCACGATTAAACCTTTCATCAACAAGAAATTGACACAAGAAGTCTTTGAAGCAATCAAACCAATTGATGTTAAGAAATTAGCTGTTGGTAACAAAGAAGTTCAGACCAAGATTGATGAATTGCGCGAACAGCATTTAATCAAACTGAAACAATTGAACGAAAATGCGGACCGTGAAATTGAAAAGGCAACCGAAAGCAATTCTTTGAACGCGGGTGTCTTGAAAGAAGTCAAGGTTTACATTGCACACAAGATGAAATTACAGCCAGGTGATAAAATGGCGGGTCGTCACGGAAACAAGGGTATTGTATCCCGCGTTGTTCCGATTGAAGATATGCCACACATGGAAGACGGAACACCGGTTGATATCGTGTTGAACCCACTTGGGGTGCCAAGTCGTATGAACTTTGGTCAGATTTTGGAAACTCACCTTGGGATGGCGGCACGCGCATTGGGCGAACAAATCGGCGCGGTGTTAGAAGAGGTGAAACAGAAACGCGCAGTTACCGATGATTTGCGTGCAATTATGGGCAAAATCTATGGTAAAGAAACGGCGGAAAAATTGGCCAAGATGACCGATACCGACGTTCGTGCCCAGGCGGCATTGTTGCGTGATGGTGTGCCAATGGCCACGCCAACATTCGACGGTGCAACCCCAGAAGATGTTCGTAATATGCTGAAATTGGCGAAGTTGCCAGAAACCGGTCAATTCACATTGTACGATGGTGTAACGGGTGAAAAGTTTGCGCGTCCAGTTACAGTTGGTGTTATGTACATGTTGAAATTGCATCACTTCGTTGATGAAAAGATTCACGCACGTTCAACGGCAAGTTATTCACTTGTCACACAACAGCCATTGTCTGGTAAAGCACACATGGGTGGTCAACGTCTTGGAGAAATGGAGGTTTGGGCGTTAGAAGCACACGGCGCGGCACATTTGTTACGCGAAATGTTGACGGTTAAATCTGACGATATCGTTGGCCGTAACAAGATGTATGAATCTATCATCTCGGGCAGTGATGATATCCAAACCGGTACTCCAGAAGCATTTAACGTGTTCGTACGTGAATTGCGTGGATTGGGGTTGGCGATGACACCAAAGAAGATTGATTAGTGGATAGTGTAAGTGGATAGTGGTTAGTAAATTTTACTGATCACTGCCATCACTAATCACTAACACTAACCACTAATAAAACTAACTAAGGAGTTAGAAAATATGACAAATATGTTGCAAAAGATATTTGGACAAATTGAAACCAGGGAACAATTTGATGCATTGCGCGTTACAATTGCATCACCAGAAGAGATTCTTTCGTGGTCCCATGGTGAGGTTACAAAACCAGAAACCATAAACTATCATTCGTTGAAACCCGAAGCTGATGGTTTGTTCTGTCAAAAGATTTTTGGACCTGTCAAAGATTATGAATGCGCATGCGGAAAATATAAAAGAATTAAATTCCGTGGTACGATTTGCGAACGTTGCGGTGTTGAAGTTGGTGCATCATCGGTACGTCGTGAACGTATGGGGCATATCAAATTGGCAATGCCTGTGGCACACACATGGTTCCTGCGTGAAGGAAAGATTGCAACATTGTTGAATAATCTGTCACAAAAGAAATTGGAACAGGTTGTTTCATATGATGCATATATTGTTATTGAACCGGGTCTTACAAGTCTTAAACAGTATGATGTAATCAGTGAAGATGAATATCGTACGGCGGTTGAAGAATTCGGCCAGGATAGTTTCCGCGTTGGTATCGGTGCCGAAGGTATCCGTAGCATTATTGCCAACTTGGATATGGGTGACGAAAGAACACGTCTGCGTGGGGAATTGGCGAAAACCCAATCCGAAGCAAAACGCAAAGCAATCATCAAACAATTGAAATTGGTTGAAGCGTTCTTGGATTCTAAAACAGAACCGGCATGGATGTTGCCAGATATTATTCCGGTTATTCCGCCAGATATGCGTCCGTTGGTTACTTTGGATGCGGGTCATGTTGCGGCATCTGATTTGAATGATTTGTATCGTCGTGTAATTATTCGTAACAATCGTTTGAAACGCTTTATGGAAATGCATGCACCTGAAATCATTATTCGTAATGAAAAGCGTATGTTGCAAGAAGCGGTTGATTCATTGTTCGATAACGAACATAAAACACGTCCAATGGTTTCACAAAATCGTCGTCCACTTAAATCATTGTCTGGGTCATTGCGTGGTAAGTCCGGACGTTTCCGTATGAACCTTTTGGGTAAACGTGTTGATTATTCTGGCCGTAGTGTGATTGTGTCTGGACCATCATTAAAGATGCACCAGGTCGGTTTGCCAAAAGCGATGGCGTTGGAATTGTTTAAACCATTTGTATTTGCGCGCTTGATGGCGGGTGATTATGCAAACACATTAAAGACTGCACGCAAGATGGTTGAAAACGGTGAAGATATCGTTTGGGAAATCTTGGAAAAGGTTATCCACGAACATCCGGTATTATTGAACCGTGCACCTTCGTTGCACAGATTGTCACTGTTGGCATTTGAACCTGTGTTGATTGAAGGTAAGGCAATCCGTTTGCACCCATTGGTATGTAAGGGATTCAATGCTGACTTCGACGGTGACCAGATGGCTGTGCACGTTCCAATTTCATTAGAAGCACAATTGGAAGCACGTACATTGATGTTATCAACAAATAACGTTTTGTCGCCGGCAAATGGTGAACCAATGACTGTTCCATCACAAGACATGGTTTTGGGTATTTACTACATTTCTTTGATAAACGGCGAACATACCGAAAAGTCGCCACGCTTTATCAACATGGACGAAGTCAAATTGGCGTTGGAAAACAAAACTATTACGTTGCACACACCAATCGTTGCACGTATCAACGGCAAGAATTACAAAACAACCGCGGGTCGTATGATTATCGGTGAATTGTTGCCGAAATCTGACAAGATGCCATTTGATTTGGTAAATAAAGTTATGGGTCGTGGTGATTTGGAATCTTTGTTGTCTGTGACATATGAACGTTGCGGCGACAAGGCAATGATATTACTTGCCGACGCATTAAAGAATACCGGATTTGAACAAGCCGCACGCAGTGGTATTTCAATCGGGTTCGACGACGTTGTTATTCCAGAAGAAAAACAAGAAATGATTGCCAACGCAGAAAAGGCCGCCGCAGATATTGAACAACAATATCAAAACGGTTTGTTGTCATCTGGTGAACGTTACAACAAATTGATTGATATGTGGCAGAGAACAACTGATAACCTTGGTAAAATGGCATATGCCGCGTTGGGCCGTTCCGAAGGCGACAATTGGAATTCTATTTACATGATGGCGGATTCCAAGGCCCGTGGTTCCAAGAATCAGATTCAACAGTTGGCGGGTATGCGTGGTATGATGCAGAAACCGGACGGTTCGATTATCGAAGTTCCGATTATTTCAAACTTTAAAGAAGGTTTGACAATGGCGGAATACTTTACATCAACCCACGGTGCACGTAAAGGTTTGTCAGATACCGCGTTGAAGACCGCACAGGCAGGTTACCTAACCCGTCGTTTGGTTGATTTGGCGTTGAATACAGTTATTACAGAACACGATTGCGGCACGAAAGAATTTATTACCGCAAGACCAGTGTACCAAGGCAGCACACTTTCCGTGCCACTTGGCGATGTGGTTTTGGGACGTACCGCGGCCAAAGATATCGTGCATCCAATAACCAAAGAAGTTATTGTACCGGCCGGCGAATTGATTACCAAGGTTGCCGCACGTGCGATTAATGAATCTGGTTTGCCAAGTGTCGATGTTCGCAGTGTGTTAACATGTTGCAGTGACGGTTTGTGTGCAAAATGTTATGGCATGGATTTGTCACGTCAATCATTGGTGCATGTCGGCGAAGCGGTCGGTGTTGTCGCAGGGCAATCCATTGGTGAACCTGGGACCCAGTTGACGTTGCGTACCTTCCACATCGGTGGTATTGCGTCTGGTGGTGCCGAAAGTCACTATATCGAAGTTCCGGTCGCCGGTACAATCAAACTGTCGGGTGTGAATACAATTACAAACTCGGTTGGTCGTGTTGTTGTTCTGTCCCGTAACGGCAAAGTCGCGATCGTTTCACCAAAGGGTGATGAATTGTTCAGCTGTGCATTACCATATGCATCTATGTTGATTGTGAACGATGGTGACAAGGTTGAAAAAGGTGCCAAGGTTGCAGAATGGGATCCATATTCCAACACCATCATCGCAGAAAAAGACGGTATTGTCAGTTTCAATGATTTGACCGAAAACGTATCGTACCAAGAAGAAGTTGATTCTATGACAGGTATCGTTTCACGCAAGGTTATCAATTGGAAGACAAATACCAAGAAAGCATTACAACCAGCAATCAGATTGGTTAATGAGAAAGGTAATGTTTTATCATTGGGTGGCAAAAAGGTCGCCGAATACTTGTTACCAATACATTCTGTGTTGATGGTTGAAAACGGTGCAAAGGTTACCGCGGGTGATGTCTTGGCACGTATTCCGGTTCAGGCGAAACGTACAGGCGATATTACCGGTGGTTTGCCACGAGTTGAAGAACTGTTGGAAGTTCGTCGTCCATCTAATCCGGCATTGTTGGCCGAAATCGATGGAACCGTCGAATTGGAAGACGCGAAGTCCAAGATTATCATTCGTATCGAACCAGATGATGGTACAAAGCCATGGGAATGCGCGGTGCCAAAGGGAACAAACTTGTTGGTCCGCAGTGGTGATGTCGTAAAGAAGGCGGATAAATTGGTCGATGGTGACCCGGTCCCACAAGATATTTTGCGTATCCTTGGGCAAAAGGCACTTGCGACATTTATGGTTGAACAGATTCAACAGGTTTATCGTCTGCAGGGCGTGTCCATCAACGACAAGCATATTGAAATTTTGATACGTGAAATGACACGTCGTGTGGAAATCACTGATCCGGGTGATACGATATTCCTTACGGGGCATGTTGTTGATCGTGTTGATTTCGAAGAAGAAAATGAACGTGTTAGACACGATGGTGGTCGCCCGGCGGTCGCATCCCAGGTTTTGGTCGGACTTACCCGTGCATCACTTACCACACGTTCGTTCATATCCAACGCATCGTTCCAACAGACAACGAAAGTGTTGGTTGATGCCGCAATCAATGGTTCAACCGATAAATTGGTCGGTATAAATGAAAACTTGATTGTTGGTCGTTTGATACCAATTGGAACAGGGGCATATGTCCGTCGTGTTCGTGAAATTGCCAAGGCCGAAGAAAAGGCCGAACGCATTGCACGTGAAGGTGGCGAACATCAACAATTGTTGGATTTGTAATATTTGGCGGGTGGCGCATTACTGTGCCACCCACCGATTAGCCCAGCAATGGATAAAGTTTTTCTTGCAAAAGTCAGATATTGTAATAAAATAAACGGAAGAAAAATAAAAAGGATAGAAAAATGGCAACGCCAAGAAGTAAAACAAGTAAAGCACGCGGTGCACAACGTCGTTCACATGATGCATTGTCTATTATGCCATGTGGTGTATGTAAAACATGTGGCGAAAAGAAACGTCCACATCATGTTTGTCCTGCATGCGGTGCAAAATAAAACACTAATCAAATTATCGCAGATTGGGCACGCGTTCGTGCCTTTCTGTGTTTTTATGTGCGATGGAATCTGATAAAAAAATTATTGCGATTGATGCGATGGGGGGGGATAAAGGTCCCACCGCGGTTCTTGGTGGAATGAACCAATTTTTGTATCAGCATGGTGAATCATCCATAACTTTCCGCGTTTTTGGGGATGAAAATAAATTACGTAAAATGTTGGCGCGCTATCCACGTGTCGCGCGTAATTGTGTGGTTATAAATGCCCCAGGTGTAATTCATGGAACCGATAAAGTTCGTGATGTTATTCGTCATGCCCAAGACACATCAATGTATATGGCAATCAAAGATGTACGCGAAGGGAATTCAGCTGCGGTGGTAAGTTCAGGTAATACCGGTGTGTTGATGTCATTGTCAAAATTGGCATTAAAAACAATTGATGGTATTTCACGTCCGGCGATTACAACAATGTTGCCATCGGGGGCGGGGGATTCGCGCGTGGTCGTTTTAGATTTGGGTGCGAATGTTCAATGTGATGCGGAAAACCTGTTTGATTTTACGATCCTTGGTGGTGTCTATGCCGAGGTTATTGGTAAAATGTCACGTCCGAAACTTGGTGTATTGAATATTGGTGAAGAAGAAACCAAGGGTAATGAAACATTGCAACGCGTGAACAAGGTGTTATCAGAACATCGTGATGAATTGCCGTATGAATACCTTGGGTTCGTGGAACCAACAGACATCAGTGCTGGTCGGGTTCAGGTTGTCGTTACCGATGGATTTACCGGCAATATCGTTCTAAAAACGGTTGAAGGCACGGCAAAACTTATTAAACGCGTTATTACCGAAAATATGAAGAAATCATTTCTTGCGGTTATTGGTGCGTTTTTCTTGGTGCATGTTTTCAAACGTCTTAAGCACAAGATTGATCCACGTTCTTATGCGGGTGCAACATTTTTGGGGCTTAATGGGTTTGCGGTGAAAACGCACGGGAATTCTGATGCCTTGGCATTTGCAAATGCAATTCAATATGCGGCGGATATGACGGGTGCAAACCTTAATGATGTAATACGTGGTCGTGTTGCAACAATGGCACATATCCGTTCTGAATTGAAAGCAAACGAATAATCGTCATTTATATTTAATAGAATACTAGTAAGTGTAAGTATAAAAACAACGCCGGCAATTACTCGCCGGCGCGCTCTCCTTCCTTCCGGAACCCGGAAACTGTGTTGATGTAATTATGCCGCCATTGCAACGGTATCGTTTGATTTATCACCTTCGGCATCCAAGATGCGTTTTGCTTCGGCGAAAACCATTTCTTTTACGCGCAATGCCAATTCTTTTGTTTCCAAACTTTCGGCGGCTACATCAAAATTGTCTGTACGAATTTGCAATGAAACGTATGCACCAATTAAAGATGTACGTGGCAAATCTTCGATTGAACGTGGCGAATTATTGTGCCCGATTTGCAATTCATCGCTAAGCGATATTATTTGACGGTCTGCGTTGACCCATACGGTTGTACTTAACACCTTATGCAACGCAATCATGATTTCTTTGATGTTTTTTGGCATGTGTGTCCCTCCTTTGTCGGGCATTGTTGGCAAAAATCTAAAGCGCTTTTGTATTTACAGGGTGTATTTACAAAAAGCCGAATTAAATTTTTATTTTGTTTCTTGTTTTTCCCAGAAATTCAAGTTTTCTTTAGAATCCTGGGCTTTTTATGTTTTGGTCCCTTGTCTATACACGGATGATAGAATAAAAACGATTCGTGGGTCAAGAGAAAAAAATAAAAAAACGAAAAAAAATTTAAATTACGTTCAACATATTGCAATTAGACGAATTTTTCTGGAATGATTTTTGTGAATATTTTGAACAGTCGTCTAAAAATTGTTGTGTCGGGGCCATGATGGTATATACGTGGCTTTTTGTCGCCTGGTCGCAGGCCCGACCATGTGGTAATTCCGTTTTTGATGGTTACATGCCATGATGTTTTTGTGTCATCAATAATCATATCGCGTATTTTCGCTGCGAATTCGGAACTTTCGAATATAACTACGTTTTCTGTATTGTAATATGCGCTGCGCGGATCAAGGTTGAAACTGCCTATCCACGATATTTTGTCATCAAATACAATGGTCTTGCTGTGCATAACAGAAAAACTTGATTGTTTGCGTTCGCGGTCGTGAATCTTGCCACGTCTGTTTTCCGCGGACAGCATAAATTCATAAACTTCAACCCCTGATTTTATAAGTTTTGTGCGGTATTTTTCCCATTTGCCGTACACGGTCGGTGCGTTTGTTGATGCAAGTGAATTTGTGACAACCATCAAATGCACACCAGATTTTTCTTCGTTGCACATCATACGCATACCCCCAGCACCCGGTACAAAATATGCCGCGGACACATATGCGCTTTTTTGTGTTTTTTGCCACAGGTGTCCCAATGCCAGCATAATTTCACCGCTGTAGTTTTCTTTGTCGGCCATGGACATTTCAACCTTTTCAGGTGGGTCGGCGATAAATTGTCCGTGTCCCCAAGAAAAATCAAAATTCTTGCGTTTAAATTCACGTATGGCAAGTGAGATAATTGTGTCGTATTTCTTTTTGTTCACCGCGTTGGTTAATGTCAATTTCTTGAATTGTTTTTCCAATTTTTTCAATGCGTGTCGTGAACAGGCCTTTGGTATCACAGATGCGGGTATCGCCAAATGATGATTCCAATACGTATCAAAACTTGTGGTGGCATCACGCGCAACGGCACCAATGAATAACACATCGGTATCAGAAAAATTTGATGCTGTTTCCGGCATAAAATAATTACTGCCCACGTTGCGTCCACCCGTAATAAATGCGACATTATCCACAATAAAAAGTTTATTATGCATACGTGAATTAAGTCGATTGAAATCCATCAACATTTGCGGATAATATAACAGGCGAGAACGATTTTTTATCGCATTAAAAATTTTAACTTCTATGTTCGGATGTTGATTCAATAAGATCACATCTGCGATATCCGAATTAGTTCCATAATCATCAATCAGTATTCGAATTCTTACCCCACGATCGGCTGCGTTTTTCAATTCGTCAATCAGAATATGTGATGAAAAATCGTTGCTGTAAATATATGTTTGCAGGTCGATAGTTTTTGTTGCCATACGTGCGAACGCCGCCCGAATGACGAATGCCGACAAACCGTCGTCAATAAGTGTTGCACCACTTGTTCCCGGTTTCTTGGTTAATTCTGTTTGATATTCGTGAACGATTTGTGTTTTTAATGGGTCGTAATCGAAATCTTGATTGGTGATTTTTGGTTTATAGTTCGCCAATCGTTTATCGTGCATACTTGTTGGGATGGTTGTCCAACTGATAAACGGTACAACAGATGATAACCAAGAAAATTTTTTCAATCCCATTATCGCTTTCATCCTATCACAATTTTAGATAATAGCGATTTGTTTTGCAAGTTAAAAGACCGACCACAAAAAATTGATAGTAAAAGTTGTTTTGGATACACTTTTTCACTTGCGTTAATGCGCGCGAAAATGATAGAATAAATACAATGGAAGGAAAGATTTTACAATGAAAAGATTTGCTATGTTCCTTGGGGGGCTATTGATACTGCCTGCATTTGGCGAGGTTGCACCGGTATTCTATGACGATTACGACATTGAATATATTGATGCTGATTACGCAGACCAAGATTATGTGGATGCAGACGACGGTTTGTTGGGTGAGGAAGATGCGGAAAATAATGTAAAATCGGTTAAGTCGCCGGTTAAGATTTCGCGCCAGCAAACTGTTTCGCGTAACATTGCGAACCGTTCGACCGCGTCACGTGCGACCCCGGCGGCACAGTCATCTGCGGCATCTGGACGTGGCAAATCAACAGGGAATTCATCACGTGCGGTGGCGGCAAGAACAACGACAGCAGCATCGCTACGTGCAAATGCATCACGTGCGGTATCTTCACGTACGGCGACAACTGGTGCAACACGTGCGGCGGCAACGCGCGCAACAGGGGGAACGCGTGTTGGAACAACCACGCGTACGGGCAATGTCGCGTCCGGGGTTAAGAAAACAACGACATCTGCGGCGCGTACCGCAACGGCAACAAATGGTGCACGTGTTTCACGTGCGTCAACCACCAGTGCGCGTATAAAAAATATTACTGGAAGTGGTACAACTTTATATAACGGTTTTGATAGTGGTACCGGGCGTGTTGGTGTTCGTTCGAGTTCATCACTAAGACGTTCGCCGGTTATACGTTCGGCCATGACAACCGGGCTTTCATCCTCAGAAGAGGCGGTCGTTGCCACGGATACCAGTCAAATGGATGAATTGGCGGAATTGACAGATTACTGCAAGGCGCAATATATGGCGTGTATGGATAATTACTGTAACGTTTTGGATGAAAATCAGGGTCGTTGCAGTTGCAGTGCCAATCTTAAAAATTACGCTAAATCCGAAGCGGCATTGAAGCAGGCAACCGAAGAATTACAAGAAGTTGCACAAAAAATTCAATACATTGGGCTTTCTGCGCGTGAGGTTGAAACGTTGTTTACACAAACAGAAGCCGAACAAGCCATGCAAAATAAGCCCGATAATACACAGTTAAAGACCAGTTTGGATAAAGTCAAAGATATGATAATAGAGGCACGGTCTGGTAATGCGACAAGTTCTTCTAGTGGTTTGAATTTTGATGTTAGTGGTTTGCTTGATTTTACCATAGACAGCACCGGTTTTGATTTATCTTCCTTCCTTGGTGGGTTTATGGGCAGTGGTAGTACCGTTAGCAATCAACGTGGCGAAGAATTATTCAAAACCGCGACAAATCGTTGTAAGGCGAATGTTCTGCGTGCATGCACCGCCCAAGGTGTTGACGCATCAGTTATAACCAATGCGTATGATTTAGAAATTGATAAAGAATGTATTGCATATGAAAAGTCACTTAATGAATCCAATAATGAAATGGTGGCGACTGTTCGTAATGCGAAAAGCGTTCTGCAAAAGGCCCGTTTGATGGTTGCGCAGTCCAAGAATGAATATGATATGCGCGGTTGTATCAATGCGTTGGATGCGTGTATGCAAGATGAATTCGTATGCGGTTCTGATTATGAAAACTGTTTAGATCCAACGGGGCGTTACATTGTAAATGGTGAAATCGTTGTTGGTTCGCAACCGGGCCATGCAATTGATCCGGCATTGGCGGCCAATGTGGGCAGTGTTATGACCAGTGACGTTTGTGATATTAACCTGTATCGTACCTGGGATTTTTCAACAGGGTCTTGCCAAGGATACACCAGTACATATACATCACCAAGCAACCAGTATAACGCGTGGGGTGCGGGAACCGACGATACATTGACAAACTATATCAATGCAACGGTTACAGATACTGCGGCCAAGAATTCCAGTGTAAATATGGCAGAATATTTACAAAATAAAATTGGTTATGTTAGTGGTAATAACAGCGACAGAAAGAATTATGGTATGTGCATAGGTGTATTGAACAAATGCCAAGATTATACATATACCGGCACTGGTACGAATACAACATATAATCCAAAGAATGATGTTATAAAACAATATCTTGGACGTGTCTTGATTCAAATCAAGGCAAAACAGGATGAGGTATTGTCCGAATATGCGGAAAGTTGTATAACTGATGTTCAGTCTTGTTTGGCACAGAACGGTTACCCAACCGAAGAACCATCTGAATGGGGCCTTGATGGCAGTGAAAATGCCCAGGTCCAGGCGAACATCGCAATCAATGCGTGTCGCGCGACGGTTGTGACATGTATGTCGGTAAATGGTTATTCAATTGCAACACCAACCCCGGATGAAATGAATTGCTGGGTTATGGGGTTACAATTTAATACAACAACATCACAATGTGCATCTATTGGTGGTGGAGCGGGTATCGGTGGCAACGGTGGCGGTAATGGTGGCGGCAATGGCACAGAATATACCGTAAGCTTTAGTTGTGGCACCGCTTCACAAACTTCAGGGTTCGTGAATTCGCGAACAACTACCAATGGCAGTATAACGTTACCCAAAACTGGATGCACCACACCTGCTAATTGTACATTTACCGGTTGGGATTGTGGCGGAAGTTTTTATGCATACAATACATCATATGCACCAAGCAGCAATAATACACAGTGCACGGCGCATTTTAATTGCGGTAATTCCACAACATATACTTTGACACCGGCATGTGGTACTGCCTGTACCGGCAGTAAACCCGCGACAAGAACCGGACTTACCAGTGGTCAAACCGTAACGTTGGCCACTACATGTGCAGGAACAAATCAGGAAGTTAGCCATTGGTCTTGTACATCCGGGGGCAGCCCGAATGGCAATTCGATTACGGTTACCGGCAACACCACATGTACCGCAACGTGTACTGGGACGGCCCATAATGTGAATTATACCATTACATATGATTGTAATGGTGGAACACCAAAGTCCGGGGTCAGTATGACACGACCTGGTTCTGGTACAGTGGAGTTGGCCACGGGCTCTACGTTATGTACCGCACCAGAAGGCAAAAATTTCAATGGTTGGATGTGTGGTACGAGCAATAAGATTCTTGATGGTGGCGCCAATTATAACTTGACCGGGAATGTAACATGTAGTGCACAATGGGTTGATATAAACGTAGGTGGCCAGATTTGGGATAGTTTTCAGATAGAGTAAGGGGGATACCAGTGAAAACAAGTTTAATTTCTTTGCTTTGTTATGTTTCGATAATTACGGTTTCGGATGCGGCCACGGTTTGGTTCGACAAGGCTGGAATATGCAACGGTTTTTATAGCCATGTCCCCAGTGTTGGTTGTGGTGACAAAAATGATAGAATGACATCAATAAATGTTACCGATGCAATCAGCAAGGCCCGTGGGCGTGATAGTTCTTTTAATGGGTATTCCGTGGGTGAAACAAAACTTATTGACGAAAATGGAAATTTTGTTGCCTCTAGCGGAGAATTAGTGGCGGCTATTAATAAGTTGGGCGGAACGGGTATTACAAGCGTTGGTGCATCATACAGTTGTACGGATGGGAAACAGTTAAGTTCTTCGGGGGCCTGTTACGAGCCCGAAGATGGCGCCGCCACATACATAGATTTTGAAAGTGGTTCCGAAGATGATGGGTGGCAAGTATCGGGTGGCAATATCGGTCGTGGTAGCAGCACCGGTGGTGGCAAAGGTTGCCAATATTATCGTGATTTTGACGTTGTTATTCATTGGGCACCGCGTGATTATGAAGATATTGTCACAACACCATACAGTTATTCAACCGGATTAGGGTCGTCAATAAATATTTCACCACGGCCAATTGATTGGACCGGAATTCCAAAAAATGCGCCTACGTCCAATTATCATTATCATTGGGATGGGGGAACGGCGCCCGGTCGTTGGACACAAAATGGTACATTGGTTAGGCAGATTCCATTACCATCGTCACATAATGGATGGACATTGCGTGGTTTGTATCTTATGAATTATTCTATGGCCGAAAATGCCAAAGAGCCGAAATCTTCGGCAACAGGTGCGGAAAAGCAGGAATGGATAAATTACTTGTGGACGGTGCGGGCACGTGCTGACAATTTGGTTTCCGAGGCAACAAATACATATAGCACCGCGCGTTTGGGATTTCTTGAAGGACAAACTAATTTAGAATATATAAATGTCGAAGATGATGGTGCGTGGGGAAATTCATATACCCGTTGGTCAATATGGTCTTGTACACCAATTACAACAGTTCATATGTATGCTGGTTGGACCAAAAATTGCGCCAACGATATGTGTAATTTGACAGTGAAACATAACGGGCTTCATAACAATAATAATCGTGGTGACGTATTTTATGATACGGGCAACAACAGGTGTCCAGATGGCACTATGCCCAAAGATACTGATACATATAATCCATCATGCAAAGGGGCATCATCAACCATAAGCTATAGCTATTCTAAATATCGTGATGCAACAACCGGTGAAGCAATATCTTGTAAGAATGTCCCAGAGGGCGGTACATGTCAGATAAATAGTTCGACAGTTACGCTTGCGGCGACGCCGACTAATTTGTCTTGTGGTACTGGTACAAATTACAGATTCTATAAATGGACAACACAGGACGCAACGATGCATGATGCCGGATCCACGGTTAATTGCACCGCAGATGTCCTTGGAACCTCACCGGCAAATATTACTGGGTTGTTGTGTGATTGCAATAACACATCAAATGGAGCAAAATGTGCTGTTTTGTGCTCTGATTTCGGCAACGGTGGGGGCAGAGACGGTGACGCGAAAGAAGAAGTTGTTGTTACATTAGATTTAAAGGGTGGCGATTATTCGGGTGGAACGACGTTTAATTTAGAAGACGGAGCTAAATTGCCAACGGGTGTTACACGTGGCGACGGTGCAGTGTTGGATTATTGGTATCCGGCGAACGCGTCCGAATCCGCATCTAACAAGGTAACAGAGATTGATAAATCAGATGGTAAATCTCAAACCTTTGTGGCGTCATATAAATGTCCCGAAACCGAAGGTTCAGAAGGCCGGTATTATATGAATGGTAATGGCACCTGCGTCCAGGAGAACGGGCATTATGTTAACGGCGCAACCGGTGAAATGATTCCGCCATCTCAGGTCAGTTGTTATAACAATAATGGTACCCCGGTTTACTGTTATTTCAAGGGTACGGTTCATTTACATGATAAACCAAATGGTTCAAACCTGACCGTCACCAATGGTAACGAAGGAACCCAATATCAAACATTGTGGTGCAACAGGGCATTTTGTCGCAAGGGGAATGCAAATGGGGAATTTGTTTCCAATATTAATCTGCCTCGGACCACTGACTATACATTCCGCGGTTATTTCCTGCGACCTGACCAGCAGGTTCAGGCACCAGGCCAGCCTGCGATTGAGTTAATAACAGACCACAGTACAACCGCAGGTGAGGCATTTGCCAGATTCTATCCAGGCAATACCTCCAATGGTGTTACCACGATGAATATATATGATGTTTTTGACATGGTATATGTTACAACCACGCCACTTGAAACATCGGAATATAATATAGACCTGTATGGCGCATGGGCGCGCAATTGTGCAACAGACCCTGAACTTAATCCGGCCGGGTGTCTTATGCGTTTGGGTCAAACCAATAACACCAATAGTTACGGTTTGGGCAAAGGTGACGTAAGATATGACACCGAATGTGTGGGGGGAAAACATTTGGCGAACAATAGTGATGGCACATATAATCCACAATGTGAAGATGATACTGGTGATATAACGTTTACCTATAATTTTCATAATCAATATGGCGAAACTATTGAATGTGGCTCGATAACGCCAAGTGCTTGCATGACAGGAAACAATATTTCGTTGGTAAGTACATCGAATTTCAATACTGCGTGTGGTGGCAAATACGCATTACGGTATTTGAATATAAATAATGAATGGTATAGACCTTCTTATCAGGTGGGGTGCAACACCAATGTATTTGGCCAAGGCGGAAAGGTCACAATCGAAGGGTATGCATGTGAAACATGCAAAGATGATGCACTTGAACATGGGCATTGCGAGGATATGACAAGTTCAGGACAAATTAATTACAATCCAATCAATCCTGACAATTATGGTGTTGGCAGCAGTGGGTACAGTGTTGGATACGGAGGCCTGTGGGGTGCGGACCCAAGTGGGCCAAATGCATATTCGGCATGCCGCAGAATAGTATGTGACGCGGGGTATCAGGTGTGGACAAACAACAACGGTGTAAGAAGTTGTATTACAGAACATGAGGCATGCGTTCTGTCCGGAAAACCGGCAACGGAATGTGACGCAATAAGTTTCTCGTGCCCGTCCAGTGGATATGCACCCACAGCAAACAGCAATGTGACAATCAGTGGTCCGAACAAATCTGGCACAAGTTGCAGTTATACAATCGGTTGTTCATCTGGGGTCCCAGAATGGACAACAGGTGGGGCGGCCGGCAGTACAACCGTTATATGTCAGGGCAGTCAATGTACATCAAGTTGGGTCCAAAGCCAATTGAATGGTAAATCTTGTTTCGTTTGCCCACATTATAACGGTGCAGATTGGAGTGTATCACCGGGTGTACCGACACAGTCAGGTCTCCAGTGCTCATACCATATCCTTTGCAATGGTCGTGTTAGCTGTCCGCGTATATTAAAGAAGGATGGCGTTGCGGTTAGTGGGAATTCCGACTATGTCACCTGTAACGAAGGCGTCAACCATCAATGTACCGCTGGGTATGGCTCGTATCAGAGTCTTTACTTCTTGACGACCGAATTTGCAAAGTATGAATGTGTGAATACTTCAAGCGGCATCAATGATTGTGGCGAAACCAGCCAGCCATAATATACATGCCCAACAACAGGTTTGCCAACAATAAGTCATGGTGCGATTTCTAACGCCGGTAATTGTTATTATCAGCCAACCTGTGATTCTGGTTACACATGTAATACATCAACACAGTTATGCTCTCAACGTGCATGTAACAATGAAACAAACTGTAACGCGTTATTTAACCAGTATCGCGACCATGCATCAGACCTGTGTCAGTAACCAATACATGTCGATGTTCTGGTCTGACAGGGGTGGGTGTAACTCCATTAGAACATGATCGTGTTAGACTGACTGATTTAAATGATATTGCACATACGGGTTCGAATGTACTTAATCAGTCAGTTACAGGGTGATAGTACAGCAATGTGTAACCGTAACGACACCAGCAACATGTGGGGTGGGGCATGGTTGGATTCTTAAATTAATTCCCGTTCATACCAATTTAAGGGTAAAGGTGATGACGGAAAAAGCGGTGATGGTGGCGACAAAGGTGGAACACCAATTCTGAAAGTTAATAAAAAACGGGGCAAGGCTCCGTTTTTTACTACTGTCCGCTAATCACTAACACTAATGATGTGAAATTAAATGCATGACGATTCCACCAATTGTAAATATCGTAATGCACAGCAAAAATATCTTTTGTGTGCGATGGTGGTGTGTTTCATTACAATGGTCGCATTTACATGAATCATGATTGAAATACATAATCCATGACAAAATTAGCATTAATCCAGAAAATACAAATACCCAAATCTCTGCACTTTCGGGAACAATTTCATGGTCTGCAAAATCGGGTGCAACCATGCCAATAATACCCAACACTACCGGTAATACACAGCAAAACAGGTGCGGCAACAAACTTGCGATAATTCCAACTTTGACCGCTTTGTTTTTCATATAATATCTCCTGTGTTCTAAATTGGTATCCCCAGCTGGAATCGAACCAGCATCTAATTCTTAGGAGGAATTTGTTCTATCCAATTGAACTATGGGGACATGTAACAGTATATTTTAATCATAGATTTTGATATTGCAAGTTATATTAAATTCAGTATAATGTTTAGACACTGAAAAGAATATTGAAATGGGAAATAAACTTATTGGATACGGATCTTATTTGCCGGAACGCATTATGACAAATGCGGACTTTGAACGTGTGATGGATACAACAGACGAATGGATTGTGTCGCGCACTGGGATACATCAACGTCACTTTGCCGCCGCGGATGAAACCGTGGCCGATATGGCAACCAATGCGGCGCGCGCAGCATTGGAAAATGCGCATATTGGTATTGACGATATTGATATGATTATTGTCGCCACGACTACGCCGGAATTAGATTTCCCATCAGTCGCGGTCCAGGTTATGGGGCGCCTTGGTGCAACACAAAATATTCCGGCATTTGATGTGCGTGGTGCGTGTACCGGTTTTATTTATGCGTTGCATTGTGCACGTGGTTTCTTTACCGCCGGGATACACGAAAGAATTATGATTATTGGTGCGGAAAAAATGTCGCGTTTTGTTGATATGGATGACCGTTCAACGGCGGTTCTGTTTGGTGACGGTGCCGGTGCGTTGATATTTGAACGTTCCACATCAAGTTATTCTGGGATTATTGATACAGTTGTAATGTCTGATGGCAAGAAATTTGATATGTTGCACGGATCACCAGATCACAAGATTATTATGAACGGGCCTGAAACATATAAAATGGCGGTGTCATTGATGCCGGATGCGGCGCGGTATATTATGGATCATGCTGGCATTACTCAAGATGATATCGATTGGATTATTCCGCATCAGGCGAATATCCGTATTATTCAATCTTGCGCGGCGCGACTGGGGTTCCCATTGGATAAGATTTTAATTACTGTGGACAAACATGCTAATACCAGTGGCGCATCTGGTGCATTAGCACTTGCATATGCTTTTGATAATGGTATTATAAAGCACGGTCAGTTAATTTTATATCCCGCATTTGGCAGTGGGCTAACATGGGGGGCAACTTTAATAAGGGTGTAAAAAATGGCTACGATAACAAGAAATGATTTGGCATTGAAATTGCGTGATGCGTTTGGGTTTACGGCGGCACAGTCGGGTAAATTGATTGATGTGATTTTTGATGAAATTTGTGAATCACTTGTTAATGGCGAAGAAGTGAAATTTGCGGGTTTCGGAACATTCAAGATTTTAGATAAATCTGCGCGTATTGGGCGTAACCCGAAAACCGGCGAAACTGCGATTGTTTCGGCACGCCGTGTAGCATCTTTCCGTCCATGCAACGAATTCCGTGAACGGGTGTCCAAGAATAAATAGTGGTTATTATCAAGTAATAAGTGTTTAGTAAAAACGGTCGCATTTGCGACCGTCCTTTTACCACAACCGTATACGTTTTTCGGGTGTGATGTACATTTTATTTTCTGGTTTTACATCAAATGCATCATACCATGCATCAATATGCGGCAGTATACCATTAACACGATTTTCATTTAATGAATGTTCATTTGTTTTCGTCTGTGTTATCGCCTGTTCGGGACGAATATTGCCGGCCCATGCACCTGCGTATGCGATAAAGAACCGCATATCTGGTGTGAACCCATCAATCGTATCTAATGGTTTGCCAAAGTTTTTATACGCTGTGTATGATATCGTAACACCACCATAATCTGCCAAGTTTTCACCCAATGTAAATGTCCCATTCGCATGGATTTCTGGTGCAATTACGATTTTATCAAAGAATTCACGCATCACATTCGCACGTTTTTCAAATTCGGCAGCGTCCGCTTTTGTCCACCAATCGCGCATATTACCGACCTTGTCAAAATGCCGGCCGGAATCATCAAATCCGTGTGTCATTTCATGCCCTATAATCGCGCCAATTGCACCATAATTAAATGCATCATCAGCGTGCATATCAAAGAATGGATATTGCAATATTCCCGCCGGGAAACATATTTCATTTGTTGATGGGTCGTAATATGCATTTATTTCATGTGCATTCATGTACCATAACGTCGGATCTTTTTTCTTTCCGATTTTTTCTAACCAAAAATCATCTTCAAATTTTGCCACACGCATCATATTTTCAAACAGGCTTTCATTTTCATCGATTACCAACTTGGAATAATCACGCCATTTGTCAGGATAACCAATCTTGGCCGTGAAAGAATTTAATTTTTCTAATGCTTGTGCGCGCGTTTCTTCGGACATCCAATCAAGTTGTTCAATACGCAATGCATATGCACGTCGCAGATTTTCAACCAATTCTTGCATACGTTTTTTTGCGGATGCCGGAAAATATTTTTTTACATATAAATGCCCAATTTCTTCGCCAATCGTTCCATTTAATATACCAATTGCACGTTTCCAACGTGGTTTCTTTTCTTTTTGACCGGACATTTCACGATTAAAGAAATCAAATGATATGTCATATGTCTTATCATCCAAAAATCCACTTGCTGCCAAAATTACATGATATTTAAGGTAATCTTTTATCAGACCTAAATCAGTATCGTTTATGATTTTTATAGATTCTTGGATGGCGGATGGTTGCCCAACATTTATGTATTCTGCGGCATTGGAACCACGTGCGATAAAATATTTTTCCCAATCAAAACCGGTATATTCGCGCAAGAAATCTGCACGTGACATTTTATGATAATTTGCATGCGGATTGCGCAGCATCTCTTTGGTGAAGAAGGATTTGGCCATACGTTCTTCCAATGCATATATTTTTTTCGCGTCCGCATTTAGATTAAAATTTTTCAACTGTGCTGCAATGAATTCAATATATTTATGTCTTATATCTTTTGTGCGGGCATCATTATCAAAATAGTAATCGCGTGATAATCCGATGCCGCCTTGGATAATATTGTAAAGGAAATGTTCGCTATCTTGTTCATCTAATGCGACCGTATCCCCCCAAAACGATGAAAAATGCACATGATTTTTTCCAAGGTATTCTGGCAATTCTGACTTATTTTTTATGGCATCTATTTCGGCAAAATATTTTTCAATTGGTTTTATACCGTCGCTGTTTAATTTAGATTCATTCATTGCGATTTTATACAATGTTCCAATTTTCCCGTTATCGTTTTCGGCAATTTCACGAACGCGTTCAATATTTGTTTCATACAGTTTTTCAATTGCGCCATATTTTGTATAATCATCAGGAATAGGATTCGCCCGGCGCCAACCCAATGTCGCATAATCAAAGAAATTATCGCCGGGCCTTACAGATACATCCATATTTTCCAATTTGATTCCCATATCCATAGTTTTTTCCTTTTTATAATTTATCGCAAAAATAATAGATAATGTTACGCAAATTATTCCGAAAATATTTAACCAAGTATGTCGCATTTTACCTCACCAATTTTGTTATTAAATCATCAAGTACAAGCATCCCTTTGTCGGTTGCATGTATTCTGTTACCGTCAAACATTAGCATATCAGGATGTGATTTTGCAAATTCTATATTTATGATTTTTGCAACCATATCATCAACCAAAACACCACGTATGGTGCGCATTCCTGTAATAACTCGTTCAATGGCGCGATTTTCATCTGTTATTGGATTAAACATTTTTTTGTCGCCCAATTGTTCATACCACATACCATTCATAAATACCCGGCCGGCGGCGCCATCACCGATACCGATATATGCCCCACCATCCCATACGTTTTGATTGTGTCGGCATTCTTGGCCGGGGACCGCATAGTTAGAAACTTCGTAACGGAGCATGGCAAGATGTTTATTTATTGCCATATACATTTCGGCCATTATTTCATTTGTTGGCATATCAAGGTTCATTTTGCCAAACGGTGTATTTGGTTCTATTGTTAATTCGTACATCGAACAATGTGAAATGCCGATATGGTTTATTCTATCGCATATTTTGATAATGTCTGTAACACTTTCGCCAGGCAGACCGTATATAAAATCCCCCGAAACGCGCAAATTGCGTTCTAGGCCAGCATTCAAAAGGTTTAATGCATCGTTTGCCGTATGAATACGCCCAAGGAATTTCAGTTTTTCGTCATCAAAAGATTGCACCCCAACCGACAGGCGATTTAATCCGATTTTGCAAAAATCGTTCAATTTATCAGTGGTAATGGTACCTGGATTTGCCTCTATGGTGATTTCTGCATTTGCGGCAAGAGCAAAATTGTCTCTTATCGCATTTATAATCTTTTCGAATATCGCCGCCGGCATAAGTGATGGGGTGCCACCACCAAAAAAGATTGTTGGTACAGTTGGTTTGGCCAAAATATTGCCAAAATGTTGGATTTCATTGATAATCTTGTAGGCATATTCATCCCAGTCCGGATTAGCACAGGATTGCGAATAAAATGCACAATATTGGCACTTTTTTACGCAAAAGGGGACATGGATATAGATATTATGGGGCATATTCATGATTTGTATCATACATCGGATATATTTCGTTGCAAGTTATAAAGTGCTTTTTATAAAACCAAATTTGTGATATAATACTCCAAAGAATTGGGATGAGAAAGGGACTAATTTCTTTATTACCGCTGGTCTTGGTTCATTTTGCGGCCTTTGGCGCGAATGAAGGGGTGCCTGTGTACTATCAAGAAATGGCCGAAGCCAATGCTAATCAGTTAAATTATGGTAATTATGCGAACCAAGGATATACCAAATATGTCGGGGCTTCTAGCAGAAAACAGGTTGTTGGAACCCGTACGTACAGTTATACCAACGAACGCGTAAGAACAGAAACCTTACCGCCGATGACATATCAAAACGGTATGACCTATGCAAATGCGGGTGCAATGACAGTCAATGGTGTTGCAACTACCCCAGAGGCGGACCATAAAACGAACCTGTATGCCGGATATACGCGCAGATTTGCCGATTTTGAATTCAAAACAGGTGTGAATTCAATTTTAGAATGGGATGATATGATTTTCGACGAAGTGTCCGTTGGTGCACGTCATAATTTCTCGTTACGTAATTTTGACATGTTCGCGTTCGGTGAATATTCATTTGGTGAAATGAATCACGGCGGACTTTCAATGGATTATGATTTAGAACCGTATGATTGGTCTGATCCATCGTATGGTATATTCACGATATCTATGGGAAATCAAACTGGAAAGTCACAGCATTTACGCCTTGGGGTTGGGGCGCATCATATATGGGACATTGGTGGATGGAAATTGTCGCCGGTTGTTGGTTATGAAATTTTCAAGCATGATCTAAAAATGTCAGATCATTTGTACCCGAACCAAGGAATATATTTGCCATTGATGACTAATATGGGCGAGTATGTTTATGGTGATGACCAAGGTAACTATTATTCTATGCCGATTGATGTTACACCGCCAGATACTTGGTACCAGGTTTGTATGGGTCCCGAAGATATTAAGGTTGTTGTCCAAAATGGTACGTCCAGTGGATATGTAACTGCACTTGGTGAATATTTAACGACGATGGATTACACTTCGTCAATGGGCGATGTTCCATGGGGAGTATACGAAGGTGATTGTGTCATTATTGGTGGGGACGGCCCGATTAAGGTTGGTGGTGTAACCCATATTTATAATACTACGTGGAGTGGTTTCTATTTCGGATTAGAGATAGAAAAACAAATGACATTGGCGGATAAATTGCGTTTCTATTTCCAGTTCAGTTTGCCAAAGTATTCTTCCGAAGGTATTTGGCCAAATCGTACCGATTGGCAACAGAGCCCAAGTTTTTTGGATGAAGGCAGCAATGGTGCATACGCATATACCGCGGAAATGGAATATAATATGCGTTTGTCGTCACGTGTACAATTGGCATTAAAGGTTGATACAAATTGTTTCCATATTGGTAATATCCCCGGGAAACTGTATATTGCAGAATATACCGATTTTGTGTATGACGAAGAAGGTCAATATGTCTTGGACGACAATGGTTTGCCGTTTTTGGAAACCGTCCCAGCACATACAGAACATGTGAGCAATTCGTTGAAAGAGGCCACATGGCAGTCCTTTGGATTACACGTCGGGATTAAATTTGCGTTTTAACGGGGGAAAATGATGCAACGTGCATGCTGTTTTTTTGCACTTTTGTTTGCTTTGTTTTTTAATAATTTGTCGTACGCAGAAGAATGTAAATTTAATGCGGAACGTTGGGATTCTATCCTTGCGGATGTGCGTAGTCGCGCGACGGCCAAGGGTATATCAACCGACACAATAAATGCAACATTGCGCAATCCGGCATTTATACCGTCAATTGTTAAAAGCGATAAAAATCAATCAGAATTCAAATTGACATTAGATGAATATCTGAATAAAACAGTGAATGCAACGCGTGTGGTACGTGGCCGTCAAATGCATGGAAAATATCCGACGCTGTTATCGCGGATTGATAATACCTACGGTATTCCGCCACACGTTATTTTGGCCTTTTGGGGATTGGAATCAAATTATGGTGAGGTCAAAGCTCGTCATCGCTTGGTGGATGCTTTCTTTACATTGATATATGACGGACGTCGTGAAAAGTTTTTTGGAGATCAATTAATCGCGCTAATGAAAATTGCGGATGATAACGCATTGGATATAAATAATATCCGTGGCAGTTGGGCTGGTGCCATGGGCCATTTCCAATTTATTCCAACAACCCTTGCATCATATGGTGTTGATGGAAATGGGGATTCACATATTGATATTATTAACAGTATCGGTGATGCGATGGCAAGTGCGGGAAATTACCTTAATAAACTTGGGTGGGACAAAACACAGCGCATAGTTCGTCGTGTTGTTGTGCCGGGAACATTTGATACATCATTGTTTGATGGAAAAACAAAAAAGACGTTAACCGAATGGGCAAGTATGGGTGTATTGAATCCCGATGGTTCGCCGATTCCAATGGGTAATATGGTCGCGGGTTTGGTCGGTGATGCGACAAATATTCCGCCCGCCACAGACGATTTTAATCCGGATACTGACGTTGCACCAAAACCGGTGATAACGGCGTATTTAACATATCCAAATTTTTATCGTATCAAGAAATGGAATAATTCCAATTGGTATGCGATTGCAATTGCAGAATTGGCCGATAAATTGAAGTAAAAAATAATCCACAAATAAAAATATTGCACCTTGGGGCAATGTTTGCTATCCTATCTTTATAAATTAAAATATTCAAAGGTTGAAAATATGACTATAAAGGTTCGTGATTTCGAAGTCCGCCTTACACGGAATAAAGAAGAACGTCGTTTGGTACGTCGGTTGCGTTATGATGTGTTCGTTACCGAAGAAGGCGCATCCGCCACCGCGGAACAGCACGAATTAAAAGAAGAATACGATGCGTTTGATAAATACGCTGATTATATGGCGGTATTTCACGAAGGTAAAATTGTCGGCGCGTATCGTATCATTGATAAAAAAGCGGCCGAAAAAATGGGGGGGTTTTATACCGAGACAGAATTTAATATTTCCAAGATAAAAAAGGCATCTGATAATATCGCCGAAATGTCGCGCGCGTGTGTCGCCCAAGAATATCGTGAAAATGCATTGGTTATGCGAATGCTGTGGGCGGGACTTAGTGAATATATATTGCGCCGTAAAATTGCGGTACTGTTTGGTGTCGCGTCGTGGACGGGGTCCAAACCCGTAGAATCAGCACAGGCGATATCATACCTGTATTATAATCATTTGTCGCCGGTTCGTTTGCGGGCGCGGGTTATCCCAGAAAAGTTTGCCGAAGGTGTTGATGCACGTATGTCAAAAATGAATATATTGCCACGTGCATTTGTTGACGAAGAAATGGCAAAAAAACAAATGACACCACTTATCAAGGGGTATTTGCGTTTGGGCGCCACATTTGGCCAAGGTGTATTTATTGACAGGCCTTTTAACACATATGATGTTTTTGTTATGATGCAAACCAAAAATATAGATGCTGCATATCAGAAACATTTCTATGGTCGTGAAAATGCATTGGAACATTTGGATGTCAAACCACGTCCAATGCGCACACTTGGTAAAATAATGTTGATGCCAATTACTGGGTCGTTAAATATGTTGGGGGCATTCTTTGAATTCTTGTTGCGTGAAGATGCCGCCGACGCAGAATTAATCGAAGATGACCCTGAATTAGACGAGGAATAATCATAATTACAATGTCAAAAGTACGGGAACAAAATCTTTTTAATACAATTACCGGTTCACTGCGTTTCGCGGCGTTTTGG
>CAMZFU010000006.1 GCA_947306185.1 uncultured Pseudomonadota bacterium | reverse complement strand
AACCAACTTTTTCGCACACATATGAAGAAACGGTCTATGGAATATCACGCACAGATATTATAACAATCAATATAGACGGAACCGAAAAAGAAATCACTCGCGTCAAAAACAATCTTAGAAAACTTTGTGCACAATGTTGCAATTCAAAATAACATAAAAAAATAAAAGGAAGTAAACATGTCAAAATCAAATCCTAAAAAAGTAAAATATGATATTTATAAAGAACGTTTTTCATATAAGGAAGTATCCAAAGAAGCAGGATGCAAAGGCATTGTACAAAAGAATTCCTGCCCGGCCATACGCGTAGTATCCCAAGGTGCAGATCATCCATTGATCGCTTTATCACAATGCGCACAATGCCGCCGTGAACACAACCTTACTGCGTATACAAAAACCAACGGTAAACAACTCTAAATTATTGGGGGCGACAATTATGCGTACAATATTTAATTTGCAGATTCTTAATGTATCATGTCCAGCAAATATGACCGAGGCAACATGCCCGGTACGTCAATATTTACAAGAACAAACTGTATTACGTCCAACGGTCAATGAAACACTACTTGAATGGGACAAAGCGCACGAACAACAACTTTCTTGCGTTATTAATACCATGTTGGCCAAATGCGCACAATGCCGTGGATGCAAATAAATTATGACGATACACATGGCCTGTGACGAATACCACCATGGTAAAACGATGGAAAGATACCTAAAAGAATTTTATGTGTATTCAAGTGATACGGATATAACCTTGCGTGATATTCGCTATAACTGGTGCTCGCACGCAACAGCCGTCCCGGCAACATTGGTATTTTGCAAAAAATGTAATCAACCGGGGTACAAATGCGCAATTATCCAATACCTTATTAAACAAGGCGCAAAAGAAAGATCTATAGATTTTTTGTGCAACCAGCAACACTTGTTTAATTTTCCGCCACAAATAGACATTGAAAAAATTCGCGAGGCTGTTAACACAGCACACAATTTGTGTTATCATTGTAAAAACAACCCAGGGAGAATATGATGCCACAAAGATATGGTTATGTTAGTTTTGAAGACCAAGGCCCAGGATTCTTGGTCGCCTCTTCATTACCCAAAGGCACCTGTCCCAGGGGTGTGACGTTAGAAAAATGCAAATTGTGTGTAACGCTTAAGCAAGACCATGATTTCCATATAGAAACGGGTTTTGGGGAATATGGCGATCCATGTATCATAGTAAAAGTTCCAAAAAATCGGGTACAGGAACTTACCATAGTGGAACCCCATCCAGTTTTATGGAAGACATATAAGAATGTGTACGAAGACATATGTGCAAACTGTCAAAAAGAAAATGGTGGCCACTAAAATGCATTTTAATATACTGACCGTTTTTCCAGAAATGTTTCCCGGCACACTTGGCGGTGGGGTGGTTGGTCGTGCATTGGCCGATGGAATATGGTCATATAAAGTGATAAACATCCGTGATTTTGCCATAAATGATTATGGCAGTGTTGATGACGCACAATTCGGTGGTGGTTCAGGTATGGTTATGCGGCCTGACGTTTTGGGTGATGCGTTGGATTCTATTACAAACCCGGGGCAAATTATTTATTTTTCGCCCCGCGGACCGCGATTGGAACAGAAAATGGTGCGTGATTTTACCGCGGATGCCGAAAATCGGGTGTTTACCCTGCTCTGTGGTCGATACGAAGGAATTGACCAAAGGGTCATTGATGAGTATAATATTATGGAATTATCTATTGGCGATTACATACTGTCGGGGGGTGAAATTGCCGCGCAAGTTTTTGTTGACAGTTGCGTTCGTCTGTTAGATAATGTGCTTGGCGGTGGTGCAGAATCCACCGAAAATGAAAGTTTCGAAATCGGGGGGCTTGAATGGCCGTTATACACCCGCCCGTCAGTATGGCGTGGACAAAGTGTCCCAGAAGTCCTGCTGTCCGGTCACCACGGCAACATAGAACGGTGGCGGAAACAACAATCGGACGAGATAACTAAACAACGTCGTCCGGACTTAATAAAGGAAAACAAAAAATGAACATTGTTAAAAAAATAGACCAACAAAATGTTGAAAAATTAAAAGCAGGAAAAAATATTCCGAACTTCAAGGCCGGTGATACACTGCGCGTACATGTAAAAATCAAAGATGGCGATAAATTCCGTATTCAATTGTTCGAAGGTGTCGTTATTGCACGCGACGGTGGCGAAGGCAACACCGCATCCTTTACGGTCCGCCGTGAATCATATGGTGTTGGTGTGGAACGTAAATTCCCACTATATAGCCCGGCGATTGAAAAAATCGAAAAGGTTCGTATCGGTCGTGTTCGTCGTGCAAAATTGTTCTTCTTGCGCAAACTGTCTGGTAAAAAGGCACGTATCGTTGAAGACTTGGCGGCCACATCCGCAGAAAAAAATGCAAAGTAATTTGCACACGAATGTTAAAAATCCCGCGTTTGCGGGATTTTTTCTTTTTGGACACAAATATTTATGGTTTGACTTGCGCAATATGTGGCGGTAATATATATCGTATGAAGAAGTTGTTTTACATATTATTCGGTTTTATATTTATGGCATTGGGCACATCCGACGTGCATGCATACACCGAACGGAATACGGCAACATTGCGCATAATGAACAAGGCCGCCGGCAAAACACAAACAATAAATGCCCCAATTGGAACAACCGTTGAATTTGAAAAGATTTCCATTTTGGTACGTTCTTGTCGGCAATCAAATCCGTTTGATGCAGAGAATTTCTATGCATTTACAGAAATACGCAAATCTGATGGCGATTTAATATTCAGCAATTGGATGAACCGTAACAATCCTGGGGATAATCCGGTACAAAATGCTGAATACGATGTTTGGGTTGTAAAATGTGAGTAACATATACAACGGGGGCATAACATGAAAAGATTTATCAAGAAATACTTAAAGTTTATCATTGGCATATGTGTTTTATTGGGTGTTGTATTTGCCTTTGTAACTATGCCACGTAAATCGAATTCTTTGGAAACCAGTACATTAAAAGATTGGCGTGCCGCATCAATGGAACGCCGTGTCGCCGCCATCAAGATTTTAACCGCCACCGATACAAACCTGGAAATGTTGGTCGCGTGCGTTGATAAAATGGCCACATTGCCTGATTCTGCCGACATGCCGGTGCGCGATGCCACAGAATTGTGTTTTATGGGTATTAAATTGAAAGAAAATATCTAATGTGGCGGATATTATTATTTACAATCTTACTTGGATGTACCAATCATACAATTGGTAATTATATGGGCGAACAGTATTTGGGTGCTCCGTATATAGATAACCCCCTTGGCGAAGAAATTGCCCCCGACACAGATCCACTAATACGGTTTGATGCGTTTGATTGTATGACTTTTGTAGAAACGGTGTTGGCCGACGGTGACGTCGATAAATTGAACAAAATCAGATATGCTGACGGCACACCTAATATACTAAAACGCAATCATTTCATTGAAACAGATTGGCTGGAAAACAATTCTGATTTGATTGAAAATGTTAGTGCGCATTACGGCAAAACAAAAGTGCGCCATGTCAATGTTGACAAGAAAAAATGGTTCCAAACCGTATATAATATAGACACTGATTTTGCACCACGCGACATAGATTTGGAATATATACCGTACACAAATGCGCGTAACCTAAAAATAACCAAACCAATGGTTGTTCTGTTTGTTATAGACGGCGCATATATTCGCAATAAAATTGGCACAGATTTGGCGGTGCGGCATATGGGTTTTCTGTTACCCGATGGACGCCTGCGTCACGCATCACGTCGGGCAAAACGCGTAATTGATGTGGATTTTGATAAATATATTAACACAATGGTGGAAAACAAAAATAATTTGGGTATAATACTGCTGGAAATAAAAAATGATTAAAAACGAAACACTTATAAAAATGGATATTGGGCCACGCAAAGGCAATGCACCGGTGGCGGACAACCGTGCAACCGTGTGTTTAGGCATTGAATCTTCGTGCGATGAAACCAGTGCGGCAATTGTTGATTCTAACAAGAATATATTATCGCATATTATTTATTCGCAAATACCAGAGCACCAGAAATATGGCGGTGTCGTACCAGAATTGGCGGCACGCGCGCACATCCTTGCTATTGATACGGTTATAAAACAGACATTAGAACGCGCAAACATGACCATTGATGACATTGATGTTGTGGCGGCAACCGCGGGGCCAGGATTGATTGGTGGTGTTTTAATTGGATGGATGGCGGCCACAGGAATTGCACAATCCACAAAAAAACCATTGATTGCGGTCAATCATTTGGAAGGTCACGCATTAGTGCCACGCCTTGCAGCAACAGCGGCAGACAATTCTAATACCCCAACAGACGTTGATTTTCCATACCTTTTAATGTTGGCATCTGGGGGGCATTGCCAAATCTTGCTGGTTTGCGGTGTCGGCAAATACGAAATGATTGGGCAAACATTGGACGACAGTGCCGGCGAAGCATTTGATAAAGTTTCCAAAATGTTGGGACTTGGGTATCCGGGCGGTCCGGTTGTTGACAAACGCGCATCCGCGGGCAATCCGCGCGCGTTTGATTTTCCACGTCCATTGTGCGATAAACCGGGTTGTGATTTTTCATTTAGTGGCATTAAAACCGCCGCACGCACATTCTTATCAAAACATGTCGCCCCCTACTCTGACGATTTTATAAATGATTTCTGTGCATCGTTTCAGGCATCCGTCGTTGACTGCATAACGAACCGCCTTGGGAATGCGATGAAAAGCCAAATTGTGCGTGACGCAAGCCCAAAAACTTTGGTCGTTGCCGGTGGCGTTGCCAAGAACAGCGCGATACGCAGCGCCATGGAAAAATTGGCCAACCAGCATAATATGATTTTTGCCGCCCCACCAATGAATCTGTGTACCGATAACGGTGCAATGATTGCATGGGCAGGTCTGGAAAATTACAGAATCGGGAATATTGTCCAAGGACAAATTGCCCCACGTCCACGTTGGCCATTGACCGAATTATAATCTATCATTTCATTGATTTTTAATGGGTTTTATGCTACGATTCACGGTATGAGCAGTCAAGAAAAACAAAAGTTTTACGAATACGCGACGTTAAATTTGTTAAACCAAATTAACAAACTGAAGTTGTCCCCCAAAAAGAACCACGATGCAGTTTTGTACACTCGTGTTTTTCGTGAATTATTCAAACATGACGAAGTAAAGCAATACACTTTCGTTACTGATGAAAATGACATATGGGATTTTGGGTATGATTCAGCCGGTTTTTGCTACGCTGCAAGTGTTTCGTTCGCAATAGCACTTGGCATAAAAGATTGGCAATTGATGTGCATAGATGGCGATAAATATGCCGGACGAATGGATCATCACTATCTGAAACACATACCGACCGGAACTTTCTTTGACATAACATATGATCAGTTTGCTGTTAAAGGAATAACCGTACCATATGAACTTGGGACACCGGCGCAGTTTAGTTTGTCATCAAAAGATACCCCCTACCGTTTTGCCAAGGCCGTTGGAATCTTAAGATAATAAAGAAAGGTGAATTAATTTGTTACCACAACCAGAACCTTTTGTTAAACCTGATATGATTTTTTCGGTTTCCGATGCGTCCGCGTTGTTAAAGAAGGTTGTAGAAACTGCGTTTCCGGTTATTAAAATTCGTGGCGAATTATCACAAATAACACGTGCAACATCGGGCCATATATACATGACTATTAAAGATGCGGGCGCTGCAATGTCCGTCATTATATGGCGCGGCACACCCGTAAAATTTGCATTAACCGATGGATTAGAAGTCATTATCACTGGACGCCTTACCACTTATCCGGCACGCAGTAATTATCAAATGGTCGCATCAGATATTGAAATGGCGGGGGTGGGTGCAATTCTAAAAATGTTGGAAGAACGCAAGCAGAAATTGGCACGCGAAGGGTTATTTGATGAATCGCGCAAGAAACCATTACCAAAACTACCAACGACTATTGGCGTGGTAACAAGTCCAACCGGCGCCGCGTTCCAAGATATACAAAATCGTCTGCGTGAACGTTTCCCGGTACATGTTATATTGTATCCCGCCACGGTTCAAGGAACAACCGCCGCAGCCGAAGTCGCCGCTGGCGTAGAATATTTTAATAAAGCGAATAATGTTGATGTTATCATCGTTGCACGCGGTGGTGGATCATTGGAAGATTTGTTGCCATTTTCCGAAGAAATTGTCGTGCGTGCCGTCGCGAACAGTAAAATTCCCGTTATAACCGGTGTCGGGCACGAACCTGATTGGATGTTGGTTGATTTTGCCGCCGATTACCGCGCTCCAACCCCAACCGGCGCCGCCGAAGCCGTCGTTCCGACAAAAATATCATTGGTTCAAGAATTAGATAATCTTGGGCACCGGCTGTTTTCTGCGTTCACAACGCGTATCAAAAACACACGTAATCGTATTGAAAGTATCACCATTAAAAGTCCCCACCAAATGGTTATGGAACATACGCAACGCATAGATGACATAACACGTACATTGGGCATTATTATCAATGCAAAGATATCTGATGCGCGTCATAAAATGGAAATAGTATCAAAAATACCCAACATATTAACCACCAAGATGACAATGTTGACCCGCGCAGTGGAACACAGTGGCCAAATGCTGAATTCTTTGGGTTACAAAAACGTCTTAGCACGCGGATATGCAATTGCACGTGGCAAAGACAATGCTATTATTTCATCAGCCACAAACGCAAATAACATTGTCAGCGTCGAATTCGCCGACGGTATTGTCAATATTTAATACTGGACATATCTGTTTTTTGCGCTAAAATCCTTGTGTTTTAAGGCAAGGAATTACAAATGAGCAAAGCATCAACCAAAATAAAAAATGACTGTATCAAAATATTACAATCTGCAGATGTAAACATCGTACATTCAGAATACACTGAATATTATTTTGTTCTGCGCACGATATACGATGTATCCCAAGGTAGTGTTCACAAGTTCACAATGACTATTGAGCCTGCTAGATTTGGCATGTCACGTTATATGATAACCAAAGCAAACAACGAACAATTCTCGTGTTATGCCCGACCAGATGCGATATTCTTTCATCGCCCTGTGGCAGACGATGTATTGGAAATATTCCGCGCATTAAAATTGCGTTATTTAATACAAAAATCACAAAGCAAATAAGAACCCGCTTTATTTCATCAATGTTTTTGCGGTAGCAATGGATTCGTCTGTTATTTTTGCACCGCTGATTATGCGTGCAATTTCATTTAACCTGTCATCGCCTGTTATTTCACGGACGTTTGTGGTGGTTGTTTCACCATCAGACGTTTTTTCAATCTTGAAATGTTTATCGGCAAATCCTGCAACCTGGGCTGAATGGGTTATAACCAAGGCCTGGGACCCGTGTGCAAGACGATTAAGTCGGTCACCTACGGCACTTGCGGTGGCACCGCTGATACCGGTATCAACCTCGTCAAAAATGAATGTATGCGCGGCATTTTCGCCAGCAAGCACCACACGTAAAGCCAACATTAAACGCGCCAATTCCCCACCTGATGCCGATTTATGCAGTGGCGCAAATGGCATACCGGGGTTTGTCTTTATCATAAACACAACATCATCATGTCCCGATATTCCCGGCGCCGCATTACTAATTTCAACATTAAAATCCGCATTTGCCAATTTCAAGTCCGGCAATTCGCGTAACATCGCCGTCCGTAAATTTCCGGCCGCCGTACGGCGTGCGACGGTTAATTTGTCCGCCAATGTGTCGTATTCTTGTTTTGATTTTGACACTTCCTGCTTCAATTTCTTTAATTCCGCATCAGAATTATTTATTGTATTTAATGCGGTTTCCATTTCTGCCAATTTGTTTGGTAGTTCATCGGCCGTAACACGATGCTTGCGCGCCGCGGCACGTATTGCAAACAAACGTTCTTCGATTGAATCAACCGTATCGGTGTCTATATCATCGGCGGTTATATGCCCCGCAACATTTGCGACCATTTCCGCCGCGTTATAAAGTGTATCTATTTGTTCAGAATACGGATTTGGTTCGGTTTTAATACGTTCCAATATATGTGCGACCGCAAATATTTGCGCATCCAATGTATCACCACCCCGCCCCATCGCAGCAACCGCATCATTTAGAATTGCGGCATTTTTCTGGGCGCTTATAATTTCATTACGACGGACGGATAAATCTTCTTCTTCACCTGGTTGAACATTTAATGCACGCAATTCCGAAACATTATGTTCCAAGAATTCTTGTTCCATCGCAGATTTCGCCAAATATTCTTCTATTTCATGCAATTTGGCCGATGCAGAACTGTACTTGTTATACGCATTACGCACATCTTTTAATAACGTACCGAAATCTGATATATTCTTGGTCGCATAATCATCCAATGCAATTCTGTGCATAGTGGGGTTTAATAACGCATGATTGGCAAATTGACCATGTACCTCTACTAACTCGTCCCCTATGGTCTTTAATGTCTTAATAGATACGGGGGTATCATTTATCCATGCACGGCTTTTGCCATCCGCACCAAGTGTTCGCCGCAAGACAAGCACACCATCTTCGTTTTCAATACCATATTCTTGCATTATATTGGCGGTTGCATCATTTATGGCATCAAATTCAGCAATAACACTGGCCGTATCTGTACCATTACGTATAAGGCCGACATCACCACGTCCACCAAGCGCCAATGACAACGCATCTAACAGGATACTTTTACCAGCCCCCGTTTCCCCGGTTAAAATATTAAGCCCAGAACCAAATTCAAGATTCAGTCTATCTATTAAAACAACATTAGAAATGCGTAATCCTGTCAGCATGTCGCTATTATATAACCCTTTATATCACGTTTTCCAGTATAAAATCGTTTATCCACAGTATTTTACACGCAATTGTATAGTCCGGATAAACATCCGACAACAATCGATGATATTCTGTTAATTGTTCAATATATTTGTTATAGAAGCGTTCTTTATCCACATCTGTCTTATAATCTATTACAACGACCGCCTTGGTATTATGATTCACGTACAGGCGATCAATACGACGGCTTATAAATCGACCATTAACATATCCGGCTATTGGGACCTCGGTTCTGGAAAGTGGCCCCATATATTCCACCAATTCTGGATTTTTGGATATATACGCAACAATATCGTCATCTGATAATGGTACGCCTTTGTCATCAAAGAATATATGTTGCATACGCGCATGTATTGCGACACCAGACGATGTTGCATAATCTTGGCGCATCTTATCGTTTATTAAGTCCGCTATCTTATTCGTCATAGTTTGCTATCCTTAACTTCTCATCCGCATCAGACGCGTTTAAATGCCCCGACAGTACATTCCACAGCAATCCATGCCACGACAGTTCTGGGGCCGATTTATTCGTCGTAAAACCGTAAATATACAATTCATTACATGCACGTGTCATTGCAACATATAACAGGCGAAAACTTTCTTCTATGGATTTTCTTTCTGCCACCGATTGTAATTCTGATATTTCGTCACTTTCACTTTCTGATTTGGATGGCAACCATACCCATACTGGATAATTTGGATTATCTGTATGAATATCATAAAAACGTTCTACTTTTGGCGCAACGGTTGTATCAATCAAAAACACCACTGGGGATTGAAGCCCTTTGCTGCCATGTACGGTAACTATACGCACCCCGGTATCCGAATCCATATCACGTTTAATTTCACTAGCACTGGTAATAAACCATTTAAGGAAATGTCGTAATGTACCTGGCCGCGTTCTTTCATACGCAAGACACATTGTTAAAAACTCTTCCACAGGATCTATGATTTGCATACCCAATGCAGCAATCATATTTTCACGTATATTGTAATTATTAAGAACATAAGTGAAAAACGTATAAGGCCCATCAACAATATATCGATTCATAAAATCTACCAATACATTGTAAATATCAGGATGCATCGTTTTTACAACATCAAACACCGTTGTGCGTGGTGCGTTTTTATCGGCATATCTGCGTCGAGCAGTATCAGCATTTCGCACCGCACAAATCTTATAAACATCCGCATCCGTTAATGCAAACATTGGGCTTTTTAATATGCACCCCAAACTATAATCATCAGTATTATCAATACAGAAACGCAATAAATTCATAAAATCGCGAATAACTGGATAATCAGGCAACACAACACGATCACTGCCTGCGACGGCGATACCACGATGCTTTAATTCGCTGGACAACATTGACACAAGTTGACTGCGCCGTTGTACAAGAACCATTATATCAGACGGCATATGCTTTCCCGTTTTAATCATATTTTCTATTTTATCCGCAATACCACGAATGTATTGCCGTCGCATACTAACGGTATCATCATCTGATGACGACATCAGTTTATATAATTCCACGACACCCTTTTCCCCAAGTTGGAAACATTTGTGCGGATTGTTTTGGAACCCCGTGCGTGAAACAACAGTTTCATCACCAAAGAACATATCAACCGTATCCAAAATCGGTTTGGCCGATCGGAAATTCTGGGTCAATGCCGGTTCACCAATTTGGCGCGCATTGTTCTTGATATAGGATGCGATTTTTTCACGACTAGTCGCAAAAGCCGCGGGGTCCGCACCTTGGAAACCATATATAGATTGTTTTGTATCGCCAACAACAAACAACGAACGCGGTAAATTATTTCTGTCGCCTTCGGCAAAGAAATCACCCGCCAACATCTGTAAAATCTCCCACTGTATTGGCCCGGTATCTTGTGCTTCGTCGACCAATATATGAGATAACGATAAATCCATTTGCGATAAAATCCAACCCATCGTTTCGGGATTAGAAAATAAACGATGCGTGTATAAAATTAAATCTTCGAAATCCAAAACGTTATATGATTGTTTTAGTTCCTGATATGCTTTTGCGAATGCCGCCGATAAATCAAAAAGTGCGATTGTATCTTGATAAATCTTATAATTGATTAGGTAATTATTGTATTCTTGGACACGTTCTTTTTCTGCCGATAAATAATCATAATTTAATCCACGTTTTATATTGCCATTGGCATATAAATAGTAAGATTTATATTCGGCAAAATCTATCGTATTTTCCAATAGTTGTTCTATTGCGTTAATAAGTTCTGTTAATGTTTTATTTGGTTTCTTTTCGGCCTTGGCCTGTTCAAGCACGGATTTCAAGGCATCATGGTCAAAACGCCAAGTTTTTTTGGCACATATATTTAATTTTTTCTTAATCGTATCAATGAAATAATTACGATATTTAATAAAATCATTTGCACGGAAAAAGTTCTTATATTGCTTTTCTATATTTTCTAATAAATCATCAAATTTATACTCTGATACAACACCAATAATGTGTTCAAATGCGTTAATTGTATTCGCATCTAATGAGGTAGAATTTACAACCCGTTCTAATGCCTCGTGCAACATAACTTTTTGTGGTGCATCAGATATCAATGACCACGATGGTGATATACCCGCCTCGGTTGGGAACCGATGTAAAATCTCTTCACAGAAACCATGTATAGTTTTTATTTTTAGAATATCGGGATTATCAATATATCTAAAAAATATTTGTCGCGCATGTTTAATATCATCGTCTGTCGCCACTTTATTTATTGATATTCCGTCCAACAATTCACGTAATTCATCATCCGTTGACATCGCCCAATCACGCAAAGAACTTAAAATACGGTTACGCATTTCGCCAGCCGCCGCATTTGTGTACGTAAGGCACAAAATGCCACCGATTGGTTCATCACTGCGGAAAAGGATGCGCAACAGTCGTGCGGTTAAAACGCTTGTTTTTCCGGTACCTGCGTTTGCCTGGACCCACACATTATTTGTTGGTTCGGCGGCAACTTCTTGTTCGGACGAAAGTGGTATTTTTTTTGTCATTTATATCCTTGCTTTATGCCATAAAGTTTAGTATAAAAGCATACGTACTGCAAGTGATATATCTTTAACAATTTGGGGGGCAAGGAAAAATGGATATTAACAACATTTGGTTTATTATTTCCGCATGCTTTGGCGGTCTTTTATTTGTTATGTTGATTGTACTGTATTTTATATCGCGCAAATCTCAACGCACAATGCAATCAATGATATCTATTATTACTGAACCGAATCGCGCAAAAATCCAAGATGCATCGCGCGTTTTGCAGACCATTATGTCAGATGAAATTAAAAAGATATCTGATTGTTTCCAAACGATGCACGAAACACTGCGCACACAGATTGTGGCCGCAGATGAATTACGTGAAAAGTTGGGCACACAAAACGAGGAACTTGTTGGCCTTGCAAACGAGGCGGTGGCCCGCATTGCACAAATGTCCGGTCGCATAGATAATACAGTATCGGGATTACGTGAAGTGGTTAATTCTGACGCATGGGACGATGTCACAAATGCCACGGATCGTTTTGCATCAACCGTTGAAAACACTTTAACACAAATACAAAACACCACCACAGATTCAACAAATAAGATAACGCAAATCGATGGCGCCATTGAAAAGTGGACCGAAACCAGCGAAAAACTTAATGATATTTTACAGAAATCTATTGGCGACAATACCGAATCTTTCGCAAAGATGACCACCGAGGCCGAAAAGACCCAAGAACGCATTTCTGACCTTGCAAAAGGCACCACAGAAGGTTTTTCTGGCATAAAGGATGTTGCATCAAATTATGCGGACGTATTAAAGGATAATACAAAAATCATTAACACGTATCTCACCAAACTTGATTTGTTTGATAAACAGAGCAAGAAGCAATTAGCCGCCCAGGCAACAACACTAACAAATACCACTAATTTGTTAAGCGCCCAGGTATTAATTACAGAATCTTCAGTTGAAAAACAAATACGTAAACTTACCGATGCGGTTGAGACAGTTATTACCAGTGCAACCGAAACAGAAAGTGCGGTACGCGGTATATCCACCGAGTTGTCGGGGCTTACCAATCATTTTGAATCAGAAATCAAAGATTTTGCAACCGATGTTGTTTCCGAATTAAAGACCGTATCTGGGGTTGCAGACGCAACATTGAAAGATACCAAGACATCCGCAAATGCGTTTTCTGAATCTGTTAAGGCGATGGCCACGGGCGTGCGCGAAACACTGATTGAAATGAACACGGCACATACACAATTGGCCGGACAATCCGAAGGGTTGATTAAGATGACAACAGATACAACCGCACAATTACGTCCATTATCTGAATTGATTGAAAAATACTACGTTGCCCTGCCCGATTTGGTCAAGACATCTGGGGATGCGGGAACATCGCTGGCCAAGATTGTATCCGAATTGGACGAAAAAATTGCGACCATTCGTGCAACCGTTGAAGAATCATCTGCATCCGTATCTGAATCTGCAACAAAATTAGATAACCTTGCCGGGCAATCACGTCAACAAATGATAGATTTAATGTCTGATTATGCCAAGGCTGTTGAAACAATGCAAACATTAAATAAACAAATGATGGTCGCACGTGCAGCGGCGCCAATGGACGCAATTGGGACAGTGCCAACCACCGCGCCACGTGCTAGCAGTCGTGATTTCATTGCGCAATCAACGCGTGAATTTGATAAAATGTATGAACAGACATTGGATTTAACGCGCGCAATGGGTGGTAATATACCAGATATAGTGTGGCAAAAATACCATGACGGCGACAAAACAATCTTTGCAAAATGGATGACGAAAATGCTTAAGGCAACCAACAAAAAACAAATCCGCGATTTATTGAAGTCTGATTCAGTGTTTAGTTCCCAGGCAACGCAGTTTGTACGCAGTTTTGATAAGATTATGACGGCCGCAAAACAAACCGATACCCCAGATAAATTGGCCGCAGCGCTATTGAAAACAGATTTAGGTATAATATATTCCGCACTGCAGGCATAGGTTTGATTTGACTAATCGCCTTTTTTGTATATAATAACAAAAAAGGTCCACAAAATGCCAAACAAAACACGTATTTCTATCATCATTCCATGTTATAACATTAGGCAATATATTGATGAGTGTCTGGATTCTGTTATGTCGCAAAAAGGCGAGATTGTAAACAGCATCCAAGTTTTGTGCATTGATGACGGTTCTTCGGATGGGACATTAGAAATTTTGACGACGTACGCGCAAAAATATCCACGGATTATTTCTGTATTAACCCAAGAAAATCGTAATCATGGGGTTTCTTCGGCGCGCAATTTTGGTCTGCACAACGCAACGGGTGAAACAATTATGTTCATTGACGGCGATGATGTAATTGGTGGCACAGAAGAATCACACAAAATTGACCAATATTTTTTAGAGAACTTCTATACAACATTAAAAGATAATCCAGATACCGCAATGGTTGTTGGTTCTATTGCAAAGTTAATTGATGATGAAATTATTCGGACCGAACATGATGTTGTTTCTGATAAAAAATTACTTAAAATTAACAATGGCGACCCAAACTTTACCAAAAGCATTGATTTTTTGGATTATCGTATAAGCTCTTGTAATACATTGTATCGTGGCAATTTAGTAAACAAATATAAATCACGATTTCGTTCGGATATGATGTATTTTGAAGATGTGCATTTTGTTATGCAATATGCTTTTGCCGCACTAAAGGAAAAATATGACTATATCCTCAAACCAACAGATGCACCTGCTCTGTATTTATACCGTTCACGACCGGATTCCGCAATAAATAAGTTATCAAATCATTCAGAAAGTGGTATGCGTTATAAAGAATCCATAAAAAATTGTTCATCATACTATGCATACGCGCTGAAAGAATGCGAAAATTTGTTTGGAATTGAATCCCGTATATATCACAGTTTTGCACGTGCCTGGGCCAATAAAGCCGCGTCTCAGTTAAACAAAGTTCACGAAACTTATGTTTTTGAAGAACCACTGTTGCGCAAGGATACACCGCTATACTGCTGTAATTGTGGTTATAGGCGCTTGTGCCATGGTTCTTGTCCACATCTACCTGCTTTGCGGGCATTATCGTCAAGTATTGAACGAGGTTCTCGCTAAATAATTTCAACAATCCATAATTATAAAACGGGGGTTAAATCCCCGTTTTATGTTTCTTACATTCTATGGTTAAGCAACTCGTTCCGTTGCCGTTCCCGATCTTCCATCACGCTGTTATATACTTGCAGCAAGTATCGTTTTAATTCTGCACTATCTATATCTTCGCGTGGACATAACATATAATCTATGTGCAAGTTAGCCCTTAATACGGCAAGTGGCGTACATTTATTTTTATCACGCGTTGCTCTATCATTTGGCATATTTGCGCGCCCACCCACAATATCTGGGCCTTTTTCTGGGGCAATAAACCATGCTACTTTAATGTTATAGTGCGGATAATTCTTTTTAAAATAATCTATCATATACAGCGGATAAATTGACCACTGCGTTGGCAAGCACAGATTTAGGCAAAATATATAGCGCATTAAAAGCACAACTTTAATACGCGTGTATCAACATGTGCTTTCATTTTTAAGTCATCGGCAAATCGCCCAACTTTTATGAATATTGTAAAACATAGACAGCGATTACGATTTGGATTATAGAAACACCCCATAATTTGACTTGGGGTGTTTCATTAATGTTAGGGTTGCTGTGCAATAATTATCTGCGTTTGTGCAATACAGAATTAATATACGGTTGATTCGTGCGCACTTGCTGTAAAAATGCTTGTTGCGTTTCAGGCGCCAATCGTCCTAAATCATCTAGCGCTGCTTGGGTTTTAACTAATATATATTTTGGATCCTGGGGATCCATACATACATATTGTGTTTCTTTCAATGAATAGAAATACGTATAATTTTGTGGAAACAACATTAACGCGGGCGCATTGTTTGTGTCCATATATATAATAACCTTGTTACAGAATTCTGTTTCCCATTCTGGAAATTTCTCTGCCATTATACTGGCCCCTGGGTTTGGAAATTTCATTGCAAAACGGTCATCGATGGGTTGGCCATTTATTTCATATACCACAATAGGTGTACGGTCGCTCCACACACAATACCTTGGATCTTCCCTGTCGTGATCTGGATCTGCGTAAAACGCATTCAGATGAACGCTTAAAATTTCTATACCAGAATCGCCGATTGGTTTATAATCAGCCGGTTCGATTAGTTTGCCCGCCGCTTCGGCTTTTGTGACCGCATACCCTGCAAATCCAGAGGGTAGATTTTTCGGTATGAATTTGTTGCGTCCAAACCTATACATTTGTTACTCCTATTTTTTTCGTCCTTTAAAAAGATAATACAAAAAAAACAAAAAGTCAAGAATTGATTTAGACACAATCCATAGGTTCATATTAAATCTATAAAAAAAAAAAAAAAAACGGGACATGCGTCCCGTTTTATGTTTTTATCTTTTTCTATGATGATTAAGCATATCGTTCTTTTGTCGTTCCCGATCTTCAATCACACTATTATATACTTGCATCAAGTATCTTTCTAATGCTGGGTTGCCTATATCTTCAAGTGGACATAACATATAATCCACGTGCAATTTGGCCCTTACTACATCAAGTGGGGTACATCTATTTTTAGCACGCGTTGCGCTATCATTTGGCATATTTGCGCGCGCACTTATAACATCTGGACCTTTTTCTGGGGCAATAAACCATGCCACTTTAATGTTATAGTGCGGATAATTCGCTTTGAAATAATCTATCATATCTTTCGCATAACATGGTTGAATAACATCATATACCATATTGATATCTTGCTTTGCATGTTTATCAATCTCCGCCTTGGTAACGGCATAGTGCCATTCTTTGCCCTCTAATTTATATGTATCTTTATTCGCAAATATATGAACCACGAATCTATCATCTTCTTTATCATTATGGAAATAAGACGCGTCCCTAACGTAATAAGGTTCCCCTAATTTTTCGCCTGAACGCAGGTCCCGGGTTGTATCACAGCAAATCCAATGAACCACATCATCTTTGATTACACGGTCTTTAATGTATGTGGTTTTACCTGTACTAGAGTCACCTATGAAAACAAATAAAGTTGGTAGCATGTGTTTCTCCTTTTCTGTTTGTTATCTATTAAAAGAGGCGTTAAAAACGCCTCTCTCGCTTAATCCTCTAAAAAGCTGCGCAATTTACGGGCACGTGTTGGGTGCTTTAATTTATTTAGCGCCTTTTGTTCAATCTGACGGATACGTTCACGTGTAACACCGATATAATCACCAACTTCTTCCAATGTACTGGTCTTGTTTGTGCTCATACCAAAGCGTTGACGCAAAACAGTTTCTTCTTTTGGATCCAATTCAGACAAAATCTGGGTCACAATCTTGCGCAGATTCTTTTGTGCCGCGGATGTGAACGGATTTTTGGCCGTTTCATCTGCGATAATTTCCATACGTGAACTGTCATCTTCGGTACCAACGGGGGCCTCTAATGAAATTGGTTTAAGGTTCACTTTCATGGCCTTGTGAATCTTGTCCACCGGCAAGTATATAATCTTGGACAATTCTTCGGCCGTTGGCTGACGTCCGTATTTATGCATAAATTGACGTGATGCACGTTGAATCTTGTGTATATTATCAATCATGTGCACCGGGATACGAATTGTACGTGCTTGATCGGCAATACTACGCAGAATCGCCTGTTGTATCCAGTTTGTCGCATATGTCGAGAATTTGTTTCCCAAACGATAATCAAACTTATCAACTGCCTTCATCAAACCGATATTACCATCTTGGACCAAATCTGAAAAATCAAGCCCCAAACCGCGGTTACTGCTCTTTTTAGCAAATTTGATAACAAGACGCAAGTTCGCTTCTATCATTTCGCGTTTTGCACGCGCCGCCTCGGTCTGACCACGACGGACCAGTTCGACAACCTTTTTATATTCAGCCGTCGGTTGGCCGGTTTCGGCCGCAATCGCGGTGATATCGTTTTGTATTTTTATGATATCGTCACCATGTTTCTTGGCAAAATTGACCCACGCATTGCTTTTATGCTTTAACAACTTTTTGACCCAATTACGGTTCAATTCGTTTCCAGTATATTCGGCCAAGAAATCTTCACGTTTAATCTTGTTCGCCATAGCAAGGCGCAATAATTTTCCTTCAAGCCCCATCAACAACTGGTCACGTTCGGTAAGTTTTTCCATAATTTCGGCGATACGGTCGTCATTAAGGCGAATCTTGCTGACGTTTTCGAACAAGGAAAGGCGCATTTTGTTGTATTTGTCTTCCAATTTATCATCAGGCTTGGACGAGGTAAGCAACTTTTCCATACGCATCGCCTGCAGTTTTTGCATACTGTTGAACGTGCGTTTGATTTTTCCAAACAAATCCAAAACCATCGGCATAAGGGCTTCTTCCATAACCGGAATTGGAACCCCAGACGTACTGCGCGGTGTATCATCTTTTTTAACACCGTCTTCGTCCAAGACATCATCTTCTTCGTCTTCATCGTCGGCACCACCAACGGTTTCTTCCAAATCATCCAAATCATCGTCATCCAATTCATCAACCTGATCCACACCTTTGGATTTAAGGGTTTCAGAAATTGCCGCCAATGATTTTTGTTCGGAATCAGATGAATACATCGCTTCCAAATTTACGATATAGCGCAAACGGATATCTTCGTTCAACAATTGTTGATACCAATCAAGCATCGCCTTGATTGTCATTGGGCTTTCGCACAGACCATAAACCATTAAACGTGATGCGGCCTCGATACGTTGGGCAATTGCGACTTCGCCGGCGGCGGTCAATAACTGTACCATACCGATTTGTTTCAAGTATGATTGAACAGAATCTTGGACACCCAATACCAATGTACCGGTTTGGCTGCGTTCCAATTGTTTTGCGTAATGTTCGTAATCTTCGTCATTAACATCGACCTGTTCGGCGTCTGCATTCAATAGATTGCGATATTTTTCTGCATTTTCATCGGAATCGTCATCATAATATTTTTCAATATCCTTGGCATAATTTTCTGTTTCCAGAATTTCCAACCCCAAATCTTGCTTAAAAAAATCAAGCACTTCTGCTTGTTCGTCTTCAGGAATTTCATCTGCGTCAACCGCGGCACTAAAATCCATCTGGGACAGATAGCCATTTTCCATAGAGGATGCGGCAAGTTTTTGCAGGTTTTCTGGCAGGGAATCTACCAATAACCGTGTTGCTTCATCTAATTTCTTGGACATTAAAAACCCTTAATTTATCTGGTTTTCGATATTATTTTTTACTCTTGTTTGCCTTGGCAACCGCATCGTGCAACGCAGATTCAGAAATCAAACCTAAAACAATCGGGTTTTGAACTTGAATATCCGCATAATTCTTGTGCGTCTTGTTACGAACAGATGCCACGGTTGGATTGGTACTGCGCATCAAACGCGCAATTTGCCCATCCGACAATTCTGGACAATTCTTTAGAATCCACATAATGCCACCCAAACGATTTTGACGATGCAATTTTGGTGTGTAACCTATACCTTTTTTATTCTGGGCATTTTGTGCGTTCACAATCGATTCTAACAACGTAAGGCGCGCGTTTGGATCCTCTTCGCATTTTTTGATATCTTCACGTGTAAGTTGCCCGTTCAAAATCGGGTCCAATCCCTGCATTTTTTGGGTTTCGGCATCGGCGATATTTTTAACCTCTAATTCATGCAAACCGCAGAATTCGGCAATTTGTTCAAATGTTAATGCAGTATTTTCAATCAACCACAACGCAGTGGATTTTGGCATATATGGGTAGTTCATAAAATATCCTCTTGTTCCGCTGTCGCTAAATATAGCACAAAATGTGTTATATTCAAGCGGTTTTTTATAAAATATTTTACTGTTTTTTCACAAGCTTAAATCCGCCCGGAATATCGGTCACCGTCCACCCAGAAGCATCGATTTTTGCACGTAATTCATCGGCCGTTGCAAAATCACGATTTTGTTTCGCAGCCATACGCTGTTCCGCCATTTCCTGGACTTCATTTGGCGCAGTTTCAGATTCCGTGGCCAATAATTTTTTGGCACGGTCAGCCAATTGCAACCCCAATAATTCATCCACAAAATCCAACAAGTCCAATTTTGTTGCCGCATTTACCGATTGATTTTTTAATAAATCTTGAACAACAACGAGTGTTTCTGCGGTTTTAAGGTTATCAGAAATCGGTGTTAAAATCTTGTCATGCCATTCGTTATATACATCTTTATCCACCGCACCAGATGTCGGATTTGCCATTAAATCGGCAATTTTGCGAACCATATTTTTATACCCCGCCGCCGCCGCATCCAAGGATTCAAATGAAAAATCCATTGGTTGACGATAATGTCCCTGGAGTAATAAATATCTAAAAGCCATAGGGTCATACCCTTTTTCTATCAGTCCACGAACCGTATAGAACGATCCCGAAGATTTGGACATTTTCCCATCTTTCAGCATCAGCCACGCCCAATGCACCCAATAATGCACCCACGGTTTACCAACAACTGGTTCAGACTGTGCGATTTCGTTGGTATGATGAACTTTGATATGTTCTTGACCACCGGTATGAATATCAAAATGGTCGCCAAGGTATTTCATACTCATAGCACTGCATTCCAAATGCCACCCCGGGAAACCAATACCCCACGGGCTGTCCCATTCCATTTGGCGCTTGATATCGGTTGGGGAAAATTTCCACAATGCGAAATCGGTAATATTGCGTTTATTATTATTTTCTATACGTGCGCCACCACGCAATTCTGCTAAATTCTGACCACCAAGTTTTCCATAATCAGACAATTTTGATGTATCATAATAAATACCATCACCAGGAATTTCGTATGTGTAACCCAATTTTTCCAATTTTTGGATAAGTTCAATTTGCTCTTTGATATGATCGGTTGCGCGTGGTGTATATGTTGGCCGAATAATATTCAACAAATCCATATCCGTAAAGCAACTTTCCATATATTTTTTTGCAATATCCCACACAGACATATTTTCACGTGCGGCACCCTTTTCCATTTTATCTTCACCGGTGTCTTCGTCACTTGTCAAATGGCCCACATCAGTAATATTCATAACATGGGTCACCGAATATCCATTGGCCAAAAACATACGTTTCAACATATCATTATTAAAAAATGTCCGCATATTACCAATATGTTGGTCCCAATAAACGGTTGGACCGCACCCATAAAACCCGACATGATTTGGGGTAATTGGCACGAAATCTTCTACTTTGCGTGTCATTGTATTGTAAAGTCTTATTTGCATAACAAAATCCTTATATCTTGGTGTTGGTTATAATAACAAAAGTACGAAAAATAAGCAAACGATATGTTTGCAAAAAAACATCTTAACGACAACAGTAAAAATTTATAAATGGAACTGTCATAACACAGATATTGTGTCAGATTTATATTTATAAGTCAACCTAATTTTCTTCGTTTGCACGGGGGTGACAATGTTCATAGATATTCATAATTTCCGACATATTTACCTTGGTGTATAACTGTGTTGTGGACAATGACGAATGCCCCAATAATTCTTGCAAACTGCGCAAATCCGCGCCATCTGCCAATAATGCCGTTGCGAAAGTATGACGCAATGCGTGCGGTGTCACATAATCAGGCAATTGCAGGTAATAGCGCAATTTTTCAATGACCTTTTCTGCCATACGCGCCGACATCGGGAGTCCCCGAACACTGCGAAATAATTCATCGGTTGGGGCATTTCCAAATGGGCGAACCGCGACATATTTATCAATGGCACTATATACCGCCGGCAACACTGGAACAACGCGCTCTTTGGAACCTTTGCCGACGATACGTAATATTTTTGGATGTGGTGCAACATCCGCATTAGTAAGGGATAGTGCCTCGGATATACGCAGGCCACAACCAAACAGCAATGTCACCAGTGCCCAATCACGCGCAGCAATCCACGGGGCGTCCGCTTCTAATGATGCAATTGCGCCACGCATATCGGCAACATCAGATGCATCCAATGCCTTGGATAACTTTTTGGGAATCTTTGGTGAAGAAACTATTCCTATGGCATCATTTTTAATATGCTTATATTTGGCCAAATATTTATAAAAACCGCGCAATGACGACAAAGCACGTGCCGTTGATTTAAATGCCAATCCACGTTTTTGTCGATCAGCAAGCCACGATCTAAAAGTTATCGTGTCGGCACGTGCAAAATCTTCTATTGTTAATTCGGTACCGGCGAAATTGCTATAAAATCGGCAGAAATCTTCCAAATCTGTGCGATAGGCATCCGCCGTATGCACGGAATATTTGCGCACATCCGTAATATATGCGATGAAATCGTCAATTATTTCATTCATTACTTTATTTCAAAGATGGCCGATACATTGACCGAAACATCGGTATCTTTACCCGTAATTGCGCCACCGGCATATGATTCTGTTGACATATCCATCACCGCGGCCTTGGCCAGGCGGAAATTCGCTGTTGAACGCGTGTTATAGGAACCACTGGAACCATAAGACACCGCAAGCATCTTGCCTGCGTGCTTTCCGGCACCCGCCGCCAATGCTTCGGCACGACTGCGAGCATTTTTAACCGCCTCTTCCAGACAAGATTCCATAACTGGTTTCAATGTTTCTGCCGATGTGAACATACGCAGGTTTGATACAAACACATCTGGTTGGCCGGCAAACTTGGTCAGCACCGTTTCAATTGTATCAACATTTTTTGCGGATACATCTAATGCTATATTAGTTTCAATTCCAACGAATTCAGATTTCTGGGTTGTGCGGTTCCATTCGTTCTTTTCATAAGAGTTAAATTCACTGGTTTGTACCTTAACATCCAATGTTTTCAGGTATTCGTTCATTTCCGCAACCTTGGCCGATGCCAATTTCATAGATTTTGCCGCACTTTTATCCACAACCGTGACCCGAATTGTAATTGCGGTTCTATCCTTGGGCGCAGATGTCAAACATTCACCTCCGACCGAAATAGTACGTGGTTCAGCAAGGCGATTTACCCCCCACACACCCAATACACACATACATAATACTATAGCCAAAATACCAACTGTTTTTTCCTTCATCTTTTTCCCCTTTTGTTTCGTTTATTTATATGGCGATATTATACTCTTTTTTGGAATTAAATAAAAGAAAAATCCGCCAAACGGCGGATTGTAAATATATGTAATGTTTCCCAAAAATTAACGTGAATAGAATTCAACGACCAATTCTGGGAACATTTGAACCGGATACGGAACGTCTGCAAATGCCGGAACACGTGTAAATGTTGCGACGAAGTTTGCACTGTCCAAATTGATGTAATCTGGAACGTTGCGTTCGCCCGATTCTAAAGCCAAAACGACCAAAGGCATTTGCTTTGCCTTTTCGCCAACGGTAATGACATCACCCGGTTTAACCTGATAAGATGCGATTTTAACACGTTTGTCGTTGACATAGATATGACCGTGGCTAATCAATTGACGTGCGGAAAAGACCGTTGGTGCCAATTTTGCACGATATACAACGGCGTCCAAACGACGTTCCAACAAGCCAATCAAGTTATCCGGGGTATCGCCCTTCATATTATTTGCTTCCAAATAATATGCACGGAACTTCTTTTCACCGATATTACCATAGTAACCTTTAAGGGTCTGTTTTGCACGCATCTGCTTTGCGTAATCGGTCATATTACCGCCACGTGAAGTTGGACCATGCTGACCAGGTTTGTATTTGCGTTTGTTAAACGGTGATTTCGCCTGGCCCCAAAGGTTCACACCTAAACGGCGGCCAATTTTCAATTTACGGGTATTACGTTTTGCCCCATCTCTTGCCATATTTTTATCCTTTTGGTTTTTTATGGTGCCGGACATTTGACAGAAACCTTATCACAATCGGGACCAAAATGCACCGATGCTTAATCAGTTCTGAATTATCCAGCAATGTCCATGCTATAATATTTATTATAGAAAATCAAGTTTTTTGTATTAACAAAAACTTAATGTTTCTTCTGCGCTTGCTCTTTCTGGAAGGCGGTGTACATTTCGTCAATCTGTTTGGCTTGAACTTCTTCCCGTTTTGCTTTTTTGCGTTTTTTCAACATATTCCGTATTTTTAATACCCCGTAAGAAAAAATTCCAATTTTCAATATGTTTGTTGCTCTGCGGATTTTTTTAGCGGTTCTCGCCCCCAAAATTATCGGCCAAACTGGTCCAACAAGCACCATTTTACTTCTCCTTTTACCTTATACGGTAATTGTATCATAACAGAAGCAAATATACAATTATTTTTCGGCAATTATTTGCTTAACTGTTTGGTATATGTATAAATATCTGCATATTTTGGATTATGCTGCGACACCTTGGCATGCAAATACAGTTTTCGTTCATCATAACCATATTTTTCCCAGAACAACTGGCTGGCACGATTGGTGGATTTTACACACGCATATATGCTTTTCAATTGCAGATTGTTAATACAGTAATCTTCCAATTTTGTCATCGCTTCTATGGTTTCTGTATTACCACGAAATGCAAGCCTCCACACCTCTGCTCTTTTATTTATGGTATCTATGTCATCCAATCCGCACAACCAACCAATCTTGTTTTTAGAGTTATAAACAATGAATTGTTGGTCATACTGTTGAATCCAACCTGTGCAAAACTTTTCCAAATCTGATGTACGCAAGGCGCTTGACCCCGAACCAATAAAACCGCAATTTATTTGGTGTGACATTATGGGACGCCCACCAAAACCACGGCGACAACTTTGCACGATTGCTATCCAGCAAAATGTATAATTCGTTGCAGTTCAATGTAAACGTCACAAGATTTAACTTTTTAAATTCCAAAACACTCACCTTACAAAAATATTATACCATTTTAATGTTGTATATTGGCAATATCATTTGCCAATGTTATCAAACCAGATCGACGGCGTTGTTCCGTTTCCCTGTACAGGCCGGGAATTTCAAGGTATTTTTGTTTGACCGGTTCAGTGAATAATCCGCACATATATGCTATAGGGCCTTTACTGGCAGACATTTCAAACAATTTACCAATATTCAGTTGATATTCCGTAATATAATCATGCCATGGTTTATCTTCTGTTCTTGGGACATTTGGTGTTAAATCTTTCAGTTTCTCTTTTATGTATATTCTTTGATTAAGCAGCGGGCTGGTGATGCGATACCGCCATACCTGATCAGCACAATCACCCCAAGCCCAATATGGACGGATGGCAACCTTGTATTTCTTTTCGTAATTATATACCGCTTCTAATATTCTGAATGCCGAATACAATTCTTCAAACCCAGGCATCTGATACAGTCGAATCTCTTCTTGAATTTCATCTGGATATGTATAAGAAACCTTACCTGTGGGTATATTTATTATCGTGGTCATATAAAAACTCCTTTTATCTGCCGGTAAAATGCGCTCTGAGGAGCCTAGCACAAGATTCATTACTGTCAATAATTTTTGCATAGCTAGAAATAAAAACATCCGATTATGCGATTGTTTTTTGTGGCAGGCACAAAAAAAACATGCTAATATTTATGCTATGTTTGATATCACAGATAAATCTTTCATAGAAAAATTGAATAATCACTTAAACAATGGCGGGGCAATTGCTTTCCCGACCGATACGGTTTGGGGGTTGGGTGCTCTGCCCAATCAAATGGGCGCGGATGCGTTATTCGAAATTAAACAGCGTCCACATGAAAAACACCTGATCATCATGTCGGATTGTTTGGATCATATTCAGAAATATATGTCAGAATATCCATCAGTCGCATTTGATTTGGCGAAAAAATATTGGCCGGGTACATTGACCATCGGTGTTCCCGTCCAGGATACACAAACAATGTCTTTTGGTGCCGTGCGTGTTCCAAACTATAAACCATTTCAAGATTTATGTCGTGTAATTAATGGACATTGTTTGGCCACCAGTTCCGCAAATATATCCGGTCAACCGGTGTTGACCAGCCCAGATGCCATACGTGCACAATTTCCAAACATAATGGTAATTGACAATGCATATGAAAAAATGGGCGGTGCACCAAGCACTGTTGTCATACTGGATGGCGATAAAAAGAACATTGTCCGCCAAGGTGCGGTTATCATAAAGTAAAAAAAACGCCTTGCGGTGGTTTTTCGCGGTTCAACTGGCATGTGGTGTAGATTTTAACCCGACACTTGACAAAGTATGTTTTTAGTGTTACATTATTACATGCAATAATCAAAAGGATATGGTTATGAAAAAACGTAACAAATTAAATAGTATATTGTGGTTGCTTGTTGCCACAGGCGCTTTATCGGCGGGTGTAAAAAAAACACTGATATATAATATTGCCTATGATAAGGCCTATGATAAGGCTTATAAGACAACTTATCAGCCTGTTTATGATGAAGCTTGGAGTAAAGCTTTGCATCACGGGATAAAGGAAAGAGGCTATAATCCGGGTTTGGGGCCCGACTACTGCACAGATTTTGGGCTATTGGACGAGGTAGATATAACCGCAGAAAAAACCGCAACTGAAGCCGTAGAGACAATTGCATCACAAAAGGCACAGACGGCTGCAGATTACACACATGACTTGGGAATTTGTTTGTTTGCATTCGGATTGTGTGGCCTTGTGGCAAAAAACAACGAAAAATAACGTTTGTAATATTATCCCCAAGATTGTATCTTGGGGATTTTTTTATATAATGGATGTCTTGATAAACAATAATCAAAATCTATAAAAACTCGTGGGAACAACAACTCCGTTTTTATGATTTTTCTAATTGTTTATTCGCGGATTGTGTGCTGCACTGACGTTCGCACACATTCCTTCATCCCCGCCTGTAAAATCAAAAAACCGCCTTGCGGTGGTTTTTAAGATTGAATTAAAAAAAAGACGAAGGGATTCCCTTGGCACTTTGTGCCTGCGGGTAAACCGTGACGATTTCGGTTCGTTTCACTTCCGAAATCTACTTGTTTTCGAACCAGCAACTGCGTCGCGAACGATTTGTCCACCCTTCATATCCGACAAAAATAAAATGCCCAAATGGGCATTTGATTTTTGTGGCGGAGTTGTAACATTTGACGGTATTGGATATGATAATTACAGGGAATAACAGGGATTTTGTTATAGTGATTTTTGCGTGATTTTTGCAAAAATACTGATTTTTAGGCGTATTATCTGGGAATGTTTGCAAAAATAACAGGGAATTTATTTTGAATATCAGCGACTTTTAGTAAATAACCATTTGATTTTACATAATTGTCATTTTTTCTGTATTTCCTGGATAACAATGGTACAATCTGGCATGAAATTAAGGAGATTTGGATGATTGATTTTTTTACTAATGATTTCAAATTTAGATCATTGTTTCAAAATCATTTAAACATTGTGTTTGCAGCATGGGGGACGGCATGCTCAGATATTATTGAAAAATTCGAATCTGAACAATATGAGATTTTAGCACAAGATATACAAAATCTGATGACATTGACCGCTAAAAAATATGGTGATGGATTGGTCGGTTTTATGACAAATCCTAATCAAAAAATGCTGATACAATCTGGTTTTGACAAAGAATTATGGCTAAAAGCTGGTATCCAATCAAGCGAAGGAAACAAACTGTTTCTTATCGGTGAAATCTTTATTCAAATAGATTGGATTTGGCAATTTATGTCAAATAATAACAAACCAATATCACGCAAACAGTTGAATGAATTGTTTATGCGTACCGATGCATTGCGCGGGATAGTTGACGATTTATCAACAGTATGCGTTAATGGGAAAAGTGCTAAATCTGGTGGTAAAAAAACAAATCCGATACGCGAACGGTGCAAGACAATAATTCAATCACCAGAATATAATATCAGACCGAGTAATGCCCAAATGCATTTAGCGGACACGATTCAAAAAATCAAAGATGTATACTTTGAGATATATGGCGAATCACTCCAAAAACCGAACAAAAAAGGTGGTATCACCCCATGTGAGAAAACAATTACGAACTGGATTTATGAATTTTCCATAAATCATTTACCCGGTAAGCGCGCTTAGAGAAATCACCATTTGAAAACATATTTTTACCTGCATATATTGGTTGTGAAAAATAACCAGGAGGTAAAAATATGACAGAATTAAAAATTGAAAATATAAGTATTGAACAATTAAAACCGTATAAAAATAATGCGAAAATTCACACCCCAGACCAGATTAGTCAGATTACCGATTCCATTCATCAATTTGGGTTTGTGAATCCAATCTTGATTGATGAAAATGATGAAATTATCGCCGGACACGGACGATTTGAGGCAGCCAAGATATTAAATCTATCACAAGTGCCTGTGATACGTATTGGACATTTGACCGATGTCCAAAAACGCAAGTTGCGGATTGCCGACAATCGAATATCTGAAAATGGTGGTGGTTGGGATGCGGATTTATTAAATATCGAAATCGGTGAATTATGCGAATTGGAAGATATTGCGGATATCACAATTACAGGGTTTAACGATATTGAAATTGATCAAATCTTGGCAGAACCGCGTACAAAGGCCGAAGTCAAAAAACTGGATGCGGTTCCATATGTAGCAGATGATGAGATAATCACAGTCCCTGGCGATATTTGGGAATTTGACGACAGTCACAGAATTATTTGTGGCGACAGCACAGATCGTGATACTTTTGCGAAACTGCTTGGTAACAAACGGGTAAATCTGGTTTTGCAAGATCCGCCGTTTAATATAAAAATCAAAGGATTTGTGTCTGGCAACGGCAGTGTTAAACATCCAGACTTTGCAATGGCTGCCGGGGAAATGTCAGATTCCGAATATACGGAATTTCTTGGTAAAAACTTTGCCCTGTGTTCCGAGTATGCAACCGACAATGCCATGATATTCAATTTCATAGATTGGCGGAATATTATGCCTATGTTGACCGCCTGCAAACAAAATTTTGCACGATATATCAACCTGTGCGTTTGGGTTAAGAATAAGGCGGGCATGGGAACACCATATCGCAGTCAGCATGAATTGTGCACGGTATTCTTGAACAAAGGTGGTACGGTTCCCGACCATATCAAACTGGGGAAATACGGACGGAACCGCAGTAATGTTTGGCACTACTATGGATGTAATTCGTATGGCCCACACCGCAACGATTTGAAAATGCACCCAACCGTCAAAAGTTTCGAGATGTTAAGCGATATTATGTTAGATGTGACCAGTGTTGGTGATAAGGTGTTGGATTGTTTCTTGGGCTCTGGCAGCACATTGATTGCTGCACAGCGACATAGACGTATCTGTTACGGTATTGAATACGAACCGAAATATGTAGATACATGTGTAAAACGGTTTTATGAAGCATTCGGTATTGATGCGAAAAATCTGCGAACTGGTAAAACATATACTCAATTGTTAGATGAAAAACGTGCACACAAGGAGATGCAAAATGCCCAATGAACACAAATGTGGTTTTTGCATTCCACCAAAGGAACATCAATATCAAAAGGGACAATCGGGTAACCCGCTTGGACGCCCGCGTGGTACCCGCAATCGCAATACCATTGTGCGCGAGCAAATGAACCGCAAAATAACTTTGACGAGTCCGGATGGCAACAGTCGTCGTATTAGTACCAAAGAAGGCATTATCGCAAAACAAACCAACAAAGCTCTACAAGGCGACCTGAATTCTGCAAAGTGGATAATGGAATTAAGCGATGTCGCAGATGCGGAATACGAAGCCATGTCCGCGGCACACGAACACCTGAATCACGACGACAAACTAATATTGCAACAATACGTCAAATCGCACAATGGACAATAATATTACTGAATTAGATGTGTTTTATTCGTTATTACGAACAGATTTTAAATCGTTCGTTATTAAAGTGTTCAATGAAATATCTGGTGGCGGCGGATACATAGACGGAGAATATATCGACCTGGTTTGCGATTATATCGTTAATGTTATTAATGGCAATAAAAACCGCCTGATTATCAATATACCGCCACGATATATGAAATCCATCATTTGTTCGGTTGCATTACCGGCTTTTATACTGGGGCACAATCCGCGTTCACACATAATATGTGTAAGTTATTCTGATGACCTGGCAACTAAATTTGCAAATGACACGCGCAATGTTATGACAGCTGATTGGTATATGCGGATATTTCCGATGACACGTATTTCTAAACATCAATTTGCCAAAGATGATTTTGAAACAACCGTCCATGGTGGACGTTTTGCGACATCTGTTGGTGGTGTTTTAATTGGACGTGGTGCAGAATGGATAATTATTGACGACCCGATAAAACCTGTTGATGTAAATTCAGAAATTATACGAAATCGAGTGAATGATTGGTATCATACAACGTTATTTTCGCGATTAAACGATAAAAACACTGGTCGCATTTTACTGATTATGCAGCGGTTGCATCAAGATGACCTGACCGGACACTTGTTAGAAAACAGTGATGATTTTCAACTCCTGCGATTGCCGATTATTGCGGATACGGATGAACAAATACACTTCACACAATCAAATCGTATTTTTAAGCGAACGATTGGGACACCACTACATCCGGAACGTGAATCCATTGAAACCGTTATGCGCATCAAAAACAGTGTCGGTGAATTGGTGTTCGCTGGACAATATCAACAATTACCTGCGCCACAGGAAGGTTGCATAATCAAATCTGAATGGATGCAATATTATACGGCGATTCCAGAAAACTTTACGCATATAATTACATCGTGGGATACCGCGTCAAAAACAGGGTCAACCAATGCATATTCTGCATGCATAACCTTCGGGATTTCCGCTGACAAACATATTTACCTATTGGACATTTATCGTGAAAAACTTGAATTTCCACACTTGGCAAACATGGTAAAATCTAAATTTGATTCGTTGTTTGCGGCACACCAAAGGGCGCAACACAAGATTGTTATTGAAGATGCATCGTCTGGAACACAACTTATTCAATTTCTACCAGAACTCGGTGTCCGCAATACATACATTCAAGCCATCCATCCGGATGAAGACAAGGTCGCACGAATGAACGGTGCTTCAGCATATGTTTATCGTGGAACGGTATTATTTCCATCAATCCACAAGCATTTCTGGAACGATTT
>CAMZFU010000005.1 GCA_947306185.1 uncultured Pseudomonadota bacterium | reverse complement strand
TCAATGAATTACGCGTGGCGCAATAAAAAAAGATACCGCGTTTCCGCGGTATGACTATGTTTTGCCGATTCGGATTTTTGGTGGGCTGGTGTTTTTAAAATTCAGATTGGATTTTTCGATAAATGGTGTTATGATAGGCGAACGTAAACAAAAAGGGGAAAAGATTATGTCAAAAATAAAAGTTGCAATTAATGGTTTTGGTCGGATTGGCCGCTTGGTTTTGCGCGCGGCATTGGAATCTGGGCGCGATGATATTGAATTTGTCGCGGTGAATGATTTGGCACCGGCCGAACAAAATGCATATTTGTTACAGTATGATTCTGTTCATGGCAAATTGCCAATGGACGTTAAATTAGATGGCGATACAATTATTGTTGGCAATCAACGTATTAAATGTTTGGCAGAAAAAGATCCAACAAAATTGCCATGGGGCGAAATGGGCATTGATATTGTTATGGAATGCACCGGCCTTTTCACCGCGGCGGACAAGGCGCGCGTTCATCTTGATTGTGGTGCAAAACGCGTTTTGGTTTCTGCACCATCTGCTGGGGCGGACAAAACGATTGTGTTTGGGGTGAACCAAGATACATTGACATCTCAAGACCTTATCGTTTCCAATGCATCATGCACGACAAATTGTCTTGCACCGGTTGTGGCCGTTTTGGATAAACAATTCGGTATCACATCAGGATGGATGACAACCGTTCACGCATATACCGGCGACCAACAATTATTGGATAAAAATCACAAAGATCTTCGCCGTGCACGTGCGGCCGCATTATCTATGATTCCAACCAGTACCGGTGCCGCCAAAGCAATTGGTTTGGTATTGCCGAACCTGGCGGGTAAATTGGATGGCATTGCGATGCGCGTTCCAACCCCAGATGTATCGGTTGTTGAATTGGTTGTTAATTTAGAAAAATCTGTAACCGCCGAAGAAGTAAACAACGCAATGCGCGCGGCATCTTCGGAAACATTTGGTTATAATGAATTGCCATTGGTATCTATCGACTTTACGCACGATGCACACAGTTCCATTTTCGATTCAACACAAACGCGCGTCTTGGGCGACAAATTGGTTCATGTAACCGCGTGGTACGATAACGAATGGGGCTTTTCTAATCGAATGAATGATACCGCCGTCGCAATGGGCAAATTATTGTAAAAAAAATAAATTGGTTATCGATAGTAATTCCAGGTAAAAAACTTGACAATAACAATATTGTGTCTATAATCGCTGTTGATAACCAAAAGGATTTTATATGAATGACACAAAAAAAACTTATTTACAAAAGCGCTTGGCTATATTAATTGCTGCGTTGGCTGTTGGTGCAATGTCATTGGTTAATGCGCCATCATTGTCTGCACAAAATACGGCAGAAAATAAAAAACCTGGTAAGGACCTGATGACCCTTAAACACGAAAAAGATTCTTTAGTCAACGCCAATTGCGATATGTTCAATATCGCCCAAAACAAGTATTATGAACGCCTGGACAAGATATACACTATGAGTCTGCTTTTCAGTAACCAAGAACTGAAAGAATTGAACAATGCTTTTAATCCCTATTTTCAGAAATTTGCCGAAAATAACATTCTTTCTGGTGAAATTGGGGTTGAATATAAATATATCAAATTGATGTTCCCTATGAAGGCCGATATGCCTTTTGGCGAGTTCTATTATATCATCCGCAAATTGAATATTCCAGATGAAGTGTTGGCACAATTCGATATAACATCTGTTCACGGGCGCATAGTTGGGTTTAAAAATGCCCACAAGCAGACTAATTTTGAATGTTATAGTGATGCATTTGCTCGTGGCCTTATGAATGATGGCGATTTGTCAGAAGACGTACCGGAATACTTGGAAATATACGAATCATGGTATACCAACAACTTAAAAATAGCAAAATTGCAACAAGAAATGCGAGACGTGAACGTTAAATAATAGTTTGTGGTTGCGTTTTGAAAAAAAATGCTATAACATTGCGTCTGTGATGCCGATTGGCACCGACAGTTTCGGATGGGTGGCAGAGTGGTCGAATGCGACGGTCTTGAAAACCGCTGAAGTCGCAAGGCTTCCGGGGGTTCGAATCCCTCCCCATCCGCCATAAAAATTAAACACCCCAATGCGGGTGTTTTATTTTTATCGTGATTGGCATTGGGTTGGGCACTGCAACAAAATTGCCGGGTTCGGAACAAGCGCACACTGTGCGCGCAGTGAAAGGGGCCCGCGAACGAAGTTCGTGGGAATTACAATCCCTCCCCATCCGCCAGTAATATTGAACATCCCGTGGTAATCCCACGGGATGTTCTTTTACCCTTAGCTGAGGTATGGAACGGGATATATAAAACCCAAGATAAATTATTTTTCCACCTATAATTAAGTTGATACATTTGTCGTTTTTTGTTACCATAATTTGCAGGTATTGAAAAGGTCATGCTATGCTCATTGATTTTGCGATAACTAATTACAAAAGTATAAAAGACACAGTTCATTTGAATATGGTTTTTAATACCGAAGAAACAGATGAACAACTTGACAAAACATACAATTACGACAACTATAGAAATTTTTTTAAAGTATTTACATCTGATAATGGACGTGTCAATGTTTGCCCTTTGATGGCATTATTTGGTGCAAATGCCAGCGGTAAAAGCAATATATTAAAGGCTTTTTTGGCACTTCGCGGTATTATTTTAAATGGTTTTGTAGAAAACTTTTATATTCCATTTAAATTTTCTTCTAAAACAGAAAATGCCCCCACAAAGTTTGAGCTTACTTTTTCTACCGATGATGAAAATAATCCGTGTATATACACGTACAGCATTGCATATACCAATCATAGAATTGTGCGAGAATATTTAAAAGAGATAGGAAAAATTAAAGATAAAATTATTTTCGATACTTTTGATTTTGATACGGTACCAGTAGATATGTGGCAAGTATTTATTACCCGCAGACGACCAATCGCAAGCATCTTTTCAGATGCGCAATATAATAGTGATACTCTTAAGGACAAAATGAAGAAGGGATTAAACGCACTAAAAAACTTCTTTGATAAATTATTCATTGCAGATGATATAAATTTGGCCCAAATATCAATGTATAATAAAAATACGGTCAAAGATTGGCTGCTTAGAATGGATATGAAATTCTGCGATATTAAACTAGAAGAAATAGAACCAACACTAGACAGAAACCAAGAAAATACTTTCTTACTTAAAAAAGTTACGTCTATTAATGGTGTGCCCGTTGCCAACATTAAGGAAATAAAACATGAAAAAGAGCGATTAGAGAAAAGATTTCCAAATCACCTTGTTTTGTTTGAATTTGATGAATCTAACACCCCGTTATTCAGGGTATACAGCATAAATATGGAATATAAAAAAGATGCAAAAGAAAAATTAGTTTGCTTAAATTATATCAAAGATGAATCTACGGGAACCAAGAATTTATTCAGATTTTTATTTGTGTTAGTTGATGCACTACAAAATGGCAAAATAATAGTTTTTGATGAAATAGACAGAACTATACATACCGAATTGTTAAAATTTCTTTTTGGCGTAATACAGGCACAAAATCTTAATAAATATGGCGCACAAATGATATGTTCTTCACACAATCCATATGTTATTCAAACCGCGGGTCATCAAGGGACCATGTTGATTGAAAGGAAATCTGATTTATCAACCAAAGTCAATTTTTTATCGGAATATACATGCAATACGGATACAGTTTTAGATGATTATTTAAACGGTCGTTTTGGTGGTACCCCCCAGGTTATAGATGTTTTTGAAACTATGGAGGTGCCAAATGCCCCTAAATAATAATCTTTGTTATAAAGAAAAATGCGGATTTAAAGAACCTAAAACAATATATGTGTTTTTCTGCGAGGGTGCTACCGAAAGAACACTTATAAAAAAAATAAATAAAGACCTAAACGGTGATACAAGTGAAATTTGGAGTGTTGCCTGGATACCAGGAATCACAGAACGCCCCAATCAAATATGGTTTACTCCTAAAAGAATACTAGATTATTATTTGGACACAATTGACAAGTTCACTGGGAATTGGGATTATCATTATAATACAACCCCAAATTTTAGACCAAAAACAAGTCCGAAATTAGACAAAATACGTAAAAACATAAAAGAAAATGGCGCAAAGGTCTGTTTATTAATTGACACAGATGTTTTTTTTAAGGGGTTGCAAAATATAAATTATACAAATCTAGATCAGGAGCACAACAATACATTAAAGGGTCATAATCAACAACAACAACACTTTTGTGATGAATTTAGAAATGCAAATTCCTACGAATTTCTTGAACAAGAATTAACCTTTGAAGATTTTGTTGCCCTATTCTTTGTGGGCGAGGATACTTATGATGCCAGTGATGACCGTTGGATTTTTGATAGAAAATATGAAATGTGGTTTAGAAACAGGTTTGGTTTAAGTGTGCACGGACGCGGGACTACTAATGCTGCGCAAAGGCAATATGACGCAAGCCCAAAAACAGCGCTGGCGAACCAACATACAAATGGTCACGTTCTAAAATTGGCTTTGGCGCAATTGTTAACTGGACAAACATACGAACAAGTTCCAAATGATAAAGAGCTAGCTATAATTATATCAAATTGGATTGTTAATCAGAATATAAATTTGGAAAAGAGAATCAAAATGGCAGAAAACAGAATGAAAGAACATAGAAATTGGCCTCAGCATTTTGAATTAATAAGATTTTTAAAAGAACACATTAGAACACAAGAAGACAGAAATGAAAGATAAATTTGATTATAAAACTTGTACAGTCAACAATTTGATTATGCGCCTTGGCAATTTTTTTGCTATTTTTCCTGTGCAGTGTCAAGCAGATGTTACTCTAGAATATTATGACATGGTTTCAGATTTTGCCCCATCTTCTAACTTCATAGAACAACAACACCCCAGCATGGAAATAAATTTTGATTATCATAATTGTGATAAAAATGCCATGATATCCCATTTGAAACAGTTTATATTACGTGAACTTTATGCTTTTATTTATGTTAATAATATAGAGTGCGTTAAATATTTATTAAATTTGTTGAAAACGTACGATTCTTGGAAAAAGATTTTGCGTTCTTCTTTGATTGCAGATATGCAATTTTATGATTTTGAAAATCAAGAATACAAGGATTATTTTATAACAGATGAAATGTTTAAGGCGCTATTCCCTTTCGTTCATAGAGCGGATGAAATCATGTATTCTTCTGGGATCCAAGATATAAAAGACAATGCAAGTTATGTATCCAGTAGTTTGCAAAATATAAACAAAGTAAAATGGAGACACGAAAATCAAAGCCTAAAAATGAGTGATTTTATGGAGAAACACATTCCAGAACTCGAAATTCAAATTCAAAAGTATTATGATATGGGGTTAGGTGCCATTGAGAGCAAAAGATTGGCTCAAATGGGCAGTTCTTGGTTCGTATCGTATATGTACCATTTTCTTGATCCAACACATTTAAATTGGGTAATAACAGAGAATACCTTTAGAACAGGATATTTTAAACAGACGAAACAATATCATAAACGATACCTTGAACATATATTAAAAGGGAACGAGGCATCTTTGGGAACAAATAAAATTCATTTATCAGGCGCGGAAATAAAGAGAATGGCCAAAGAGCTTTTAGATAAATGGGATTTCGTATACAACAATATGGAATATAAGGCACTATAAAAACATTCTATTTTTCAGAAATATCTCTTAATGTGTATTCTGGAATATTGTTGCCGCATTTATTTTTCAGAACCACGCGCAAATTCGTTGCAAACCTATCCGGGATGTCTATGTCCGCATTTTCAGAATTCGGATTTTCATCTGAATAGATATAATCAATCACACATTTACAGGTTTTCTCATTATCAGATAATTTACTATCTTTAAATTCTTGTTCCGCGTGTTTTAGACATTCTATATATTCTTGATTGGTCATATCATATATAAAATCGTTCCAATCCTTTTTAGTTATATGTTTTTTATTATACGCGAAACCTAATATTGGCGTCTTGCGTGCGACATCATTTTCATCAACGTCTTCATAGTAATCCGCAAAAACGAAACAATGGTGTTTTGGTGGTGTAATTTTTTTATTGTGTTTCATTTCTGATACCAACCCCTTTGGTATAAGAACCCAATCACCAGTACACACATCGTTATCGTTTGGAGTACAAATCTTGGCGACAGCCACCGGAGCATCATACGGACTTTTCGCAATTCCAATAATTTGTACTTCTTTGGCGTTTGTTATGCACTGTGGATTATCATTATTGCCACAAGCGCACAAAATCACCGATAATAATATAAATATTTTTTTCATAACGCCCCCTATTCATTTCTTAAGATCGACATAGCATGATTTTATTTGTTCGTATAGTTTAATATAACATCCAACAATCTAACCATAGCCATTGTATCTTGACCACAATATTCATGCAAATTGGCCAATCGCGGTTCCATTGTCCAATACGGATTGTTTCTTTTCTGGCACTATATCTTTACGATATTTTTTGAACCACAGTGCATCTGGACACTTTATTCCCAATACATAATCAGATTTTGATAGTTTCATCATGATATTTATGTTCTTGATTTTAATTAAGCATTAATTTCCCACTTGTCCTGTTTCATTATCATACGATACTACACGACCGAAACTCGCACAATTGCATTCTTTTAATTTGCGCAATTGTTCTTTGGCGGCATCATATGAAAAATAGATTTCCGGTAGTATACAGTTGTTAAATATAATTTTCCATGATGTACAAGTCGCCATTGTTTACCCCTTTGTTAGAATCCTATCTTTGTTTTGGTTTTATATGAATCTTTAATCTTTTGCTCCTGGTGCAATCTGGATAACAGTTCAGATTTATCCGTAACATCCAACAAATCAGATTGCTTTTTTACCACGGCAAAATCACCCGGTGCCAACATTGTTAAATCAGAAATTTCGTCTTTAGAAATTTGCTGATTAAAGAAATCTTGAAAAGCCATTATGACTTGGTCCGGATTCAAGAAATCATATTTGACCTTGAAAGAAAATCTACGCAACGCGGCCTTGTCCACGTTATCCATCAAATTAGTTGTGCAAACGAACGGATATTCCGCACTTTCCATTTGGGTTAACATTTCATTAACGCCACTAACTTCCCAAGAACGCACCGCCCTTGTTCTATCCATAAGGAAACTATCGGCTTCATCAAAAACCAACATTGCTTTTTTTGCATGTGCTTCTGCAAATGCACGGGCAATATTTTTTTCTGTTTGGCCCACATACATGCCGTTTATATCACTTGCACGTTTTTTTATTATGTTTATCTCTAATAAATCTGCCAAATATTCACAAAAAGCCGTCTTACCTGTCCCAGGCGCCCCATATAAACACAAAGAAAAATTATTCAATTTTTTTTCTTTGATTTGATGCGCCAATTTTTCCAAATCCGTATCCGTATTTAATAATCGCGTATCAAATTTTACCCCATCTATTCTTTTATTTTTTATCACTTTGCCTGTCATTGCACGCATTAAATTATCAATGGTATAATCAATAATACCAGTATCATTCATCATTTTGGCATTTTTTACCGCCGTATCCATAACAGATAAAGGAACATTATACTTATGCACAAGTCGTTTTAATTCTGTATCAGAAATTTCAAGTTCGTGCTTCTGGAATATGCCTTTCCAAGTATTCATTTTTGCACGTTCGTCGGGATCCGCCACTTCCAGTGCCACAGTAAATCTGCGAACATACGCCCTGTCCATATCTTCCAAATTGTTTGTTATCCATATCACAGGTCGTTTATTATTTTCCAAAACACGATTTACATATAATTTACTGGGTGAATTTCTGCTAAACGGCGACAAACTAAACACATCTTCGGCCTCGTCAAATAATATGACAGAATTATCATCTTTCTTTAACACGGTTTGCAAATGGGCTAAATTTGATAATCTGGCGTCTTTGTCTTCTTGCGTTTCAGATGTAGTGTATAAACTTGCCCCCGCGATATCACAAATAGTTTTGGCTATTTCCGTTTTGCCAGTACCCGGACGACCATATAGCAAGATATTTATACCTGATTTATTGGCATTAAGGCCACCAGTCAAGATATCGCACAATTTGTCAAAATCTTCCACCATATAATCAAAGTTTTCACGTTTCAGATTTGCCGACAACGGACTTCCAATCAAAACATCACGAACTTCTTTACAGGTATTGAAATTCATAGTTAATAAATTTAAAAACAATGGACTAAACGAATTATCACCATATCTATGCTTTAATATTCCCGATTCAACCAATGCACCATTTGGCGACATTGATTCTTTAACTTGGTCTGATGGTATTTTGCACATTGCACCAACAAAATCGGCATTAACCTCGTCCATAAAATCGTTGTTAATCCCGTCATTAAAACAACCCAACAACCTGCGTATTTGCATATTTTTTCTTGTAAAAGTTAGAAATTGCAACACATTTCTGCTTTCAATTGGCAAATCAAATGCATCACAAATTAATGTAAAATTTTTATCAAAATTTGGGTTAGTTATATCCACGTTATAGTCAGATTTTCTGGCATCAAAAATATTAAAGACACGTTCATAGGTGGAATCTTCCGCCAACAAACTGTTACGGCACAATTTACCATTCACCAAATTAACAATAAAGTCCGATTTGTCATTTGAAGAAACACGCTTGTCACCGTGATCCAGTAAATCGCGTAAATTGAATCCGAATAATTCAGTAGAAAATCTGGACAGTTGATGATAAAACATATCCATATCTTCTGGTTCGTATTCACTGCTTATTATGTTCTTCAAATAACGCAATGCCATTTGCCTATCTTTGATGTTCATAATTACCCCTTTTTGTTGGTGTCCAAAAGTAAAATAGAAACTCTTCCGGACAAAAATGGTCCACTTTCCACTTGCGTATAATTTTTTTTCTGATACCATCCAATAAAGGCATAAAACGGGGTAAAAATGTCAGAATCACGCAATAATTATAAAAAAGTCGATATTCATTTGGAACTTATTAACGAATTACGTAAAAGATATATGACACGCCAAGATATCCGCGACTTTCTTTCAGCAAGGTATATCAGTTATGGCAAGGTTCCATCCAAAATCGCAAATGTTTTTGATTATAAAGTATGCGAAAGAACTGTAAAACGCGAGTTAGAATCTATCGCGGATAAATACCAAGATCAACTTGATTATGTCAACGGCGCATATAAATTAGATTTAAACGATTTCCCAGACACATTGGACGAAACAGAGATTCAGGCACTTGAAATCGCAATACAAAAAATAAGTTATAATAAAAACGCTCAAAATATATTGAAGAATCTAAAAGCGAAATTAACAACTAAATTATATAATAAAATAAACAGGGTTGAACTCAAAAACACCGCAACGCGAAAAATAAACGAAATAGATCAAAAAGTAAATGTAAATTTTGCCTATATCGGCCCACACCACATCACAATGTTTGATACGAATGTAAAATCTGTTCTTGATTCTGCAATCATCAATTTACACGAGGTTGAGTTCATGTATAAAACCAACAAAAAACTGGTGCAACCTTTGGGAATATTGTACGGGCCAAATAATGTTTACCTTATCGCCTATCCAAAAGACGATGATAAACCGTGGCATTACATATTATCAGACATTAAAAACGCGGTTGAAACGGATATTTCGTTTGATCCAGGTGATTTTTCTATCCAAGAGTATGCTAATTCTATGTTTGGTATTTATGACGAAGGAAAGGTTTATAATGTGGAATGGTTGGTCAAAGACCCAAATATAATCAAAATTGTAAAACAGTACCAGTTTCATCCAACACAAAAGTTAATAACCAATACTGATGGCACCTTGACGATTAAAATGCGTACTGGCGGTTTGCGCGCAATGAGTATATACCTGACACAATGGCGCGGCGATATTATACCAATCAAACCAAAAGAATTACTGATTGAATACCGTAACTTATTAAAACGATGCGAAAAATCCATTGAAGATATCAAGTAAAAAACGCCCAAACGGGCGTTTTTTTTATGTTATCTTATCTTCTTAGGTTTTTTCGGCAAAAGTTTATATGTAATCCAATAATAGAAATCCATAACTTTTACGTCCGTAATGCCTTTTTCTTCTGTTGGAAATGCGACACGGAACTGGGTAATTATTTGACTATTTTTATCTTTGGTTTTATCGGTTTTAATTGCTGCTTGAATCCGGTCTTTGATTAAATCATAGTAACGTCTTGCTTCCTGTATTCTTTGGTCTTCATCTTGTATTCTTGTTAATGGGTCATGTGTCAGCCCCAGTAAGGTCGCCCTGATATTGCGATCCCATATTGGCAGATTATGATCTACCATATGCAACGCCTTGCTTATAAATGACATTTCAAATTTTGCGTTCAGTTTTTCCTCTTGCTGCCTCGTGTAAAAATTTTCTATTTCTTTTTCTATGCTTAATTCAGATTTACCTTTTAGAGATTGCAACAATTCAAAATATAATTTATGCCACATTTGACCCGCCTTCCTGGTAATTTGTCTATCTGGCCCCAATGTAGTTTTGAAAAATTTTCTATATGCCTCTTGGAAATCGGCATCGGTTGATACATCTACTTTATCAAATTTCTCTATTAAATATTTATATATCTCGACGGCATTCATTGTCGTTGTACCGTTAAAAAGGTTATATCTTTTGTTTCTGATTGTGTTAATCCATATTGGGGAAACATCTGGCATTTTATCTCCTTTTGTTGTGGTTGCTGTATATGTATGTATTTTTTCATATCCGTCAATACACATCGGTATGATTTTTATACTATACCCCCATATATGACAAAAATGGTCCACGCTAAACCCATAAACAAAATGCATAAAAAGGCCCATGTTTGCTAAAACAAACGGTGTACAAACGTTATTGGTCTTTCCTAATGATAATATGTTGAAACCATTTTTCTTGGAATTCGGTTTGGATTTCTATATCTTTGTCTGAAAATTCTTTGCCATCTGGGGCGACAACCAATTTATCATCATCGTCATCGGTGCGGTGTATAATCGCGATACAGCGCCCCACAAATTCATCCATTGGCACATCAATGCCTATCACATACGCATCCAGTTCTTCGCCATCACCTGACACTGTGTTTGGAATAAAACCATAATTCACGGGGTATTCAAATCCGAATTTTGGATGTTTTGTCCCCAACGGCCGGTCCATTTTAACCGTTACTATTTTTCCCAAGAAATGACGTGCAGATGTTATTCTTGATTCTGGCATTCTATACCCTTTTTGGAAAGGGTATAACATACAAATTGATTTGCAATATATTATTACTTGATTTTATTGTTATTTATACTAGAATTTACGTGTGTAATAAAAACCAAAGGACAAAAACCGATGCGTATGTAATGTTGTATTTTTTATATTGGTCGCACAATTTTGTGCGTTGATTCATCTACAACATTAAAAGGTTTTTGTTATGAATTTCATTTCTTTATCAAATGTGTTTTTTAGTTATGATTCCACAACTGATTTGTTTGCGAATCTGTCGTTAACCGTTACAGATTCTGAACGGGTTGCCATTATTGGCGATAATGGTTGTGGCAAAACAACGTTGTTGAAAATATTATCGGGCGACATAGTGGTAAATTCGGGGAATGTGGCGCGAAATGCAACCATTTATTATATGAAACAATTATATGAACCCGATTCCAAAAGTGGTGGCGAACGTCAACGTTTTGAATTGGCACGCGCGTTTGATAGCGGGGCGGCCATATTACTCTTGGATGAACCAACAAACAATTTGGACATTGATGCCAGACGCGATTTTTTTGCCCGTATGGATGCATATCCATTTGGTGTTGTTATTGTATCACACGACCGTGAATTGTTGGGCCGCGTTGATAAAATTATAGAAATAACCAATGGGCAATTAAGGACTTATGGTGGAAACTATGATTTTTATGTGCGCCAAAAAAATCTTGAAATGGCAAACCTTCAATCCAAATACACGGACAGCGAAAAAGCCCTGTGCCGTTTGAATAAAACAATAAATATCGCGCAAAATACCCGCCAACATCACGAGGCCAAACAGCGTAAAGATATCGCCACCGGTAAACGCAGTCCCATCGCCGCAAATGCATTAAAGGGCAAAAGTCAGGAAACCGAGGCCAAGAAACGCGCCATCATACAAAAGAAAATTGATGAGCAATTAACATTGCAACAATCGTTGACCGACCAAATGCATGACGACAAAATAAAAATCCCCGTGCCAAACAAACCGTTCTACAGCAAGGAACTGATTACTATTTCTGGTTTGCATTTTGCGTACGGCGATAAAGTCATATTTGATAATTTCGATTTTACAATGTATGGCGGAACCCGAATAAGATTGTGTGGCAAAAACGGTGCCGGCAAAACGACATTATTGAAAATTATCTGTGGCGAATTAAAACCCGATTCTGGCACGGTAAAAACATTTGGTAAAATCGCGTATCTGAATCAAGATTTATCGCTGTTAAATCGCGATAAAACGATAATTGAAAACATTATGGATATATCGGAGTGCCTTAAACACGATGCGCACGTGATTGCCGCAAACTTTGGTTTTCGTGGCAACACATCATCGAAACTGGTTTCAATGCTGTCGGGTGGCGAACTATTAAAGGCGACATCGGCAACGGTTCTTGGTGGTGACAATCAACCAGATTTATTGATTCTGGATGAACCGACAAATAACCTTGAAATAAAAAGTATCGCCATTCTGGAAGATGCATTGAATCAATATCGTGGTGCAATATTGCTTGTATCGCACGACGAAATCTTTGCAAAGAATATAAAAGTTGATAAAATGGTTATGATATAAAGAGCGATAAAATGGCACACAAACTTATGTTTAACTTTATAAAAGATATCGATGAAGATATTGATCGTTTTGTTGAACAATATCTTAATAACCGCGATGATGTACCCGACATTGATACATACAGCGAGACACTACGTAAATGCCAACAATGCGTATATCGTCGCACATTACCCAACGGGGAATTATTTGACCTGCAAATCGGCAATAACCCGGAATACGATTATTTATATTGGTTCAGTCCAAATTATTATGGAAATGATTTGGAAAAATCTCGTTTTGCCAGTGATTCTATTGTTAATATGCAGGAAAGGTATGCGCCACAAGAGAAAGAATTCATTCCTGATAAAAACATTAAACATTATAAAAATAAATTAAAAAAATATGTAAGGGCTGCATCTACAATCGGCGGAGAAATAATATTTCCCAAACACAAATATCCAATTTCTGTAAATATGGCCCGCGGACGTAATCACAAAATCAAAGATAGATTTGATTTAACATTGGAATGCATTAGACGTTTCTATGAAAAAAGCGAGTCAAAAAGACAAAGTCCACTGTATGACGTGTTAAAGGCAGATGAAAAATTCTTCAATTTGTTCAAAGATTTTGATAACTATGTAAAATTCTTTTATCTGGATGGTTCATATGTCCAAGGCGGGAAAATAAAATTCTTTATTGGGGGTGATATGTTCGAAGATGGAAAAGATGGATTCGAACATCCTGAATTTAGCCCATTTCCTAAAAATACAACCGAATGGAACCGACTGTATCGGAAACAATTAAAGTATTTAAAAAAACGTAATAAACAGATTCGCAAAAAAATTAGTAAATGCCCTATTCTCGCCAAATGACAGTATCAAATAATGCGTTTATTTTATCGCGTAATTCGACATTGTTGAAGAAAGCTTCCCGCATTGCAGATGTTGTTTTATGTTCTTCGTCTTCAAAATGTGGAATATATTTCTGAACCGCGAAGTTTTTGTAACCACGATTTGCAACATCACGCGCGATTTCCAATAAATCATCAGGTGATACATAACGCGGATCACAGGTTACACGAACCTCGGCCGGTTTGCCGGTCTTGGCCCACACATCCAAACTTTTCAACAAACGTTCGTACGCAATATTTACACCCGTCAATTTTTCGTAATTTGTTTTGGTTGCCTTGTAATCTATGCCGGCCCAATCAATAACATCACTGGCCTTGGCCAAATTTTCTGGATAAAAACCGTTCGTATGCAGACCAATGGCAAAACCTAAATCACGCACACGCCGCATATAATCAATGGTTGCATCCCCTTGCATTAATGCTTCGCCCCCAGAAAACACAACGGCTTCAAGCTTTCCCACACGGGTTTGCAACCATTCAAAAACTTTTTCAGGGTCGTATTCACCATCACCAACCCCAATCAGATGTGGATTGGAACAATATGCACAACGAATTGGACAACCAACCAAAAACAGCACAGCCGCCAATTTTCCGGGATAATCTATCGTTGTGAACGATACCAATCCACCAATCTGAATCGCTCTCATAATCTTATGCTGCCTTTTTCATTAATTCGGTATGACGTTCACCGGTGGTCAAACAATTCGCCTCTGTGAACGTTTTGCGTTCGCAGAATTCAGAATATTTCCCAATATTAAAGTTCTTGGTTGGGCGGATAAATCCCATACTGCGGGAAAAAACTTCACATGGTGTTCTTTGTTGATCGTTTGCAATCATTTTTACTCTCCTTTTCCTTTTTTGTTTTTTTGTTTGACCTTTTTATGCCTTGTTTGATGCATCATCAGGTGTAATTCCTAATTCTGCATCGCACTTTGGACAAAATTCATGCCGACCTGGCAAATACCCGTGTTTCGGACATATTGAAAATGTCGGGGTAAGTGTCATGTACGGAATCTTGTAGTTTTCAAATATCGTGCGGACAATCTTTTGGGCCGCTTCGCCAGAAGATACCGGTTCGCCCATATAAAGATGTAACATTGTTCCGCCAGTATATTTTCTTTGCAATTCTTCTTGGTGTTCAAGCGCAACAAACGGGTCATCAGTAAAGTTCACCGGTAATTGCGTTGAATTGGTGTAATACGGTGCCTCACGCGTGCCGGCGGTTATTATATCTGGGAAGTTTTTCACATCAGTTTTTGCAAAACGATATGAACAACCTTCGGCCGGTGTCGCCTCCAAGTTATACAGGTTACCTGTTTCTTCTTGGAAAGTCGCCAATTTATCACGCATAAAGTCCATTAAATCCAAAACCAATTTCTTACCAAACGGTGTCGCGATATTTTCTTTACCATCGGTAAAGTTCAATACCATTTCGTTCGCACCATTCACACCGATTGTGGAGAAATGATGATTCCAATTCCCCAAATAACGTTTTGTAAACGGATACAAACCATTATCCATATGTTTAGATATTACACGACGTTTGATTTCCAAAACTTCGCGGCCCATATTCATTAATCTTTCTAATTCACGGAACAAACCTTCGCGGTCGCCTTTGTGCATATAACCCAAACGCGCCAAATTCATCGTAACAACCCCAATTGAACCGGTCTTTTCCGCAGAACCAAACAAACCACCACCGCGCTTTAACAATTCACGCACATCAAGGCGCAAACGACAACACATAGAACGAACATCCGTCGGATTCAAATCAGAATTCAAGAAATTCTGGAAATTCGGAATTCCGTATTTTGCCGCTAAATCGAACAACGGTTTGACGTTTGGATGATTCCACGGGAAATCATCTGTAATATTATATGTTGGAATTGGGAAAGTAAACGGACGACCATGTGCATCGCCTTCGGTCATAACCTCAATAAAGGCCTTGTTTATCATATCCATTTCGGCTTGCAGGTCACCATACGTGAAATCAACCTGTTTTTTACCAATAAATGGTCGCTGTTCACGCAAATCCTTTGGACAAGTCCAATCAAACGTAAAGTTAATAAATGGCGTTTGTGTTCCCCAACGACACGGAACCGCACAATTAAATACCAATGTCTGCATAGCGTTCTTGACATCTGCATATGACATGTTATCAACACGAACATACGGCGCAAGATACGTATCCACAGACGAGAATGCCTGAGCACCTGCGAATTCATTTTGCAATGTACCAAGGAAGTTCACCATATGAGATATAGCCGTTGCCATATGCTTTGCTGGTTCGCATTGCAGGTAACCTGGGACACCATTGAAACCTTCGTATAATAATTCACGCAATGACCAACCCGCACAATAACCTGTTAACCACCCAAGGTCATGAATATGAATCGCCGCACTACGATGTGCATCAGCAATTTCTTGTGGAAACATATTTAACCAATATTCGGCGGTAACGCGTTCACTGGTACGCAAAATCAAACCACCAATAGAATAACCAATATTGGCATTTTCTTTGATGCGCCAATTAGACCCACCAACATAACTTTCGATGATTTCAATTGCATCAACATTTGCGTTACGAATTTCTGAATGTTTCTGACGATATATAATATATGCTTCAGCCGTTTTATATGATTTAGAATCCATAAGTTTTTTAATGACTATTTCTTGGATTTCTTCAACCGATGGTGTGCGGCCCATAAAATTATTGTCCAAATCATTTAAAACTTCGTTTGTGATTTGGACAACATATTCATCAGATATTTCATTTGTGGCGTATGCAGCTTTTTTAATAGCGTTGTAAATTTTCTTGGCATCAAATGCAACCGTTTCGCCAGAGCGTTTTTTTACACTCATTACATTACAAACAAATGTCGGCGCAATCTGCATTTCTACTTCCTTATTTGTGTCAGACATTATATAAACTCCGATTTTGTCAAAAAACACAACATATTGTGTATCTTTTATTGTTTCCATAACAATATATAGTTTTTGCGATTTACAAACAACATATAAAATGTAATTTTTCTTATTTTTTTACTTTACTTTTAAAAAGGGCGGATTTCCGGTACATTCAGCGCATAAAAATTCCTAAAGTCAAACCCAAAAAATCAATTTGTGTCAACAAAAATAATTTTTTGCATCAAAAATCGATTCGATTTTTAAATTTTTTACAACATATAGAACAAAAAATTAAAAATATCGCTATATATAGTTATACTGTAAAAATAAAGTGTAATTACATATTATTATTGGTCTAACACCGATTCTGTTACAGAATCGTACAAATAAAAAACCGCAGAAATGCGGTATTTACTTATTACATACGGCCACAAATGGTGGTTTTGATTTACTACTATCTATTGAACCGTCACCACAATCAAGGCAATTAAATTTACGATTCTGGGAATGCATCGTATCAAATGGCACATCTGATTCGGATACACCATCAACATTTTTCACATACGATGCATTGGGGAAACCGAAATAAAACGCACGTGAAGCCCCACTGCATTCCGTACTGCGCCCTGGATAACAACGTTGATCTTTCAATTTTGTTGTATCGGGGATACATATCGCTTCGCATGTATCTTCATTGACAACCATCTTTTCACAATCAGTGCATACATTTGATGTGATTCGCAATGTTGCACCACCACGACCACGTTTCGCCTGGGTTCCTGAAACAGAACATTTACGTTTCACACTAACTTTATTTGGATCTTCTACACATTCCCATTCCAATGTTTCATAGTTCAACCGTGCGACAAGGTTACCGCCACATTGACGTTCTACGATTGGATTAACACATTCCCACACATTATCAACAATAACCGCGGTTTGACGACCAGCGCATAATGGTTTACGTGATTCATCGGGTACACATTCCATAACACTGGCATCCCACATCATATCACCACCACAACTTGTTTTCATATTATACCCGATACATTGCCACCGTCCAAAACGATATGTTTTATTCGTTCCCGCTGGGCAAACAAGATCGTCATTACTTGCCCCAGTAAATATTTTATCTGGGTCTGGGATATCATAATGTGTCATATATACCAATTGCCCATTTGTTAAATTCAGTTGTTTTTGTACAGCTTCGGGCACCTTACGCGTGGCGGCCGTTCCAGCCGACACAATCACACCTTCCTGGTATATACCAAATGTACCAGTTGTTGCGAAATTGTTTTCCAATATTTCCATCATCGCATTATAATCAGTGGTGTGTATTGCACCGGTGGTCGTGATAATAAAACTGTAATTGGGACGTTTTAGACCACGGGCTTCACACTGGGTAATAGCAAGACGCGAATCAAGACATATAAAATCCGTTTTAATATTGTTTTGTTCAACACACACATCTTTAAATTCACCATTTGCAATATGTGCATTATGTACCGCCAATGCGCATTCAGCTACAGACCGCAAATCAGAAACTGCAACCGCGTGTGAAGTTTCCTGTTCGGGCACACGGGCAGACGGGGCAAAGAACATATAATATGCCGCCATAAATATTGACATTAACATTATAAGAAAAATATTCATCATTCCCCCTTGCGATTTAATAAAAGTCTAGGTATTATATGAATAAATTGCAATAAGAAAACAATAGTTTATTTAAATACGGGAATATTTATGAAAAAATATTTATGCCTTTTATCATTATGCGCATGCGGATTTACGCCAATGTTTTCTGGTGATAAAACCGATATATATGTTCCGGCAATTAGTGGTATTAACGGTATTGAATTGCGCAACGCATTGAACACTAAATTTGGTGGTCAAAAAGAACCGACCGCACCATATACGCTTGTGGTGTCATTACAAAATCCAATGACAAAGTATAAGGCATTGGAAACGACCGGTGCCGCCACATGGCAAGAAATACAATTAACCGCAAGTTATGTATTAAAACACGGTGACGAACAGATTGCCACTGGAACGGAATTTGCGTCAGAATCATATACGTTTGTGCGCTATTTGGTTGCGGCAAACGCGTCATATAATAATGCGGTTGCAAATACCATTACTGTGTTGGCCGATAAAATTGGAACTCGTGCGATTGCGGATGTTGCCGCATATGAACAGAAAAAATGAAATGGAAAGAATCTGATTTTACCAAGGGAATAACAACCGTTCGTGCCGTATTGATTTACGGGCCTGATGCGGGGTTGGTTGATGAACTGTGCGATAAATCTATCGAAATTTTGTCCATTGAAAAAGATAATATATTTGCCCTTGATTCTGCAGATTTGCGTGATAAACAAGAGGCCCTTTTTGCCGAGGCCTGTACCCCATCAATGTTCGGCGGTCGCAAAATGGTTATCATTTCAAGTGCAGGAGATTCTGATTCTAAGATTATCAAAGATTTAGTTGAACACCCGGGATTGGATGCAATGGTTGTTGTTACCGCGGGCGATTTGCGTTCGGGTGGGTCACTGCGCACACTGTTTGAATCAGGCGACAATATCGCAACCGTTGCGTGTTATACGGATGATACAAAAACATTAGAAACACTTATTCGCAACGAATTATTTTCCAATGCCGGAATCAAACAAATATCCCCGGACGCAATGGTATATATGACAAGCCACCTTGGTGGTGATCGTGGAATCACACGTGGGTTCTTGGGTAAGATCGCATTATATGTTGATGATAAAAAAACAATCGATTTAGATGATGTTGAAAAATGTTTACCTGATACTGGTGCATCTAATACGGATGACTTCCTATATTCTTTGACGGCCGGCCATATTCAACAAACGATGCTGGCACTGGACAGATTATTATACGACGGTGCCGAACCTAATATGTTGGTACGGATGCTTGACCGGCATTTCAAAACATTACTTACCGCCGTCGTTGATGGCCAATTACCACGCCTGTTTTGGAAAGTATCGGATAAGTTCAACCTTGCCATGAAGATATGGCCGGCAAATGATATCAGTGCCGTTTTAATCCGCCTTAATGAACTTGAAGGTCAAATACGAACCACGGGAATGCCGGCGGAAATATTGTTACGTGATTTTGCATTGAAACTTGTGTTGAAAACATACAAGATGTCTATTAAACGGAGGAATTAAAATGTTGGCATCAGTATATGCACCAAAAGATTTTAAACGTCTACGTGTCGTTGGCGATTTGGTCGCGCGTTGTTTTGACCATATAACACCATATATTCGCGCAGGTATATCAACGGGCGAAATAGACAGAATGGTCGCAGATTTTTTGCGCGAAAATGGTGCACGTTCTTCAGATTTGGGATATCAGGGGTATCCAAAAAGTATCTGTACATCTGTTAATGATGTTATTGTGCATGGTATTCCCAGTGACGATGTTATATTGAAAGATGGTGATATTGTTAATGTTGATTTAACCGCCGAATATAAGGGGTTTCACGGTGATTCTTCGCGTATGTTTATGATTGGCGATGTGTCACCACGTGCACGTGAATTGGTACAAACATGCCAAGACGCGCTTAATGCGGCGATTGCCGTATGTGCACCTGGTGTACCATTATCAGAAATCGGTAAAACTATTGAAGCGATTGTTAAACCACATGGTTTTTCAATATCGCGTGATTTTGTCGGGCATGGTATTGGCAAGGTAATGCACGATGATCCGCAAATATATCATTTTTATGACAAGATGTGGGACAAGGTGAAAATGGTCCCTGGTTTGGTATTTACAATTGAACCAATGATAAATACTGGTCGTCCCGACTGTAAAATTGACCCAGATGGTTGGACTGCACGCACGGTGGATGGTGGGCTGTCCGCACAATGGGAACACACATTGGGAATTACCGAAGATGGCGTAACAATATTCACCGAAAAAATGGTTTAAGTGTATAAAACAATGGCGGATAAAAAAGACGATTTATTACTACGTACCGGCCACCGCGAAAGATTACGTCAAAACTTTCTTGATGACAAACTTGCCAATTATGAATTGTTAGAATTATTGTTAAGTTACGCGATTCCACGGCGCGATGTTAAACCATTGGCGAAAATGTTACTGTCTAAATTTGGTGGTATATTTCCGATACTTGCCGCACCAATAGAAGAATTATGTCGCATCCCCGGTATGGGACAAAATACTGCCATATTCCTTAAAGTGATTCAGAAAATCTTTCTTGCCGGATATCGCGCTGAAAGTGCCAACACGCCGATCTTTCACACACCCGAACAATTTAATAATTATTGTAAACTGTTGCTTGGCGGCAAAGGTGTCGAAGAAATGCACATATTGTATTTAGATGCCGATCGCAGATTACTTGCGGACGAATTACACAGCAGTGGCACAATTGATTGTACAACAATATATGACCGCGAAGTTATTGGTCGCGCAATGACATTAGGTGCAAAATTTATAATATTGGTGCACAATCATCCCAAGGCACAAACATCGTTCTCAAAAGAAGACGTGCAAATAACAATAGAGTTGAAAAATAAACTTGCGGCAATTGGTGTAATATTACACGACCATTGTGTAGTATCTGGGGGTATTTTATATTCAATGCGCGATTTAATGCTCTTGCAATGATTCTTCTTCATCTGGTTGGTCTGCGGCATCAACCAAATAATCTATATCTGGTGGAACCGGTTCAACACTTGCGTCATAAATTGGACCAGAATCATAAATATCAATATCTTCATATTGCAACGCATCGACATTTCCATTGGCGCGCGCAGATAATAATGTTTTTACTTCGTCCAATGACACGGATATTTTTCTGCACCCTATTCCAAACAGGTCACCACCATATACCATATTCAATATTGGAAACATAACTGACAAAACCATAAAAATCATAACCAATGATTTAAAGTAATTCATTTCTGAAAACTTGGCACCGCGTATTTTTGCGATTCCCCAAATCATTATCATAAACCCGGTTATCGCCACTAATGCAATCCAGGCATCATTAAAGAACTGTTCAAAACCACGGGTAATGCATGCGGGATCTTCAATAACAATATTACCATCCGAAACCCCGTACACGTGCAATCCGGTATTTTCAAGTAATCTTTTAATTAGCGCAATCTGGTCCATTGTGTTTTATTTCTTGCCCGCGGCATTTGTGAAAAATCCGGGGATTGTGAAATCGTCATCATTTGCGGCAATCCCAGCCCAACCGAACAAATCACCCATCAAACCTGTGTCGTCTTTTTTCTTGTTAGAAAATGGCAAAGGCAAAATATTTTTCAATTTGCCGATTCTGCTGCGTCCGGAACCCTTCTTACCAGCAGAAATATTGGTTTGAGTATCGGCGAATTCACTTGCCAAACTTTCCAATGTTGCGTCTATTTCTTCAACCGTTTGTGATTCTGTTATTGGCGTTTCATCTTGGCGTGCATCTTCACGCAATGGGGCCATACTTTCCAACAGTTCTTCTAATGTTTTTTCCGCTGGTTCGTTTGGCATATCATCGTTTATCATATCTTCAATATTAGAATCTTCGACTGCTACTTCTGGTTCTGCGTCGCTTTCATCGGTTTCGGTAATTTCAATGTGGCTAACTTCAATGTTTTCAGTTACATCTGGCGATTGTTCCACGTCAACCGCAGGTTCTGTAACAACTGGTTCAACAATACTTTCTTCTTTGGCAACGGCTTTTTTCTTTCTTGTGCTTTTTGATTTCTTGGTTTCAGATGTCAGTATAGATTGTATTGGTACAATAGGTGTCTCTTCTGCTACATCTTCTGTAACGCTTTCTGATATTTCATTAGAATTTGCGACCACTGGTTCTTCAACAACCGATTCTTCTGCGCAAAATTGTACATCTTCAACATCAGATTCTGGTTCTTGGTTATATTCCATATCAAAATCGACATCCGAATCAGTTTCAATGGCCGTTTCTGATCTTTCAACTGATTCGGTTGTGGATTCGGACGGATTTGCCACCGCAGATTCTTCATCCACCGGGACCCCAAATAATATTGTATCTGAATCTAAATGAAGCATTTCCCTAACTTCATCAAACGCGGCGCGGACATCCTTTACATCAAAAACATCTGCCCCGGAAATATACACAATTTTCTTTTTCATCTGCACCCCTCACAAAACTTTTCGGGACAATTATATCACATTTTAGGGTTGAACGCATATAAAAAATATCTTAAAATGGCAATATGTCGGATATCAAGGATCAAATCTTTGCAGAATTGACGAAACTCGAAGAATCTGCGGCCCGTTTGCGGGCCACGGCGGTTAATGCCGGCAAACAAACTGACCTTGAAGTGGCGATTCTAACCGAACAGGTACGCAACTTGCGGGCAAAAAACGCACGTGCGACCGAATTAATTGACCAATCGGTAGAGATATTAAGGAAATTAAAACCTGTGGATTAAGGGGTTAAAGACGTTAAAATGAGTGTAGTTTCGATACCAATTGTGAATAAAAACTATCCCATGGGGTGCGAAGACGGCCAAGAAGGCCGGCTGATAGAATTGGGCAAAATGGTTGACGTCCGTGCACGTGAAATCCTTGATAAAATTGGGCCTTTGCCGGAAACATCTCTTTTGGCGACGCTTTGTATTGTCTTGGCGGACGAGGTTCGTAATCGCCCCACCCCGTCGGTTACCGATGCCGATTTACGTGAAATATTGGCCCGAATTCGTGAAATAAAAAATAAAATTGGGCAATAAACCCTGCTTTTTTGGTTGTTATTTTTTTTTAAATGTTCTAATTTTATATCGTTATGGTAAAAGAAATAGTTGAAAGAATTGATTCTCAGCAATTGGCAGACGCACTTTCTTCGCGTTATTTGTCATACGCGGTTAGTACGATTGTATCGCGTGCGTTACCCGATGTTCGTGACGGGTTAAAGCCCGTTCATCGTCGTATTTTGTATTCTATGTTGCGCCAAAAATTATCCCCATCGGCGGCGTTTCGTAAGTGTGCCACGGTTGTTGGGGACGTGTTGGGGCATTATCACCCGCATGGCGATTCGTCTGTGTATGATGCTATGGTCCGCCTGGCCCAAGATTTTTCCGTGCGTTACCCATTGATTGATGGCCAGGGTAACTTTGGAAATATTGACGGCGACCCCCAGGCGGCATACCGTTATACCGAATCCAAAATGACCGATGCAGCGATGCTGATTATGGAAGGTATCGACGAAGACAGCGTTGATATGATGCCGAATTTTGATGGCACAACGGTTGAACCGACGGTTATGCCGGGTGCATTTCCGAATCTATTGGCAAATGGTGGTATGGGTATTGCCGTGGGTATGGCAACAAATATCCCAACCCACAACGTAGCCGAGGTTTGCGATGCATTGACCCTTTTGGTGGACAAACCGGATTCTACAACGGCGCAAATTATGCGCAAGATGATTGGCCCAGATTTCCCAACGGGTGGCATTTTAATAGACGATTTTGATACAATCGTGCAAAATTACGAATCTGGCAAGGGTGCATTCAGAATCCGTGCGCGTTATGAAATCGAGGAACTTGAACGTGGCGGGTACCAGGTTGTTATCACCGAAATACCATACGGCATTATCAAATCAAAATTGGTGGAACAGATTGGCGAAATGGTTGATGCCAAAAAATTGCCATTGGTTGACGATATATCCGATGAATCTACGACTGATGTACGAATTGTCATAACACCCAAAACCAGAAATGTTCCAGCGGATAAAATGATGGCGCATTTGTTTGCGATGACCGATTTGGAATACAAGTTTAATATGAACTTTAATGTTATAGATTCCAACGGTGCACCACGTGTTATGGGCATTCATGATGTTTTGGCAGAATTTATCAAACACCAGAAAAACGTCCTGCGCCGTCGTTCCGAATGGCGCCTGCGCAACATTGACCATCGTTTGGAAATCCTTGGCGGATTATTGATTGTATATTTGAATTTGGACCGCGTTATTGAAATCATCCGTACCGAAGATGACCCAAAGGCCGTTTTAATGGAAGAATTCAAATTAACCGACATCCAGGTTGAATCTATTCTGAACACACGCCTGCGCGCGTTGCGTAAATTGGAAGAAATGGAAATCAAACGTGAAGATAAAAACCTGCGCGAAGAACGGACACAATTATTGGCTTTATTAAAAGACGAAGAAATTCAGAATACCCAGATTAAGGCCTGGTTTGCCGATATTAAAAAACAATATGATAAAAAGACCGCACTTGGTCGCCGTCGCACGACATGGGCACCGGTCACCGAAGAAATTGTGGTCAATGCCGAAGAATTTATTGAAAAAGAACCCCTTACCATTATCTTATCAACAATGGGTTGGATTCGCGCGGCCAAAGGGCAACTGGATTTGAATAACCTTGATTTGAAATTCAAAGAAGGTGACGAATTGCAATTTGCGTTTCACGCAATGTCAACAGATAAAATCAACCTGTTTGGATCGTCGGGTCGTATGTTCACATTGTCGGCAAACGATTTACCGTCGGCGCGTGGGTTCGGTGAATCTGTACGTATGATGGCAGACATTGGCGCCGAAGAAAACATTGTATGCGCATTTGTGTTGGATACAACCGCAAAATATTTGGTTGTTTCCCGTCACGGGAATGGTTTTATTGTTGCGGGCGAAAATTGTGTTGCACAGACATGCACTGGGAAACAGGTTATGAATGTTGATGACCGTAATCCTGCGACATTCTGTGTACCGGTGACGGGCGACACGGTCGCAATGTCGGGGTCAAATGATAAACTGTTGCTGTTCCCGACGGCCGAGATTCCCGAAATGATTCGTGGCAAGGGCGTGATTTTACAGAAATACAATGCCGAACGGACGTATGTGTTGGATGTAATGTTCTTTGATGCGGCGGATGGTTTTGGTTGGACAACCGGCCGTGGCACAACGAAGTTAGACGATTGGAAACCTTGGTTTGGCAAACGCGCAACCCAGGGACACACAATCCCCGTTGGTTTTCCGCGCAGTGGTAAATTCGGGAAATAAAGAAGACGAAATCAGATAATAAAAAACGGTACATTTGCACCGTTTTTCAATAACCAATAACCACAAAGTTTAGTGTGACATTTTCGCTTCGGTCATTTCGACGTGTTTACGCAATTTTGGATCGTATTTACGACGTTTTACTTTGCCTGTTGCGGTTTTATTGTTCTTTTTAACTGTGTAGAAATAACCGGTTTCTTTGTTTTCCAGTTTGATAATTTCTTTGCTACCTTTCTTAGATGCCATTTTATTTGCCTTTTTTATTTGTACTGCGTGGGATTTTAGGTTATTTTTTACTGGAAATCAAGTCTTTTTTATCATAATATTGATTTCGTTCAATATGGGCCCGTGGCGAAATTGGTAGACGCGCTGGATTTAGGTTCCAGTGGGGCAACCCGTGGGGGTTCAAATCCCCCCGGGCCCACCAAAGATTAATGTGTATTTTCTGATTTTCTTTGTTTTTTTACAGGATTGATTATTCTTTTATCTTTAATTTGCTCTTTACCGCAAATGGCCATTATTAAAGAGACAAGGAACCATACTATTCCAGCAGGGGCGCACATGGCGGCAAACGAAAACCAATATACAATATTCGCATTTTTTATACTTCTCTTATAGGCAATCATCATAGGAATACAACCAATAATCAGTAAAAAAACAAAATAAAACAAATATGGTAATTTAGTTTCTCTCACCAAAGTAATATCATTAAATGACAAAGTATTTACAGTTGATGTGTATGCCAACAAAGCCCCTAACAATGCCCCTGTCACCAATCTAACCATTGGGATTTTATCATTTCTATCCGTATTTTTTACTGTCTTAGCATCATATATTTTGCATAAAGACCATACAAGAATCATAGCAGCAAAAAAATCACCATTGCCAGCAATACCACAGTATTTTGCATATTAACACCTTTTTTCTATTGTACCACGCCTTAACCGCACAGTCATCACGCAAAAAATTACCGTTTCTTTCCGGTGGCGTGGATATAGTGAGTTATATCATTTTGTGCATGGACTTCGTCACTGTGCTCTCTTACAAATTCGCGGACATAGTACATAAATACATCACCGTTTAATGCCAAATCATTAAACACATTGCGCAGATTGTAATTTTCTGGTTCATCCAATACCAATTCTTCGATTGGTGGTAATGGGGTAAATTTGGTATCTTGGGCCATAGAATTTTTTATTCCGTTTATAACAACATTACGCGCCAACATTCCAAATAATTTGCCATCATTGGTCGCATTTAGTGGCAAGAAATGTTGATCATTATGCTCTTTTTTATGTATATCATAATCATTGCGTTTTACCATGTCCAACCATTGTTTTCGGTCAAAATTGAATCTGTGTTTTACAACAAACATATTTCCATTTTTACCGCGCAGGAACATTGGTGGTAAAAACCATTTCCAATCTGGGTCTTGTTCCAAATACCGTGCAACCTCGGCCTGGCGATTTGCAGAAATAAATTTATAGCCCCAATTGTGCGGCACATCCACAATATAATCGTATGCAGACATAAAACTGATAAATTGGAAATTAGAATCGCCCAGTGCACATGATGGTGCATACGCCGTAACCAAAACCTGGGATTGAATCTGATTTATTTCGTCACGGCTGTAACCCATTTTTTGCATGGAATCGACCATAATTTTTTCCATCATACGAACAACATGTGCCCCATGGCATTGTGCCAACAGGTTCAATTTACGCACACGTCGCAACGCAGTATTCAAATCCAAACGCTGTCCATTTTCATCAGATATGCGTGGCAATATAACCCGCGCAAACATTTCATTAACATATGGCAACATATAATCACTGTATGAGTATGTGTGAATCAATATCATATTCTGTGTGCCAACAACGATATTTTCTGGAAAGTGCAAAAACCGCATTGTGTGTTGTACATGATCGATAATATACGACATAACATCATCTTCATCGCCATCAACCACAAAACTAATACGTTCAAACCCCTTGGGACCTTCGTTGATAAATATTGGCAAAATCTGACGACGATATACATCACGAACATTTTTAGGGGTCAAATATATGGTCGCCGATATACCGATACGTGGCAAAACATCACCACCATTTTTATTCATTTCGACCAAACGTTCATCACGATTGTCTGCAACCATCAAAGAATCATACATAATGACATAATTTGGAATATCAGCAACATAACGCAAAATTTCTTTATCTACAATTTTGCCGGTATTTTTGGTGTGTTCCTCGTCCACAAGACCATTTCCAGAAACATATAATGTACATACAGAATCCCCAGGTATAGAATCCACCGACCGCAGGGTATATTCTGTACCTTGTCGAATGACATGACATATTTTGAACGATTCCATCATCTTAATACACCGGATAATCACGCAAAGGGCCATCAGGTCGCGACAGGCCGGATTTTACACCGCACGCGCCCAGTACCAATAAACATCCCAATAAAACGATTAATACTTTCTTCATACTTTCAATTATATCACGTAATACGTACATGTCAACGCGTACGAATTATGCCGTCACGGTATCAATCCAATTCAGATAACTTGCCGAACCGTTTTTGATATCCATCGCAATGATTTCTGGAACCTCGTACGGGTGCAATTCTTTAATCTTGGATTCCAACGCATTATACAATTTCCATGTGGTTTTGAACATCACCAAAATTTCGGGTTCATGTTGAATAGCACCTTTCCATGTATAATGGCTGTGGATATTCAACATCTGGGCACAGGCAACAAGTTTACTTTCCAAAACGGCATTTATGATTTTCGTTGCATCTGCTTCATTTGCAAAAGTCGTCAAAACGACGCAATATTTTTCCATCTGTTTATTCCTTTGTTATCATGCCCAGTATAAATGCACGTATCATAAAAATCAATACCCGGCATAAGCATATATTTGCCATTCACTTTGCCGACGATTGCGCAATCCACCTGATACCGCACCCTGGGTCCGGGTCCACGCCAACCACGCAGATTCCAATGTTGGGTATATCGCACTGTGGAATTTTGGATTGTTTATATATTTCACAACGGTTGATTTCGCAAAATTTTTCGCACCGATGTTATACGCCAACATAACCAACGCATCATATTGATTTTGGGAAATTGGAACTGTGATATTATCACGCACCGTACGTTCCGCCACACCAATATCAGTGCGCAGTAATTCGGTCGCAACGTTTTCTGTAATACCATTTATAAAATCTTCCCCCAGCCTGATTAAATGGCCATATCCAATTGTTGCACCACGCGGCAAGGGTTTATTTATATCAATTGGTTTGCCGGTTTTATCATCATAGATAACGTGTTTATTACCAATTTTAATGGCACCTTCTAATTCTTTCAATTTGGAAATTCCTCTATCACTTATTTTCATCTAAAAATCCTTTGATTAAAAAATCCGCACATGGCGGAATAAAAAACAGTGGCAAGCGCCACAAAACTGAATGTATGTATTATATCACAAATCGCATTAAAAAGCAATTTCAATTTTATTGCATATGTTGGGGCACGCCCATAAAATACGACGGATCGATTGAACTTTTGCCTAAAAAACCATGCCTTATCGGAAATGTCTGACCGTTTTGGGTAATGGATGTTTGATTACCAGTATAATGAATTTCGTAATGCAAATGTGAAATGCTTTGACGCATTTTCGGACACATTTCATTGGCAAATGCCGCCTGATTTGCCTTGGCACCACCGGTATAACCAATTTCACCAATTTTGCATCCGGCGGATACTTGTTGTCCCTGGGTCACGAACATTTTATCAAGGTGCATATAGTATGTTTTGAACCCGTTTTTATGATTTATCAAAATGTAATTTCCGGCGGAACTGCCCTTGGAACATTTATGCGCCCGTTCAACAACACCATTTGCAATGGCAAATACCGGGTTTTGATAATTTGCCTCGGTGCACCCTATATCAAACCCATGGTGTGGATCGTTCTTACCGTATATTTTGCGATACCCATACCGTGAACAGAATTTATAATCACGTTCATATACGGGTTTGCCAACTGGGTTTTGTTGATTATCTTGGATTTCAGAATTCTTTATCGAACAATATCCATTACCACCTGTTGGTGCCGGTTGACTTGGGGGCAGGGACGGACGCGGTGGTTGACTTGGCGACGGGGGTGTGGTCGGTGTTGGTGGTGCCGTTGGCGTTGTACCAGGTTGTTGCGGATTTGTTGGGGTATCAGATGGCATTGTCGTCGGTGTTTCATCTGCGGCGATTTCATCTGGGATACCCGCATCCGTTTCTAAAATTGTAAATATATCATACGCGGACAGGTCTGCGAACGGTTCGTAACCTTCGGTTTTGACCTCTACGCGTTCCGTAAAACTTAAATCATCAAAAGTTTTCGGAAAAGATATGGCCTTTAAAAAACTTTCGCAATATGCAATCACTGGTACCGAAATACCAACGCCCAACATTAATAAAAAGTAATTTTTGCACCGCATAATATATATGCATTATACTAAAAAACACTATTTTTTCCAATCGGATATTTTTATATTTGCTGTTGTGTTTAATAAAAAACTGTTATAATTATTTCCATAAACGGAGGATAAAAATGACAAAAACTATTATTGCAATTGGCGGCGGTGAAATCGGCAGAATCAAAGAGTACGAAGATGGGCGTAAAGAACAGAAACCAATTGAAACAATGGTAATCGATAACAAGATAATTGAATTAACCGGTCAAGAACACCCGAAATTGGTTTTCATTGGTGCGGCCAGTGGCGATGACCCACGGTACTTTACCGCAGTATCTAATCATTTTGGTGGTCGTTTGGGGTGCATGACCGAAAATTTAGTGTTAACCCAAAAACCGACTATCGAAGAAATTCGTGATAAAATATTGAACGCACATATCGTTTATGTTGGCGGTGGTAATGTTACACTGTTGATGAAAACATTGAAAGAAACGGGCGCAGACAAAGTATTGTTAGAAGCATATGACAAAGGCATTATTATGTCTGGCAACAGTGCCGGTGGTTGCGTTTGGTTTGAATCATACGACAATGATGAAGACGATGATTTTGATATAAACAATATGGATAATACATTAAAAACGAAATCTTCATTGGGATGGGTTCCCGGATATTTTTGTCCGCATTGGAATAAAAAATATGAAAATGAAAATAATGGGGATTACATAGCAAAAAATGCGATAAGGCGGATGTTAAACAAAGAATCTAAATTTGGGTACGCCGTTGACGAAGGTGCCGCAATTATGGTCCGAACCGATGACGATGGGCAAGTACTGACCGAAATTATTTCTAAACCTGGGGCTGGCGTATATAAACTGAATCCAGATTTGCAAAAAGTTCATTTGAATCCCGGCATACAGCGATAAAAACAACCACCCATCTGGGTGGTGTTATTTTTGATGCCACATGATTTATGAACTGGTAATAGTATTTTTCAAGACACACTTTGCAATTTTCTGCAAATTATGCCATAATTCCGTAAAAGGAAATAATATGCCAAAATCAAAAACAACATCTGTAATTGCCAAAGAAGAAATTGATAATGCAAAATTGGCCAAAGCCACAAAAATTATTCTGGATCTACAACAAGAATTACCAAAACACATCAGTAAAGGGCACGGGCCTTTTTTGGCCGCTATTTATGATGCAAACGGCAATCTTGTTGCCAAGGCCGCCAATAACGTTGTAAATGAATCTTGCAGTAATAATCATGCAGAAATGAACGCGATAAAATTGGCAGAAAAGAAACTGGGAACTTATGATTTATCGCCGTATAATTTAAGTCTGTATGTTACATCTGAACCATGT
>CAMZFU010000004.1 GCA_947306185.1 uncultured Pseudomonadota bacterium | reverse complement strand
TTATGCACCGCCGAAATCATATTATAATGCTCATCACCGGATTTATCAGAAAGTGGTGCACGTTTTTGTATAACATTGTCCAATTCATCGGCGGAAAGATTCTTTTTGAATTTTGCTGATACCAAGTATTCAACCGTATTCAATAGGAATCTGGCATCACCATCAGATATTTCCGCAAGGTGTTTTTTTGCATCCTTGGTCAATGGTAATTTTGTATCCAAATGTTTTTCTGCGCGGTCAATCAGCGTCAATAAATCGTCCGTATCCAACGGTTCCAAAACACCAACATGGCAACGTGAAAGTAATGCGTTATTCAGATTGAAACTGGGGTTTTCGGTGGTTGCACCAATAAAAACGACGGTGCCATCTTCAAGGTATGGCAATAATGTGTCCTGTTGCGTTTTATTAAAGCGGTGGATTTCGTCGATAAACAATAATGTGCCACGACCGATAAGTGCATTTGTGCGTGCAGCCTCCATCGTCTTTTTTATATCGGCGGTTCCCGAAAATACCGCGGACATAGGAACAAAATCCATATCAACCGAATTTGCCAATGCGCGTGCGATCGTGGTTTTCCCGCATCCTGGTGGCCCCCAAAGTAATAAGTTTGATAACTTATGATTATCAACCATACGGCGAATAATTCCGTTTTCACCAAGTAATGCACGTTGGCCCACAACATCATCAATGGTGTTGGGACGCATTATATCGGCCAAAGGTCTTGTATCAGACATTTTATTATTCGCCTTATTTGTGATATAATTATCATATTAAATAAATATTTGGTTGGCAATTGTTAAATTTGCCACTGTAAGCAATGGGGGGCGTTATGCGCGTATATGTAAATATTGAAGATAAACGTTGGAAAAAATATAAAATAGATTTCGAAAAAATTGCTAATGCGGCGGTGTCCAGTAAATATAAAGATTCCGAGGTTTCTATTACATTGGTCGACGACCACGAGATTCAAAAAATAAACAAAAAGTATCGCAAGATAAATAAACCTACAAATGTATTGTCTTTTGAATTGTCTGATGACTTATTGTTGGGTGATATATTTATATCGTTGGATACTGTAAAAAAAGAGGCCGATGCCGAAGGTATATCTGTTGCAGAACACACGGCGCATATGGTTGTACATGGAATATTGCATCTGTTGGGTTATGACCATATTGAAGATAAAGATGCAGAGAAAATGGAACACAAAGAAACCGCAATTTTAAAAAAGTTGGGATATAAAAATCCGTATGCAACAAAAGGATGTACCAGCGCGGAATGTTGTCCGGGGGGCAAAACAATTAGTTGGATGCGCGGTTTTTTTGGTGGCGCGTTTGGGCGTACATTGTTATATATGATTTTCGGTGCAATTTCTTCGTTGGGTTTTGCACCATTCTATATGTGGTGGTGGACAGTTATCGGTATTTGGGGCGCATATTTATTAAGTATAAAATGCCTGCCGGGACATTCATGGCTGGGTAAGTTCTTGCGGATTTTTCCGTTTGGTATGGCATATGCGATTGCTATGTTTTGGTGGGTGTTGCACAGCATTTATGTTGTCCCAGAATTAACCCAGCAACTTGCTATTTGGACAATCCCCGGAATATTGGGTATTGGTTTGGCCGGTGGGATAATATTCAATTGGCCGTTCTTGGCAATTTCTTCTAAACGGGCAAATCCGGCGTGTAGACCGTTTTTATTTGCAAGCGTGTGGGCTGTTGTTTTATGGTTTCGTGAATGGTTACTGACGGGGTTCCCGTGGAATCCAATTGCAAATATCGCAATTGAAAATATTTATGTTGCAAATGCAATGTCGCTATATGGGGCATTGGGTTTGACATTTGTAATTATTGGTTTAATTGCATCATTGTCGGAGATTATAAAAAATCGCCGCATTGTTATGAATTGGTTTTCTTTATTGTTATTCATCGTCATTGGCGCAATTGGTGTGTTGTACGGTTTTAAAAATATAAATGCCAGTGCACAAAATTGTGGTGATAATGCGCCAGTTATTCGTATTGTGCAACCCGGCCAAAGCGCCGCACAAAAAGCAACACATTCACGCACGGCCGCGATACAACACGCAAATTATAATGTTGGTGTTATGACTGCGCTTGCATCCGCCGAAGGTGAACACGATTTGGTCGTGTTCCCAGAAACCGCGTATCCGTTTGTTATGACACCTGGGGATATAATGTCGGTGGCACGGTTATTGTCAAAGCCAACAATCATCGGTTCTAATTTTTATCGGGACGGTAATTTATATAATTCGCTAATTGTATCTGATTCAGAAGGTACGGTTTCCAACGTATACAATAAATCTCATCTAGTGCCATTTGGTGAATATCGCCCGATTGGAAATCTTATTCCGACGCCAGGGCAATTAACCGCAGGCGATGGTCCGGAACTTATCACATTAAAAATTGCCGATAAAGATTTTGTGTTTACCCCAGCGGTTTGTTATGAAATCATTTTTTCTGATTCTTTGATACCGGGGGGCAAAATACCGGATGCGATTATAAATATAACAAATGATAATTGGTTTGGACGAACCCCTGGCACATATCAGCATTTGGATATGGTTCGCCGGTATGCAATAGAATCTGGGGTGCCGGTGATTCGGTCAAATTATTCTGGTATAAGTGCATTTGTTGCACCCGATGGCAGAATTGTTGCAAGTATCCCAATCGGTCGGGCAGGGCACGCAGACGGTTTTGTATGCGGTGCACATAATACATTATATCGTACATTGGGAATGAATATGTGGATGGTTATTATATTGATATTCTCGTGCCTGGCGACGATATGGATATCAGAAGTATCACGAAATCGTAATTGAAAATTAATTGCGAAAATATTTTAGAATCCATACACGAATCGCGGATGATAAATTTATATTCATTTCGCGTGATGAATCTATCTCGCCGATAATTTTTGCGACAGATGTTTTGCGCGTGTTGGCAATTTCTTGTAGTGCCGATATGAATTCTGGTTCAAGTGAGATACTTGTCTGATGCCCTGATAAAGATACAGATATTTTTTTCATTTTTTATATTTTCCCGCCAAGCAAGCAATCTAACATTGCGCGATATGGATCATCATATTGTCGTAATGTTCCAAGCCCCAAATTATCCAACATAAAACATGTTCCAAACGCATCAAATGCAAACCAAAATAAATCATTACGACCAAAGATTGTTTTCCCACGTATATGGGTAATTCCGGTCAGTTCTGAATTTATCTGAAATATATTTGGAACCGGATATTTCGGTGAACGTGTGAATTCGTTTGGACCATATATATATCCTGCGCCCAAATGCATGCCGCCATATTTCTGATAAAGATTTATCATATAATTTGGTAATACCGCCGCCCGAATTTTTTGCAAATTTATATTGATAAGATTAATTTGTCCAACCGTTGCGGCGGGTGCCAGTATGACATCGCGGTCAATAATCTTTGATATAAATTCTTGTTCTGTCATATTTGTATCCTTTTACGGTTGACGCCGGCTTGATGCGATATTGGCCGCCATTTGGCTTAATCTGTCGGCAACCGCATTACCACCATTCCCTGCAAGTGTTGAATGTATTGGTAAATAAATCTTCTTTTTGGGATTGGGTAACCATACCGTTTCATTTCCTGATTGTTCAATAATAAATCGGTCAAGATTTTGTGCCAATGGAAATGTATAGCACATAAATAAATTATCTGTACTTAATTCACCGCCCCATATCAGTGGTGTGCGAAATCGTATGGATAAATTGTCTGGAATTTCGCGTCCCATCAAAAGCGACATAAATTCGTCACGCCCAAGGTTCATTAGCGCAAGTTCTTGAACGCAATCAGATAATGATTTGGTAAAAGTATGGCATAATTCTTTATACCTTTGGAACCAATCAGGTGAAACCCTAACCGTGCGTGGATTTATCGGTGTGACCGGCATATCCGACATTTTTAATTCTTCAAGACGTTTTGTGGCGCTTGCCTCGGTCCATTGCATTATTCTTTGCCTATGTAATTGGTAACAGTACTTATATATGTGGATATCGCATCAAATAATTCTTTATCAAAATCTGCACTCATCGTATTTTGATGCTCGTTCATATATTGTTTAAAATCATTAATAGTGGCAAATGTTGAAATTAAATCATTATTAGATTCACCTTTGGGGCCGATGATGCATCCGTGCGGAGTAATGTCATTTGCGCTATCGCCCAATGTATCATCAAATACTCCCACTAATGTTTGGATTGCGTCTACCATATCTGTGGAATCCACATTTGATGTGGCAATCCATAATGTTTGATCATATCCCAGTGCGACAATCGGATTGTTCAATTTACCAATGCGTTTACATGGTTTCATTATATATTTTACAGATTCTAAAATTGCATTAATATCTTTGGCCAACGGATTTGCAGATGGCGTTTGTGGAATGCTGGGGGTCGGTACCATTGGTTTTGGTGCGGCCTGTACAGGTACACGTTGTGTTGGCGGGGTTAATTGCTCTTGTGTTTGACGACGTGCCATTTTTGCATTTAATGACACCGGTGATTTTGGACGTTGCATTCCAACAAAATTATTGTTCATGGTTGGTGCAACCGGTGTGGGTGCCGTTGGCGCCGCGGGGACCGATTGGGATTGTGGCATTGGAACTTTGCGGAAACGTGGACGGACGATAGCATAAAGTCCGATTAATGCGATCCCAATCGCGAATATTAATGAAATATAGAATTCCGGTTTTATAATCGCACGATCCGCCTGGAGCCCCGAAAGGTATTCCCAATGGGCCCCGGAAAAGATATCGAACCCATACCGTATATTCATCCAAAACGTTGTCGCCAGGGCAACTGTCATTAGCCACAACAAACCAAGTAAAAATTTATCAAAATTATTTCTCATTTCACTTAAATTATATCATATTTATGATAAAGTAAAAAGTGTTATGATAAAAACAGATATACTTTTTGATGAAATTGATGATATTTCTTGTGCCTGGGTACCTGTCGGCACAGATGTTCCTGGGTTGGCAGTAGTATCAGATTTCGTTGTTGCCAAAAAAATGCAGTATATATCGTTGCCAATTGGGGCGGTGGATACGGTTTGGCCGTGGTTGGAAAAAGATAATGTTCGCATATTGACCCGCACAGATTTTTCTAATGATGTTACACCGGATGTGGCAATGTCACAGTTGGCAACAAATATAACAAATGCTTTTCGGCACGGTTCATCTGGCATCCAGGTGTTTGTGCATTATGATGATATAGCGGAATTTGTGAAAATGATGCAACCGATGCGTGATGATTTATTTTTTGAAAGATACTTTTCTGTGGCGATAAATATCAAGGAAGTTCCGAATAATACATGGCCAAATGTTTTAGAATTGCTTAGAAAAATACGTCCAAATTCAATTTTGATTATGGCTGAAGGCGATTCGTTTAGTCCAAAGTCAGATTTCTTGGGACGTGTTTATGCAATGTTAGAAAAATGGGATTTGTTCTTTGCATTGCACGTAATGTTCGGAAAAAATATGATGAGAGTTAGTCAGACATTGCGCCTTGTCCAAAAGATGCAACCAAAATTAATGCCGGAATTTCGTGTGTTCCTTATTCAACCCCAAGAATAATGTATTTTGGTTCGGTCGTATGTGCCATATTTTTCTGTTGATAACGTGTTTTTACGATTTCCGTGGTATCCGATTCGTACGAAACAAGTTTTGTCTTTTTTACTTGTTCTAAAATCCAATCATAATATTCCCAATGGTCAGTGCCGATTATAATTTTTCCATTTTTGTGTAAATTCTTGTCAAGTAATGTTAGAAAATCTGCGTTTAATAATCTGCGTTTTTCGTGTTTTGCTTTTGGCCATGGATCGGGGTGCAGTACCCAAATAGTATCAAATTGGAATTTTGCTTTATTAAAAAGCAATCGTACATCATCCGGCCAGATACGTAAATTTTTGTATTCTGGCATTATTGTGTCGTTTTCGTCACAAATTGCCGAGAGCAGGGCGGCAACACCATTTACAAATGGTTCGGCACCGATAATAATTTGATTCGGAAAGTCCAATGCCAATTCGCGCATATGTTCACCAGCACCGAATCCGATTTCCAAAATACTATTTTTTTCGTCTGCATTTGGCGCAATATTTGGCAAAATGGCCTCGATCAGCCGTTCTTTACGGGCGGATAATTTTTTGCCATGACGGCGTCCAAATGTTCTTATTTCTTGTTTTTCCATAATATTAGTATAAAATGCGAATATTGAAAATACAAGGATTTGATTATGAGACAAGGTTTATCAGAAGAATTAATTGCGCGTGTTTTGGGCGGCGCCCCAAAATATACTCTGGCAGAATTAGAGGAAAAATTTCCGCCACGCGCGTTGCCAGAAGGTAGCATGGTGACCCGATTCGCCCCAAGTCCGACTGGCTTTATGCATATCGGAAACCTGTATGGCGCATTGATTGATTATAAATTGGCGCGTCAATCGGGTGGTGTATTTATGTTGCGTATCGAAGATACCGATACAAAACGTGAGGTTTCTGGGGCGGTTGAAATTGTGAAAAATGCGATGTACAGTTTTGGTTTGGAATATAATAACGATGAAAAATATGGCCCATATTATCAGTCACAACGTAAAGATATTTATCATTCAGTTGCCGCTGATTTATTACGTCGAGGAATGGCGTATCCGTGCTTTTTATCGGCCGAAGATATGGAAAAAATTCGTGCGGAACAATCTTCTGCTGGGTTTGCAACCGGTATATATGGCGAATTTGCCCGTGATAGGGACATAAGCGAAGAAGATATTATAAAACACCTTGATAATGGCGAAGTACCGTCGATTCGTCTGTATTCGACCGGAAATCCATCACAACGTATTTTCTGTAAAGATGCGGTTAGGGGCTCTATTGGTTTCCCAGAAAATAATGAAGACATTGTTTTGGTAAAATCAAATGATGGTTTGCCAACATATCATTTTGCACATTTGTGCGATGACCATTTTATGCGGACCACGCATGTTGTGCGTGGTGAAGAATGGTTGCCTTCATTGCCGTTACATTACCAATTGTTCCGTATGATGGAATGGACGCCACCAATGTATATCCATACCGCGACATTGGACAAGATTGATGCAGAAACCGGAAAACAGCGCAAAATGTCAAAGCGTAAAGATCCAGAAAGTAATGTTGCGTTCTTTTTACAAGAAGGTTGGCCGACGAATGCAGTAATTGAATACCTTGGGAATATTTTGGCATCTGGGTATGAAGAAGCAAAGTTGAAAGGCACCGTTAAGAATTTCTGGGAATATGAAATGAAACCTAAAAAAATTCCAATGTCGGGTGGGCTGTTTGATATGAAGAAATTGGAATGGTGGTCAAAAGAATATATTGGCGCAATGGCGGTTCCTGATTTGGTAAAAAGTGTTGCCGATTGGGCAAATGAATATGGTGATGAAAAACAAAAAATGCAGGTTTATGATGCTGATTATTTGACCGCGGTGCTTTCCATTGAACGCGACAATCCGAAACGTATACGTAAAGATTTTATTACCTGGAAACAGACGTTGGAAATCGAAGAATTTTTCTGGGACGAATTGTTTGTGCCGAACACAGAATATGCCTATAACAAAGATGTGTTAAAAGCATTTTTGGATGTGTTTGATATTGCCGATGATAAGGATACTTGGTGGAATAAAATTGTCGCAATTGCCGAAAAGTTTGGTGTTAAAAATGGCGATGTTGCGATGGATTTGCGTGTGGCATTATCGGGACGTACAAATACACCGGATCTTTATTCCATTATGCAGGTAATGGGCGGTGCAAGAGTTATTGAAAGAATTAAAAATGCAATTTAGACCGAACTTTGATTTGTTGCGTGATTGGGAATCTGCGGAAAAAGCAAAAGATTTTGCATGTAATTCCGCTTTTGTTTCTGTGTTCAAACGTGATGGTAAAACACTGGTTTATATGTGCGATAGGCACGGCGAAAACATATCTTTCAATATGGTTGATATGTGTTTTTCAGATGATTTTGGTATACGCCCAGATGTGTTATTGGTCGAAATGGAAAATGAAAATTTTGAACGCAAGTTTGATTGGTATTGGTTACAAAATAATACCCTTTCTTATGCGGCGGCGGTAGCGTCAGAAAAGAATGTCCCGATTGTGTTTGCCGATTTATCTGATACACAAATGATTGAGGTTATAAATTGTGGATTCCCAAATAACAAGATTAGTGAATCGGCGGATTTGAGCAAGGTTTTATCACACGAACCGAATATAAACGGAAATTTATATCAACAAATGTGCGAATATCTTGGAATGGCCGGACGTGATAAGTTTATGTTACAAAATATAGCCGTGGCATTGAACAAGTATGATACGGTGTTCTGTATTTTTGGGGTTGGTCATTACGAAAAACAACGTCTTGTATTGGAAGATATGATGGGCGAACCAGAATATATAACGCGAATAAAAAATATGCGTGATGATTATTCAAATGTAAAAATTGATCCGATAAAATTGTGTGATTTTGAAATAGGGGGGGCAAATGACAAAAACGCGTAAACTAATAAGAAAAAGATTGAAACAGGTTCGTCATGATAAACACGCATCTGCGTTGTTGCGGTGCCTGCGTGCGACGGGGTTGTTTCGTTGGGAACGTAAAAGCACAAAATCGGAAGAGGTTTTGAATATATTAACACATGGTATTGGTATCGGGCTTGCACTTGCGGGGTTGTCTTTACTGGTTGTGTTCGCGGCGCTTTATGGAAATGCATGGTCAATTGTATCGTGTGCTATTTTTGGTGTGACTATGTTCACACTTTATTTTGGTTCAACAATGTGTCATGCAACCATTGGTAAAAAAAGTGAATGCTTTTTTGAGGTATGGGACAGCGTTGCCATATATGCGTTGATTGCCGGCACATACACGCCGTTTTTGTTGGTGAATTTGCGTGGTGCGTTGGGTTGGACAGTGTTCGGAATACTCTGGGCGATTGTTATATGGGGGGCGGTCGTTAAAATACGTAATCCACACCAGCAACCCAAATGGGTGGTTGCACTTTATTTAATAATGGGTTGGACATTATTATTTATATTGCCGGCGATGATACGGCATATTCCACCGCGTGGTTTGTGGTTTATTTTGGCTGGTGGATTGTCATATACTATTGGGGTAATTTTCTATTTGTGGCGCAAATTAAAATTCTCACATGCAGTGTGGCATTTATTTGTGATTGCGGGAACCGTTTGTTTCTTTTTTGCGGTTCTATACGGCGCAATCCTTGATGTTTAGCAAATGGTTGACATTTTTATTTTATAGTAATATAATGCCAGGCATGAAGCGTTTTATGTTCATCTTCACAACTACAACAACTACAACCCCGTTTGGGGTGCGGTAATTTCTATTTGCGTTTTTTATGACGCGTTAATATAATCAAACAGTTAAAAAATAACAAAACAAAAAAAGTAAGAGGATTTATTATGTCATATCCAATCGAAATGATTCGGCACTCGTTGGCGCACGTAATGGCGGCGGCGGTGAAAAAATTACACCCAGATGTTAAATTTGCTGGTGGTCCGGCTATTGAAAACGGTTTCTATTACGACTTTGATACTGAATACCGTTTCTCCGAAGAAGATTTTGAAAAAATCGAAAAAGAAATGCGCGATTTAATCAAATCTAATGGTCGGTTTGAACAAAGAATAGTGGATTTGGCCGAAGCCAAAGAAATATTTGCAGACCAACCATATAAAATGGAATGGTTAAATGAATATGATGCGGCGGGCGAAAAACTGTCTGTTTATACTTTCCGTGACTTTACCGATCTGTGTCGTGGTCCGCATGTGGAAAGTTCCAAAGATTTGCCACGTGACGGGTTCAAGATTCGTAATGTTGCCGGTGCATACTGGAAAGGCGATTCGAAAAATAAAATGTTGCAACGTATCTATGTTGACGCATTTGAAAGCAAAGAGGCATTAGACGAATTCTTGAAAATGCAGGAAGAAGCCGCGGCGCGTGATAATCGTAAATTGGGCAAAGATATGGATTTGTTCCATTTTGAACCAGAATATGCGCCTGGGGCGGTGTTCTGGCACAATAATGGGTATCGCGTATATCGTCGTTTAATCGATTATTTGCGTATGCGCCAAGAACGTGCGGGGTATTTGGAAATATCAACCCCATCCATTATGGATAGATGTCTTTGGGAACGCAGTGGCCATTGGGCGAAATATGGGGCGCACAATTATTCTGGTACGACCCAAGACGGCAAGGTTTTCTGTGTAAAGCCGATGTCTTGTCCGGGCGGAATGTTGGTGTTTGGCCAAGGTATGAAATCTTATAAAGATTTGCCGCTTTATTTGGCAGAGTTCGGTAAGGTTTGCCGGTACGAGGCCGCAGGCGGTCTTGCGGGATTGATGCGTGTGCGCGAATTTACTCAGGACGATGCACATATTTTCTGTACTGAAGAACAATTGGAAACCGAGGTCGTAAAAATCTTGCGCTTTATCAAAGATATTTATGGCAAGTTCTTCTTTGATAAAATTACTATGAAATTGGCAACGCGACCGCTGTCTGACTTTCGTATCGGTTCTGATGAAATATGGGACAAGGCCGAAGGTGCATTGAAACACGCATTGGATGCGAACGGCATTGAATATGAAATTGCCGAAGGTGATGCCGCGTTCTATGGTCCAAAGATTGATAACTATCTGAAAGATTCTATGGGACGTATATGGCAATGCGGTACGGTGCAATTAGACATGAATTTGCCGGAACGTTTTGACCTGTCGTATGTCGGCGAAGATGGTGAAAAACATCGTCCAATTATGTTGCACCGTGCGTTGTTGGGTTCTATTGAACGCTTTATGGGCGTGTTGTTGGAATCAACCGGTGGTAATTTGCCATTGTGGTTGTCGCCAGAACCGGTGGTTGTGGTACCTGTATCTGAAAAGTATCGCGAATATGCCGAAAAGGTCGTCGCAGATTTACGTGATGCGGGTGTGTTCGCACGTGCCGATTTGCGTGACGAAAAGGTCAACTATAAGGTTCGCGACTTGTCATTGGCCAAAACCCCAATTATCGCGGTTGTCGGTGAAAAAGAATCAAACGACAAGAGTGTGACCTTGCGTAGATTGGGCGTTGAAAAACAGGATGTCGTTGCATTAGATGATTTTGTAAAGCAAATGCAAGACGCTGTTAAAATGCCAATGTAATGATTTGATGTGCCCGGTGTTTTGCCGGGCACATTACAAGAAAAGGAGAAACGGATATGAAAAAAATCTTTTTGATTATTGCCGTTTTGGCACCTGTGGTTTTGGGGGCTTGTTCACGTACCTGTGAAACAGAACCAATTGTCGAAGAAAATCATAAATTAATTGTTCCACCACATTTTGGTGCGCGGCCTGTAAAATAATTTTTGTGATATCAATTTTTTATGGTATAATATATCTCGTTATAAGGGAGAAGCCATAATGAAAGAGGAAAATTTAGATTTATTAGATCTTGATGATGCGGATGCCGCTGATGACAATTTGCCTGATGCGACACCGTTTGTTGCACCACGTCCGCACCGCCCATGGTTGTTGTTGGGTATTGGTGTTGCGGTAATCGTGCTTGCGGTATTTATTATTATCCGCGTCGTGGGCAGCAATTCTTCATCGTCAATAGATGTTGATTTGGGTGAACCGATTGTGGTCCAAGAACGTGTGGATGCGGTTGAACCAGAACCTGTTCCTGTTCAGGTTGTACCTGCACCTGTACCGACACCAGCCCCAATGCCAATGGGGCAACCAATGCCGGCACCACAACCTGTGGTGATGCAACCGGCCCCGGCACCAATGCCAGTAGCACAACAGCCGGCCCCGGCACCAAAACAGAATTCTGTTCGCGTTATCGAAGATCGCAAGGATGTAAAGTTTAACCCATCGCGTGGAACGGCGACACCAAAGCCGATACCGGCCCCGGCACCGAAACAGGCCAAAACACCAACTAAACCGAAACCGGCACCAAAGCCAGCGGTACAAAAGGTGGCTAATGGTGGTTGGTATGTTCAGTTCGGTTCGTACAGCACCCGTGCGGCGGCCGAAGCATCCGAAAAGAAAATACGCGGCGAACACCCAAGTTTGTTTAGTGGCAAACAGTTTGTAATCTTGGCAGCGGTGTTGCCAAATGGTCAAACAACATACAGATTGCGTGTCGCGTTTGCAACATCAAATGATGCAAATGGGTTCTGCCGTAATGCGAAATCTGATGGTTTAGATTGTTATGTGGCAAAATAAATTATAGGAGACGAATATGAGACTTGGTTGGTTAGAGATACTGGTTATAGTTTTGTTGTTCATCATCCTGTTTGGACATAGCAAGATTCCAAATATGATGCGCAATTTGGCAAATGGTATTACGACCTTTAAGAAAGAAATGAAAAAGGATGATAATAAATCAGATGCCAAAAAGCCGGCCAAGGCCGCGCCGAAGAAATCGGTAAAGCCACGTGCCAAAAAGGCAGACAAGAAATAATAAAAAACGGGCGATTTATTCGCCCGTTTGTTTTTTTCATATTTATAACAATTATTCGTTCTTTTCATGTTCTTCTTGTTCTTCGATTGTCATGGTTGCAAGTGGTCGTGCCAACATGCGGGCCAATCCAATTTCATCACCAGATATAACACTATAACCATATGTACCGTTTTCGATTCTATCAAGTGCGCTGTTAATCTTGGCCAATAAATTATTATCACGTTCCGCCATGCGTAAAGTCATGGTCGTTTCTTGTTCGGCAATTGCAATATCAGAATCATCACCGGTAATGGTTGCATTATTTTTGTTACGTGTACTAAACGAATTTAATGTGGCCGCATTTTGTTGTAAGATTTCTTCTTTTTGCGCATTTAACAATTGATAGAAATACGCCAAATGTTCTGGACACATATATGGTTCCGACTTTTTTGGTACATATTTTGCCGGTAATTCAATTGTTTTGTAATTCTTCTTTGCCATTTTAGGATCCTTTTAGTTCCATAATCCAATCTGTTAAAGTGTCTTGATCCATAAGACCGCTGCGGGCTTCTACCAATTCACCGTTTTTAAATGCTAATACGCTTGGGATTCCACGAATACCAAATCGTGCTGAGGTTTTGTTGCTTGTTTCGTTAACTTCGAATTTAACGAAATTCACATCAGGCATGGTTTCGGATGTGGCCTCGAAAATAGGGCCAAACATACGACACGGACCACACCATGGTGCCCAAAAGTCAACCAGGGTTAATGCGCCACCCGTGACTTCCGAGAAGTTTTCATCTGTTGCGTGCTTTATCGCCATATTTTTTCTCCTTTGCTGTTGATATTGGACACAAGTGTATTATAATCTGTATAAAAAGCAAGAGAAAACGTAAAGTGAATAAAATCATATATTTAGATGCCGCGGCAAGCGCATTAAAGCCCAAATCGGTCGTATCAACCGAGGCTGATTTTTTGCAAAATTCTTATGCTAATTCTGGGCGTGGTGTTTGCGCGCGCAGTGCGGCGGTTGATGATATGGTTGCGCGTTCGCGTCAACGCGTGGCGGATTTTATAAATGCCGACCCGACCCAAGTTATATTTACATCTGGTGCAACAGATGGCCTTAACCGCATTGTAAATATTTTGTCATCACAACCGTGGTACAGTTCTTCGTCGGTTTTCGCGGTATCTGATTTAGATCATCATTCGGCGCGTATCCCGTGGGAGGCATTATTACATATCGGTAAAATAAGACATATGCGGGTATGTGAATTAGACGATAACTATGATATTAAAATTGATACGATTCCAAAGACAGATTTCTTGATTGTTACCGCAATGTCAAATGTATTGGGGCGGGCGCAAGATGTGGAAAAAATAATTGCCACGGCGCGTGGGAAAAATCCAAATGTTATAACTATTGTTGATGCATCGCAATATGTTGTTCACAATAAAATAGATGTAAAAAAATGGGATTGTGATTTCTTGGTCTTTTCGGGACATAAAATTGGTGCCGATACTGGGGTGGGGGTACTTTATATTCGTGATACCAATAAATATTTCCCGGAAAAATTTGGTGGTGGTATGGTTGTGTCTGTGGCGGATATGGCGCGCGCCAAAGAATCGCGTGGCGGATGGATTTACCAAAATTGCAATTCTTGCTGGGTTACGGCCGATGCACCCGATAAGTGGGAGGCCGGCACATTGCCATTAACACAAATTGCGGGTTTGCATGTTGCGATTGATGAATTGGAAAAGAACAGACCCGATTTAAATCTGATTAAATATGCGTATGATGAATTATCAAAGATAGAAAAAATAAAAATTATTTCATCACGTGATTCTGCTATCCTTAGTTTCGTTGTTGATGGGATGCATCCATTGGATGTCGGTGCAATGATGGGGGCAAATAATGTATGTGTGCGTGTTGGTAATATGTGCGCATCATGGATTCATCGTGCGATGGGAATTAGTGGTTCTGTGCGTATATCTGTTGGTGCATGGAATACAATGGATGAAATGAAACAGGCAATAGATATAATAAAAAAGATTGTGAAATAAAATGGCTTTTACAAAAGACGATATTATTGGCGCATTGAAAACGGTATTTGACCCAGAAATCCCGGTTAACATATGGGATATGGGTTTGGTGTACAATATTGAAATAACAGAACATATGGTTCGTATTGAAATGACTTTTACAAGTCCAACGTGCCCAATGATGGAAGAAATCTTGCAACAGGTCAAAGACGCGGTATCCAAGGTTACCGCCCCGGTCCCCGTACAGGTGGATTTGGTTTGGGAACCGGCATGGGATTTGTCGCGTATGTCCGATGCGGCACGTATAGAATTAGATTTAACAAACAGTGGTTGGTAAAATGACATTTGATGAAATAAAAAAATTACTTGGTATGTTGGATGATCCGGCCATGCGGTTAGAGGCAGTTATGGATATTGGTAAAACATTAAAACCGATTCCAGCGGATGCGGTTTGTAATGAAATCACGGGCTGTACATCATTTGTTCAGATATGTCGCCGTGGTGACAATTTCTTTGGGTCGGCGGATTCGGCAATTGTTCGTGGTATTGTCGCAATAATTTTATCCATGGTTGATGGGCATACGGTCGAAGAAATACATCAAATGGATTTGGAAAAAATGTTTGCAGATTTACAAATAAATATTGGGGCGGCCCGATTGAATGGTGTTGGGTCTATGATTCGATTTCTGAAAAATCTGTAAAAATATTGTTAAACTTTTTTGTGAAATAGCACGGTTGTGATATAATATAAAGCAGATTTTTATGTAGGTGGTGCGATGAACGAAGACGAAAAGATGTTTCATATTGGTATTGCGATGGTGGTTATAATGTTTGTTGTAACTATTGCGTTACAGGTTTGCTATCGTGTGCAAAATGACGCGCGTCGCAGTGTTCGTCAGAAAATTGTCCAAACCCAGAAAGACTATGCCGTTGCCCAGGCCAACTTTGCATCGTATGTTCGCCCGGAAATATTACGTAATTTGGTTACAAATGCGGTGCCCAAAGCCGAAGTAATAAGTTTTCATAAATCGGTTGAAATTCAAGAATTACCTGATAGGATAGAAAACAGGTAAAATGTTTGAAGTAGGAAAGGATATCTTGAAACACGAATATTCATCAGGCAATGCGCGTACCAAGATGGGACGGCGGCTGCGTGGCGTTTATATATTTTTTGTAGTGTGTTTTTTTTGCTTTGGGATACGGACATTATACTTTGCATCCGAAGGAACGAATCGTGTGCGTCCATCTGATGGTGGGGCGGAATGGTTGGTTAATCGTGCCGATATTATCGATAGAAATGGTGACATATTGGCCAAGAATGTTATGTCAGGTCATATCACGTTGCGTCCACAACAGGTCAAAGATCGTGATGCGGTCGCGCAATTGGTACACGAGGTTTTGCCATATGAATATTCTGTATCCGAAGTGTTATCGTTATTAAATTCTTCGCGCAGGTTTATATACCTAAAGAAATATGCAAGTGATTCACAACGTCAAAAAATATTAAGTGCGGATATGCCTGGGTTGGGGGTTGAATCTATTCAGGCACGTAAATATCCGAAACGTCGTTTGTTTGCACATGCGGTTGGTTTTGTCGGTAATGATGGAAACGGACTTGAGGGCGCGGAACGCGTTTATGATGATTATTTGCGAGATAGTAGGGAACCATTACAATTATCATTAGATTCACGAATTCAATCTGTGTTTTATGAACAATTGTCGGCGGCGATGCAAAGATATCAGGCAAAAAATGCCATGGGAATGCTGATGAATTCACGTACTGGTGAAATGATAGCGATGGTATCGTTGCCAGATTTTGATCCCGAAAATGTTAGTATGGATGCAATGTCAAACCGCCTGTTTAAGCCGATGCGGGCAACATTTGAAATGGGGTCTATTTTCAAGGTGTTTAATACCGCAATGGCGATGGAAAATGGTATTCATAAAGAATACTATGTCAAAGAGCCGTTCAAGATTCGTGATAAATTTGGCCGTGTCGCCGCGACAATTAGTGATATCCGCAGTTTTAAACCGCCGCGTCCCAATTTATCCGTGGAAGAAATAATGTTGCATTCTTGTAATGTTGGTAGTGCACAGATTGCGCTTGATTTGCCCGATGGAACGCAACCAGAATTTTTCCATCGTATCCATTTGGACGAGGCATTAAATCTTGAATTCGGTAAAACAGAAAAACCGTTAACACCCCGTAAATGGGGACCAACGGAACGCGCAACGGTGTCGTTTGGACACGGTATTTCGGTAACCCCGATGCATTTGTTCTTGGCGGTTAATTCAATGACAAATGGCGGAATGTATATTTATCCGACATTGCAGAAAAAATCTTTTGGACCATTGCGTGGTGAACGGGTTTTGTCTGATGATATCTCGGCGCGGTTGCGTGGGATTATGTTCCGTATCGCCGAAGAAACAAGCGCGAAGCAGGCCAGAATTTCAGGAATACAAATTGGTGGAAAAACCGCCACGGCGGAAAAACGTATAAATGGAAAGATTGATAAGTTTAAGAATTTAACCGCGTTTGTTGGAATATTCCCTGTTGCGGCCCCACAATACACTATTTTGGTTGTATTGGATGAACCAAAAGGAACCCAAGAAACATTCGGACTGCGTACGGCGGCGTGGAATGCCGTGCCAACGACAGGAAAAATTTTGGATAGTATCCTGCCATTGCTATTTGAATAAAATTATATTATAATCTCATTGATAATAAAAAAAAGAGTATAGCGCGTGAGAAAGATAGTAGAGAAATCCATGCTTGGACATGCATGGATTGTTGCAGATGATGCAAGTGAATCATTTGTAACAGAAGATGATTTGGTAAGGCATATTTTAATTGGGCGTGGAATGGCACCCGAAGATATTCCGGGGTTCCTTAATCCGTCTGTCAAAGATTTTATGCCAGATCCGTTTGTTTTACGTGATTGTGCAAGTGCGGTTCATGTTATCGCCAATTCCATTTATTCTGGTGAAAAGATTGCCGTATACGGTGATTATGATGTTGATGGAATAACATCTACGGCGATATTCGTTAGTTATTTGCGTATGATTGGTGCCGATGTTGTATGGCATTTACCAACACGTGAAGGTGAAGGATATGGACTAAATAAAGATGCAATACAAAACCTGTACCAAGATGGTGTGAAACTGCTTATTACGGTTGACTGCGGAATCAGCGGTGTAGAAGAGGTTGAATATGCCAAATCGTTGGGTATGCATGTCGTTATAACAGATCACCATTCGCCTGATAATGTATTGCCAAATGCCGATGTTGTTGTTAATCCAAAGCGTGCAGATGATGATTCTGGGCTTGATTACCTTGCGGGGGTTGGGGTTGCGTTTTTGGTTTTGGTTGCATTAAATCGTGAACTAAAGAATTCTGATAATGAAGAAATATCGCAAAAAACAAAATTTATAAACCTATTAAATTTTTTAGATTGTGTCGCATTGGGAACAATTTGTGATACGATGGCATTAGTTAAGTTAAACCGTGCGTTCGTTGCAACTGGGTTAAAGGTATTAAACCTGAGGCAAAATTTAGGACTTAGGACGCTGATGCAAATTGCGCGTGTTGACAAAGTATCTGTTTACACGGCTGGGTTTGTGTTGGGACCACGCCTTAATGCAGCAGGACGTTTGGATTCGGCATCGCCGGCATTAGATTTATTGTTAACAGATAATCCAATTGTGGCAATTGATTTGGCCACAAAACTTGATCAAATGAATCAAGAAAGAATAAATATCCAAAATGCCATTATGTTCCAAGCCACTGAATTAGCCGATAAATGTTGTAAATCAGGTCGGTGCAGTTTGTTTGTGTGCGGTAATAATTGGCATGGTGGGGTTATGGGAATCATCGCAGGGCGTCTAAAGGATAAATATAATTTGCCGGCATGTGTTGCGACACGTACGGATGATGTTATAAATGGTTCGGGGCGTTCGATACCGGGAATAAATTTAGGTGCAATTATACATGATGCATTGGCATTGGGCCTTGTCACCGAAGGTGGTGGGCACGCGGCAGCGGCGGGATTTTCATTGCCAGCATCCAAAGAAAGCGAATTTTGTGAATTCCTTGAAAAATCTGTCCGCGAACAACTGAATGGTGATATGCCAGGAAATGATATTTGTGTTGATGTAGAAATGGATGCCGCCGGTGCAACAATGCAATTGGTTAAAAAATTGGAACAAATGGAACCGTTTGGACAATCTAACCCAGAACCATTATTGGCTTTACATGGGGCGGTGTTAGAGTATGCAACGTTAATGGGACATACGGGGGCACACTTGCATGGTGCGTTTAGGACGTCTGCGGGATTTCGATTGGAATTTGTTGGGTATAATTTAGTTGGAACGCCAATAGGTGATTTTTTACTGGACGATGCGAACATAAATACTAAAATTATGGTGTTGGGGCGCCTGAAAGAAAATAACTATAATGGGCACAGGTCGGTACAACTAACATTAGAAGATATCGCAAGATGATAACAAAAGAACAGGTAAAAATCTTTAACGACAAAATATCTAATGCTAATTCGATTGTGTTGTGTGCGCACAAGAATCCTGATGGTGACGCACTCTGTTCTGTTGCGGCATTGGGGCATCTTATTGAATTGAATTATGGCAAAAAAGTCGTGTGTATGTATGATGGAAATGTGCCGGATAATTTGGACAATGTGCCGTTGCGTCGTAATATGCAATATTATTCACACGTGAATGAAAACATTGATGTAGATGTTGCCATAGTTATGGATTACGGCATTAAACGCAATATTGGCGGTTCACAGAAATTTTTAGACAAGGCAAAATTTATTATAGAAATCGATCATCATATTAATGATGACAAGGTTGGCGAACTGTGCATTGATGATGAAAGCGCGGCGGCAACAGGCGAGATAGTTTATGAACTTATGCAGGTGGCAAAATGGAAATCTGATTTAATGGTTTCAACATTATTGATGACGGCGATTGTTACAGATACCGGGTGTTTCAAGTACGCAAAAAATGGTCGTGTGTTGAATGTCGCGGCAAATTTGATTGATGAAGGTGTGAATATTCAGCGTGTCATAGATGACCTTGCCAACAAACCACGTAAAACGGTTATTACAGAATCGTTGGTGGCGGGTAATGCGGAATTCTTTTATAAAAACAAATTGGCAATCGCAATTATTGATAACAAACAATACAAAAATCTTGATGGCCGTGGGGAAACGGTTCTGAACCTGTTGGCACAGATTCATGGATTGGATTATATCGCTTTGCTTAAAGAGCAAAAGGCAAATCAAATAGGGGTTTCTTTGCGTGGCCGGTTCAAAGAGGTTGAACCAATTGCGGTGAAACTTGGTGGTGGTGGACATAAATTTGCTGCAGGCGCGGTTGTAAGTGATACATTGGATAATGTGAAAGCGCGCATTTTAGAATTGTTCAAGGAGGTTATAAAATGAAGAGAATGATTATTGCGTTGTTTGCAATGTTTGTTTCGGTTGGCGCATTTGCCGCAACCGACAAGGCATTGGTGCTTAGTGCGGAAAAATATCTTAATTCTATAACCGGTTTAACGGGTGATTTTGTTCAGACAAACAAGGGTAAAAAAGAAAAGGGTACATTTTCTATGTTGCGTCCGGGCCGTGTTCGTTTGGACTATAACAATATGCCGGTGCAGTTGGTTGCAGATGGTGCAGATTTATATTTCTATGATAAATCATTGGATCAAATTACGACCGTACCATTGACCAGTACACCCGCGGGTATATTGGTGCGTAAAAAGATAGATTTACAAAATGCCGATATAAATGTTGTTGATACGGCTGTTGGTAAAACGACATTCGCATTAAAAATGAATCTGCGTGACCAAGAAGGTTTGGGAACAATGATTATGGTGTTTAACAAGAAACCTGTGGCACTTAATGCGTGGACCATTGTGGATGCGGTTGGTAACAAGACGGATGTCGCATTTAATAACCTAAAAACAAAAACAGATTTTGGGAAAAATTATTTCCAGATTCAACGTCACAAAACGGTTAGCACCAGTGGCGGTGATGATTTCTATGATTAAAAATGTTTGGAATAAGTTGGGCAGAATTTATTGTTATATTATTGGTCGCTGTTCTTGTGATACCGGCGCGGTATTGGCCGGATGTTGCACGCGCATTGGCACGGTTGGTTAAATTTATACGATCTATTATTTGGAAAATAACCGATGCATCGGAAAAAATCAAAGAACAAATTGATATGGAACAACCAATAAATGACATAATAAATACAACCACAAAAGATGTATTGGATACAATTTCCGTCAAAAGACCAACGAAAAAACGCAAGGGCGCAAAATGAAAAAAATGACACTGATGCAACATTTTGCTGAATTGCGTAATCGTGTGTTGTGGACGTTCGGATTCTTTTGTTTGGCGTTTGGTTTTGGGTGGTTGGTTGCACCATATATTCAAGAATTTTTAACAAGTCCATTAATCGCCGTTTGGGATGATGCACAAATGCTCTATACGGGGATAACCGACGGGTTGATGATAACATTGTCATTGGCATTGTTGGTCGCAATTATGCTTACTATTCCATTTGCGTTATATCAAATTTGGGCGTTTGTTGCACCTGGATTACATCAAAACGAGAAACGTTTTGTGTTGCCGATATTTATACTGTCGCCATTGTTATTCATTGCGGGGGCGGCATTCGCGTTTTATGCGTTATTCCCAACTGTATTCAAATTCTTTATTGAACTAAACGAATCGGCACCGGTGCCGGCAATAATTATGCCCGCGATGCGTGATTATTTGGCATTTTCAATAGGGTTATTAAAAGTATTCGGAATCGCGTTTCAATTACCATTGGTTTTGGTCTTGTTAAACAGGGTAGGGGTATTACCCCGTGAAAGGGCGATAAAAATGCGCAGGTATGCGATTGTATTTATTGTCATCGTGGCCGCAATGTTAACACCACCGGATGTTGTGTCCCAAATATTATTGGCGTTACCAATGTGGGCGTTGTTCGAGATTAGTATTTTGTTTATGAGAAAAGACGCATAAGTTTTTCCCTAACATATTTATTTTATGCGATTTTTGTGATATAATTTCCGTATGAGAAAAATTTGCTTGGTCATTTTCGGACTGGTGTTTTTGACCGCATGTGATTTGCGGCCCAAAATTACGTCCATACCTGATACGGTGGGCGATTTTATTTCGTCGCGTTACCCGGCGTTGTTGGCCGACCCAAAGACAGAATCTGATATTTATAATTCCGCAGCGCGTGACTATGGGGTTTATGCATCCCCAGAATTGTATGGTTCGGTTGATATGGGTGATTATGTGAATTATGCGGGTGTGAACGATTATTCGTTGCCAGATGAAGATATAGAAATCACAGAAGAAACCGCGGATGATACACCGTCTGATGATAATGTTGAAGAATCGGAACCTGCCACCGAAGACAAAGACGATATAACAGAAGCAGATACATCGGACGAGGTATCAGCCGAAGAAGCAACAGATGTATTGGATATTCCCGAATATAAAACTGATGAAATAAGTGTACCAGCACGTGCGGCGGTTGGAACGGTTATTGTACATCGTGGTGATACATTGTATGCAATTGCGCGCGAACATAATATGACATTGGATGAAATTGCGCGTGAAAATAATATTGTTGCGCCATATACAATTCGTGTTGGTCAGGTTCTTAAAATAAAATCAGAAACACCTGTCAAAGTCGTGGTAAAAGAGCCAGAGGTACCTAAACCGGTTGCCAAGGAAACACCAAAACCAGAACCAAAAGCCCCCGTCAAGGTTGAAGAGAAAAAGGCAGAACCAAAGGTCGTGAAACCGGAACCTGCGGCGAAGCTGGCGTCAATACCAGAACCAAAACCCGAACCCAAGGTTCAAAAAGATCTACGTGTTCCAATCAAAGATATTAAGGTTGCACGTGGTGATACATTGTATTCTATTTCACGCAAATATTCGGTCCCGGTCAATGATTTGGCGGTTATGAATGGTATGACCGCACCATTTACATTAAGTGTTGGACAAACATTACATGTGCCGGATTTACATGCGCGCAAGGTGGAAACCGTAAAGACTACCACGCCAAGCGCAAAAACGGTAGACAAAAAGGTTGAAACAAAATCCGAATCGGATAAAAAAACGAAAACAACCAAAACAGATAAAAAAACAGGGCAAAAAGAAACGGTAAAAAAAGCGGAACAGAAAAAGCCAGAAACTAAAAAAGCAGAGCCTAAGAAAAAAGAAATAAAAAAACCGGAACAAAAGAAACAAGAAACTAAACAACCAGCAAAAAAAATCGAGCCCAAGACGGAAAAAACCGTATCTAAATCAACACCGAAAAATGAAAAGATAGCGGCGCGTTCTTCGTCAAAGTTTTCATGGCCGGTTCGTGGAACGGTTTTGTCGCATTATGGTGCAAAAACGGCCGGGTTATATAATGACGGTATAAACATATCGGCGGCATTAAATACATCGGTCGTCGCGGCGGAAAATGGTGTTGTCGCATACGCCGGAAACGAAGTTCGCGGTATGGGCAACCTTATAATTATTCAGCATGCCGATGGTTGGATGACGGTATATGCGCATATGAATTCTATGACGGTGCGTCGTGGGGCTCGTGTGACGGTTGGTCAAAAAATAGGTGCTGTTGGTAAAACAGGTAAGGTTACAACCCCACAATTACATTTCGAAATCCGCAAGGGTACCAAGGCATATAATCCGATAAATTATCTAAAGAAGTAAAGGGATAAAAATGGCCAAAGATAAGAAAAAAAATGAAGAACAATGGAGTTCCAGTAAAACTGGCAAAGAGTTTGAATTGTTTTTTTTACATAAGTTATATGAATGTATGCGTGAAAACCGCGTAGAATGCGATGTTTTTCAACCATTGGTGGATGATAATGGTATTGATTATGTGATACGGCTCCCAAAAGGTACGTATGTAGAATTACAAATAAAGGCACGTGAAGAAAAACGTCTGTTTACGATAGATAATACATTTACAGAGCGTCCTAATTATTGGTTTGTGTTTTATTGCAAGAATCAACACGGTGGTTATGATTGCTATAGGTTGAAATCCAAGAAAGTGAAAAACATATTAACTAAACATAAAAATCATTTGCGTATCAAAGAAGAGTTAGAGAAGTATAAAGTGCATGATTTTAAGTGCTTTTTAGAAGCATAATGTGTGTCATGCATATTGAAAAGATAAGCCCGCAGTTTTATTATGCGGGCTTATTAATTTTTGGTGGGCGCATGGGGATTGCACATCCCAAACACAAATGTTTGGGGCCCTTCCACTCGTAAGGTTCGAACTTCGCGCTGCTTGTTCTCACCAACTATCGTGTCGAACCCTTTGGTTCTCGTCCAATGTCCCAATGCAAAAATAAAAACCGACACAAGGTCGATTTTAATTTTTGGTGGGCGCATGGGGACTCGAACCCCAGACCCACTGATTAAGAGTCAGTTGCTCTACCAACTGAGCTATGCACCCATGGGTCTTTTGACCCGCTGATTATATACCTTTTTTTGCAAATTGCAAGTTGAAAACATTGTAGCTCAAATATGCCCAAAATCCCAAGGTATCCATACCTATGCAAAATAATAGAATCTCGTGATAGTATCATTGTGTCCAAGAGTGTGAGAAATACACCCGGAAAAAAACAAAAAGGAGAAGAAATGAAAAAAGTCGCAATTCCTGTCTTGGCCGCAATCATTGCATGCCCAGCCATGGCCGGACAACATAACCAAGGATCTTTTTGGGATACGATAAATCCATATATGGGTTTGCGTGTCGGTGCCGGTTATACAAACCACAATTACAGTTTTAACGATAAAAAAGAATCGTTAACCGATGAAGAAATGCATGGTCGTATTGCACTGGGATTGGGTATGGGGTGCAAGAATCAGGCACGAACCGAAATCGAATGGTCAATGTTTACCAAAATGAAAGATGATGATGTTTTTAAGGGTACCAGAGTCAAAGTTGATACTAAATTACAAACATTGTTGATGAATGCATATATGGATTTAGGCGATTATCAAATGGTCCGTCCGTTCGTTGGTATGGGCGCCGGTGTCGCATTCGCAGATGTTACACGTGATGTAGTTGGTGTGGAATCCAAAAGCCATGATCAAACAAGATTTTCGGCAATGGGAACAATGGGTGTAACCATAGATTGGCACATATTTGCTGTTGATATGGCGTTTCGTTATACCTATGCTGATATCAATTCCGGCCTGCATAACTTTGGTGGCGATATTGGTGTCAGATATATGTTCTAGGTGGGTTAATGATACACGGTGTTCATAAATAGCCCCGAATATTGGCGGGGCTTTTATTTGAAATGCCATGGGGATTTATACCTGATAAGATAATTATAAATATGGACATAATAATTAAAAAAATTATACAGACACTGACAAGTTTAACCATTGTATTTGGCGCGGTGTTTTTACTTGCCGCGTGTGGGGGTGGATGCGGTGGCGGACACCATGATGATATGCGTCATCATAGGGGAATGCATGGCGCCCCAGATTCCCAAGGTGAAGTAATTATGTACGAGGCCGAAGCGGTCGAAGTGGTTGCGGTGCCCCAACAAATGCCGATGATGAAGGCGAAAATGTACACGCGTAGTCGTAATGGTGGTACATCAGAAATGGGGTACATTAAATTTACACCCGGTGAAAATGGCGTAAATATGATGGTTGATGTTACAGACTTGCGCCCAGGCAAAGATTACACGGTTAAAATATATCCATGTGGCAAGTGCAGCGATTATAGTTGCTGTTCGTCACAATGCATGAATCTGAATTTACCAGTGTTATCAATTGATACACCGGGACGCCTGACTCAGACATTTAATATTTCGGGGTTAAGTTGTTCTGATTTGAAAAATGCGAAAATTGTTCTGATGCGTGATGGTGGATACAAGGCCGCATGGGGTAAAATTAAATGGGTAAATAAACAATAAAGTATTGTATAAAACCTATATAAACGCCCGTAAAATATGGGCGTTTTTTTGCTTTAAGAAAATATTCCTGTGTGCTACACTCATACCGTTATGAAACGGGTGTTGTTGAATTTTATTTGTATGGTGCTGTTGTTGGATGTATCAAATGCGTTCGGAATTACTATTTCTGGTGACCATTACACAGATATACACGTTAACACTAATATGGTTATTGAAAACAATGGACATATATATGGTGATATTTATTTTGATGGTGGATATAATTTAACAATTGTAAATCATGGCGATATTATCGGACAATTTTTCACTGTTCCTGGGGCAACAGTTATGCAATCTGTGGATTCGGCGGACGATATAAATATCATAAACAATTTAATTGGGCATACCATAGATGTTTACCATGCTGGAAACTTGAATATGGCGGATTTAATCGCGATATCTGGTAATGCATCGGAAATAGTAATCAATGATTCTACACTTGTGATAGACCGCTATATTCCAAATGAGAATCCGCCGATTCATTTGAACAACAGTGTTTCTATACGTATCAATGGATCTTGTTTGGTTGAATCTGGGACGGTACTTGAAAATATTAATGGGGTGCCAAATGTTGAAATTTTTGGCGCAGACCCAATGTATATTGCGACTGGGTATCCGGATGGAGATAAATTAAATGTTAAATTGGCCCGACAAACCAATTATTCTATTGTATTCGGTGGTGCTTTGGGGAATTATCTAGATTCATTGCGTGATGCGAATGCACGGGATAAATTGATTAGTAATTTGGACAGGGCGGGTAATCGTCGTGAATTGAATCATATATTAAATAATTCCGCACACGTACATCCTGTTTTACTTGCCACACCAATAAAGATATTTAACACAATGGATGATATGTTGATATTTAATGATACAGATGCCTTGGCATCTATTAGTCCGTTATATATCACTTCTGATGATTTTAGTATGTGGGGTGGAAAATTAAATGTATCAGGTATGGTTCATGATAACATTTTTGCACGTCTTGGTGTTTATGGCGGTATGTTAAATTATGATGGTAAATTTGACGAATATAATTCTACGCTATACGGCGGAAATTTTGATGTTGCGTATGTTGATAAAGATTTTTATGTTGGAACATATGGAAAATTATCGTATGCACAATTTAATGATATAGATGTGCTTCATAATGGTAAAGTTACAAAAGATCCGCATGGTATTGTGGGACAATTTGGTTTTGATTCCGGACCAATATTTGGTGTGTTGAGTGATGTACGCATTGCGCCGTTCGTTGGTGGAATAATAGATTATGCAAATGTTTTAAATGATACAGATACAGATTTTAATGCGCGTGCCGGGGTCGAGGCAACGGTTGATACAGTCCAAGATGGAAACAAATATATGGTTGGAATGCGTGCGTTTATTCAAACGGACGGTGGTATTTATGCAATGTTGCGTTCAAATATGTTGTCCATTGCGGATGGTGTTGGTGGTGGAATCAACCTTGGTGTGTTATATAATGATTCCGTTGTTTCATATAAAATTGGTTTAGATATAAACTTTCTGTTTTAATCTTTCACATATTCGCCGCGCAGTGATGCACGATTTGCCGCGGTGATTTTTATGTTCGCCATTGTTAATGGTGCACCGTCTTTTGGATATGCGACGATACATTGTTGCATATAAGGTGTGCGATAGATTAAATGGCGACCAGTTTTGTCGGCGCCTTCACATAGACAGGTAAGTGTCTTTCCGATGCATGTTTCATTAAAATCGCGCTGAATTTCATTAAGTTGAGAGTCAAGTATCGCAAGACGTTCACGTTTAATATTTTCCGGAACCTGGTCGGACATCAATGCCGCCGCCGTATGCGGACGTGGAGAATATTTAAACGAATATGAATTTATATAACGAATGCGTTTTGCAATTTCCAATGTTTGTGCAAAATCAGCATCTGTTTCACCGGGAAATCCGACGATAAAATCACTTGAAATCTGAATGTCTGGACGCGCATTACGCAGTTTGTTTATTATTTCAACATACGAATCTAAACTATATGGACGGTTCATACGTTTTAATACATCGGGTGATCCACTTTGGATTGGCATATTCAGAAACGGCAAGAGTTTTGGTTCTGTTCTGAACATTTCAATCAAATCATCTGTCATTTCGGTTGGATAACTGGATGTAAAACGTATACGTTGGATTTCTGGCATTTTTGCCGTGGCACGAATTAAATCAGACAACCGAAATACTTTACCATTTTCATCGGTGTATTTATAACCATTTACATTTTGACCAAGAAAACAAATCTCGACTGCGCCTGTTTGTGCGGCCATAGCAGTGTCGCGTATGACATCATCATATGAACGCGAAAGCTCCGGCCCACGTGTATACGGGACAATGCAATATGTACAGCAGTGGTTGCAGCCTTCTTGGATTGGAATATATGATACGGTTGGCGCATTGACAATTTGTGGCATCTCATCAAATTTTTCAAGACCGCCAAGGTCAATGTTTAATAATTTTGCATCAGGGTTTTCCAAAATCTGGGGCAAGCGATGATAACTTTGCGGCCCCAAAACAAAATTCAAATCAGGCATTCTATGAAATGCTGTTGCGCCGGATTCCCGTGCGACGCAACCAACAATTCCAAACAATGCATCTGTTTTTTTTACATCGCGTATGCGCCCCAGTTCGGAAAATACTTTATTGGTTGCTTTTTCACGAACAGAACATGTGTTTAGTATAATTATGTCGGCGTCCGCAACATTTTTGGTTGCGCACATTCCACGTGCGTCCAGCATTGCGGCGATGCGCCAACTGTCGTATACGTTCATTTGACAACCAAAAGTTTTAATAAAGTATTTTTTCATTTATTTTCTTTTGCCGTAATTTCTCATTGCGTTATTGGCCTTGGTGGAATGAATTTCTTGAACGACACCGGTTGGTGCTATTTCTGGTAAATACAATGGTACCAATCTATAACTTGGTCCCAATATTATGTCATAAACCATTTCTATTCTTTGTGCTTCCATTTTTTACCCCTTTTGTTTTATTTACATGTTGTCCTGTTGAAAAATCTTTGCGCATAGTTTGTCTTGGCACAATTATATTTTTTTAATGTCGTGCTATGCGCAAACGATTTTTTATGTTTGTTCTTTCGTTGTTGTGTTGGAATAACCATATCAAATATCTCAGGTGCATGTTCCAACCTTCTATAAATATATTGCTTTTCTTCTATTTCTTTGCGCAACGATGTTACATCCAGATTCTGTTCAGCGTATTCCAAAAGTCTTAAAAGGTATTCTTTTTCTGTTACTTTATGCGACGATGATGCGTCCATATTTGGTTCGGTACCTTTCAAACGCTGAATAGTATGCTCCGTTTGGTGCATTTCTTCATGTAATGGGGCGTTCATATTCTGTTTGTCTTTGGGCATAACAACAATTGTTGCGCGTTTCATATCATCAGTTACCGCGATACCCCGCATATAGAACAGTAACATAAGGTGTTCACGCATTGCGCGATCGGCATCTGGTGATATAAAGGCAAGAATTTCTGGCATATTTTACCCCAATTTTTTCTTTATTAATTCGTTCACAATTGCCGGGTTCGCCTTTCCGCCGGATGCTTTCATAACATTGCCGACAAAGAACCCAAGTAACCCAACTTTACCAGATTTATATTGTTCAACCTGTCCAGGGTTATTCGCAATAACTTCGTCGATAATTTGTTCAATGGCACCGGTGTCGGTGATTTGCTTCATGCCGAACTTGTCGGCGATTGCACGTGGTGTGCCGTCTTCGCCGTCCAACATCTTTATAAATATGTCCTTGGCCTGTTTACCATTGATTTCAGATGCAGCGACCATATCAACCAATTCAGCCAAATCGGATGGTGTGATAATGCGCATTCCATCAACGATACCGGACTTTTCATTTGTGATATCATAGTTTTCCGGGTGTGCGAACAATTCGGAAATCATCCAATTTGCAACGCCCTTGGCACGTTCAGCTTTGCCGCCAACCGCCGCATCGAACCAATGCGATATATCCACGGTTTCGGTAAGTCTTGCTGCATCATATTCCGGCAGGCCGAACTTTTCAATATATCGTGTGCGTGTCGCCGCCGGTAATTCCGGCATAGTTTTGCGTATGCGTTCAATTTGTTCATCGGTGATAATTAATGGCAACAAATCCGGGTCTGGGAAATAACGATAATCCAATGCATCTTCTTTGCTGCGTTGAACTGTTGTTGTCCCATCACCTTGGTTGAAACGCATTGTGCAACGGTCTATTTGACCACCATTTTCAAGTATTTCAATTTGCCGTTTTGCTTCATATTCAATAGCGGTTTTAATGAATTTGAACGATACCATATTTTTGATTTCGCAACGTTCATTAAAATATTTTGCACCGACCGGACGCACAGATACATTTACGTCGGCACGCATAGAACCTTCTTCCATATTCGCCTTGGATATTCCTAATGCACGTGCTATTTCACGAATTTGGCGCAGATATCTTTCTGCTTCGTCCGGGGATGTAATATATGAATTATTTTCTGGATTTTTTGTGTCCAATGCGGTCACAATTTCAAGCAACATCACCCCAGTTCTGTTAAAGTCGACAAATGATTTTGCCGGATGCATATCGTGTTTATTTTTTGCTGCGTCTTGTTCCATGTGGGCGCGTTCAATAAGAATCTTTTTGGGTTTGCCATCATCTGACATAATTTCAATCCACCCATTGTTGACCACGGCTGGTTCGCCGGTTGCCTGGGTAATCTGATATCCCTGGGGCAGGTCGGGATAGAAATATTGTTTACGTGCGAAACGGCTGTTGTGTGCGATTTCTGCATTAATACCCAAACCAAACTTAATTGCTTGTTCTACACAGTATTCGTTCAAAACCGGCAACATCCCAGGCATAGCAACGTCGACCATGGAAACCTGGGTGTTCGGTGCAACGGTTGGATTATAGTCCGCAGACGCGCCACTAAATAATTTACTTTTGGATAGAACCTCTATATGAGTTTCTAACCCGACAACCACTTCCCAATCACCTGTTTTGCCTTTTATCGTAAACATTTTTCTTTTTCCTTGCTTTTTTGTTTTTTGTATCTTATTATATGTCCCACGGATGGCCAGATAGCTCAGTTGGTAGAGCAAGGGACTGAAAATCCCTGTGTCAGTGGTTCGATTCCACTTCTGGCCACCATTTTTTATTCCCCCATTATCTTTGTTGGACGATTGTCTATGTTTGCAAATTGTTCAATATGCTTTGCCAATTGCAATACACGGACATCATCAAACATTTTGCCTACAACCTGCATCCCAAGGGGCAGGTTATTTGATGCCATACCACATGGAACGCTTACTGCTGGGATGCCAGCCAAGTTCATTGCCACCGTAAATAAATCCAAAGCATAATATTCCAACGGCGTTAAATCAGATGCCAACGGCAGTGCCGTTCCGGCACCGGATGGACATACAATCAAATCACATTGTTCGAATGCCCTGTTAAACGCATCAGCAATCAGGCGACGAACACGTGCAGCCTGCATAAAATAAACTTCGTATGATTCAGATGACAACACCGCAGTACCAATAATCATACGACGCTTTACTTCGTCACCAAAGCCGGCGGCGCGTGTCTTTTTAAATGTGTCGTAAATGTCGGCCCCTTCGACACGCAGACCATAACGTACACCATCATATCGTGCCAGGTTAGAAGAAGCTTCGGCTGGGGCGATGATATAATATGCAGCCAACGCATCCAAGATATTTGGAATTGAAACTTCGACAATTTCTGCACCCACTGATTTCAAATCATTTAAGCGCGCGTTGAACAGTTTTTGCATATCGTCAGAAATTTTTACGTTTGCGAATTCTTTGATAGCACCGATGCGTAATTTTTTACCGTTACCCAAAATTGGTTGCAACGGTGCGGTTAAGGTTAATTTAACATCTGCGCTGGTTGAATCTTTGTTATCGTGTCCCGCCATTGCCGATAATAATAATGCTGCATCATCAACAGTACGTGCGATTGGACCGGGGGTATCCAAACTTGATGCGAATGCAACGCATCCCCAGCGGGAACATAACCCATATGTTGGTTTCAGCCCAACAAGCCCGGTAATAGAAGATGGAAAACGAATTGAACCACCGGTGTCTGTTCCGGTTGCACCCATTGCCATACCCGATGCCACGGCGGATGTTGAACCGCCTGATGAACCACCGGCGGTAAGATTCTTTTCACGTTGCCATGGATTTACCGGTGCACCAAAATATGATGTTTTGGAAAAAGTTCCCATTGCGAATTCGTCCAGGTTTGATTTCCCAAGCAACACAGTACCGCTATCGATAAATTTTTGTGAAACGGTTGATTCATATTCCGGAATAAAGTTTTCCAACATATGCGATGCCGCGGTTGTGCGAATACCACGTGTCGCGAACAAATCCTTCATCGCAATTGGAATCCCATCCAACGGCAACGCAGTACCATTTTTAATACGTTCGTCTGCCGCGGCCGCATCCGCCATGGCACGTTCGGCCGTAACCGTAATATACGCGTTTAATGCTGGATTATATTTTTCAATTCTATCTAAATGCGCACGCGTCAGGTCGGTCGCACTGATTTCACCGGATTTCAATTTGCTTAATGCTTCGGTTATGGTTAGGTCTATCATTTCTTCTTCCTGTTTTTCTTATATTAAAAAGGTCTTGCTTGTAGTTGACTATGTTCATAAAGTTTATCACGAAATACGTTAATTTTGTTGATAATTTTACGCGCAGTTGCTTCTTTATAATCATTTGAGGTATATACGTAATCTTTCATCGCATCCAATGCATCATCCATTATCCAATGCGCTGTCGGTTATAGGTGTGCGTGATCTGTTTACTGTATCAAAATCTGAAAGATTGAATAAATTAAATTCTTTAACCAGCATTGACAATTTTTTATCGTTATAATCCATTCCTGCATGAAATGCATCGTTTAAAATGGCTAATGCATAACTTATATCTAATAATTTTATGCCGTAGCATTGATATAATTCCTGATGCAAGTTTGCATCGGCATGCAGTATTGGTGGACAATACATAGATTGTTTCATTGTTGTTGATGTGCGTTCACCATCCAAACCAAGTTGTTCCAGTTGCGTTGTGGCATGCGCGATATGTAATGGTTTGCCACGACGTGCGATATGGGTTGCTACCAAGAACAACGCAGCGCGTTGTGCCGTTAATTTCTTTTGTGCACGGTCGTAATCTGCAGCAATTTGCGATAAAAATTCTAGGTAATCATAATCTTCATGCGTTGTTGCTATGGAATCTTGCAAGAAATTATCAGAAAGGCGATTTTCAAATTTCTCCATTAATGCCACTTCTTTTTCTTCGTTATTGTCACGTAACATGTCCAGTTGGGCATCTATCTGGTTCAGTTTTAATTTGTAGTTCGGATTAATTTTATGTGACATATTTCGATTCCTGATATATTATCTTTTTCGTATTTTTTTTTGATATGTGTTATTTAGTATTGCTATTTGGGCGCGATAAAATTCTGCTTCGGCATCCAGGGCGGCGATTGCTTCGTCGTGGGCTTTGATTTGCTTACCAATTTCATCAATGTGCGATTGCAACAATTTGCATTGTTCTTGTTTTGCATTATATTCAGGATTTTGTATTTCGGCAAGTTTATCCAATATATCATTTGCACGAACATGCCCCATGCCATAGATTTTGACAATGTTATGATTTTCGACAAGTTCAACCAGTTCGCCCAAAGTATTTATCTCTAATCGATCCAGAACATTTTGCGCACGAAACACCACACCCAACTCTGAAATAGGTTTGCTTAATTCTTCTGGTGTAAAATTGTACAGATTGTTACGTTTCATTGTTACTTAATCGCCATCCATAACCTTTGGAACCGCAAAGTATCCACGTGATACACCTGCCTTGTCAGGTGAATTGGCCAACACCGCATCACGAATACCACCGTCGGTAACCACGTCTGCACGACGGGGCAGGGGATGTTGTGCCGGATTCAACATTGGCTCAATGCCTGCTGTGTCAATTTGTTGAATCTTGTCCAACCATTCCACCACGGAATCTATGTTCATTTGTTCTAATTTTTCGTCTTGAATATCAATCTTGATAAGATCGGCGAATTTATGTAATTGTTGCTTGCTAAATGCCATTTCTAATCCTATATTTATATGTAAAGGTGATTATACAATGATTTTGGTGGATTTCAAGGGTTTTAACGCAAAAGGGCGTTTGTTGGGAATTGATTGGGGGGCGCGACGCACCGGGGTTGCGGTGTCCGATGAAACACGTGAATTTGTCTTTGTACGTGACCCAATATTCATAAATAAACCAGATGATTTAATTAAAAAGATTTGTGAAATTATAAATACCGAAAAAATTGGTGGAATTGTGGTTGGGTTGCCACTGCGTATGGACGGTACAGATTCTGAAACCACAACTATGGTACGCACATTTGTGGATAAATTGTCGCATGCAACGGAATTGCCGATTGCCTTGATAGATGAAACATTGTCGTCCACCGCCGCCCAAGAACAGATGGGACGCGTCCGCATTCGCGATATTAAGGAAAAGTTAGATTCGAATGCCGCCCGCGTAATATTGGAAAACGCAATTTCGATGATTAAAAGATAGTTGTTAGTGTAAGTGATTAGTGATAATTAAAAACGGTCGCAAACGCGACCGTTGTTTTATAGTGTCTTACTTCTGCTAAAATTATAACTTATACCAACATTGACCGTTGGGGTTGATATAAATTCGGGGGTATCTGTTTGTGTTGTGGTTATATTATCAACGCCTATGAAACCTTGGACACCATTTTTACTGGCCCCAAGCAGGATAGAGTATGTTTTGTCCTTTTTAAGTCCCTGTAATATATATGTCATACCATTACTGGTGGTATATGCACCACGAACAAATCCATTAAAGACATTGGTGTCAAAATTATAGTTGCCACCACCAGTTATACCAATTGGACCATTAACCGCGGTTGCGGTTGCAAAGATTTTATTCGTATTACCGATTTCTGTGGCGGTCGACAACACGAATTTCCACCCGTCTATCACAAAAAATTGTCTTACTTTGGCCCAAAAATCTGCTTGATTTGGATTTGGAACAATGAAGAATCCTTCGCCGTATGCACCGATTATCCCAAGTTCAATCGTCGTGCCCTTGGAGGTTTGAATTCCCAATACGGCTTGTTCGCTAAGGTTCCCGAATATAGAG
>CAMZFU010000003.1 GCA_947306185.1 uncultured Pseudomonadota bacterium | reverse complement strand
GCATACGTGCCAAATCACGAAATTCTTGTGTTTTGCCATCTTTGACTAATTCGTCCAATTTTGCGACATCTTTGTCCAAAACATATGCTTGGAATAGTGCCAAATCCGCGGTGGCACCCGATGTATTACGTGCAATTCCGACCAATGCATTCACATCAGTATTTTCAACAGCCGTTTCATAATTTTCGGCGGTCGCCATCTTAGATGCCCTATGGGCACGAACACCTATTTGGATTGAGGTTATAATAATCATAATAACCAACGCACCAGCGATAATATAATTACCATATTTCTTCAGAAACTGTTGAGTCTTTTCGTTATTTACATCTTCCCAGACCTCGCGATAAAGGGCGTCTTCTGCGTGTTCCTGGTATGTTTTTTGCGGGGCTTTGACTTTTTTATTTCTTTCAAGCATGTTCGCCATAGAATTTTTCTCCTGTATTTTTTGGTACCTTGATAATTTCTATTTTATTGCTATACTATAAATGTTATGAAAAAGCAAATCAAGAACGCATTAGTATCAAAATCAGAAAAACCTATTGCCATACCAACATATGGTGACGAAGGTGGATTGGCCAGTTATATTCGTGCAATTAGCCAATATCCAATACTTTCTGCAGAACAAGAATACGAATATGCTACAAAATGGGTTCAAGACAAAGATCAAAACGCCGCCGAAAAATTACTGGTTAGCCATTTGCGCCTTGTTGTATCGGTGGCATATGATTTCCGTAATTATGGAATCCCAGTTCAAGAATTGGTGGCAAGTGGCAATATGGGGCTGATGCAGGCATTGCAGAAATTTGACCCGGAACGCGGTTTTCGGTTTTCAACCTATGCCATGTTCTGGATTCGCGCCGAAATATATGAAACAATATTGAATAATTGGTCCATTGTAAAAATCGGGACATCCGCAAATCAAAAACGTGTGTTCTTTAACCTGGCCCGGGCGAAACGTGCATTGGGTATTATGGATGGGAACCTTTCTGATGAACAGGCGGATAAAATCGCAGAATACCTTAGTGTACCTGCCGAAGATGTTAAACGTATGTCCACACGAATCGTGGCGCGTGATTTATCGTTGAATTCGCCGGCACGCACAACCGAACAAGAAGGTTCTGATATGCTGGCCAATATGGCAGACAACAATGTCGGCATAATTGAAAAAAGCGAACAGCATGAAATGATGACACGCGGTGGCGAATTGTTACGCAAACACTTGGCGGAATTACCTGAACGCGACCGTGAAATATTAAAGGCGCGCCGTCTTAGTGATCCGGCGGCAACATTAGAGATGCTGTCTAAGAAATATAATATTTCACGCGAACGTGTCCGGCAAATTGAAGAGCGAGCTTATAACAAATTGCGTAATGCAATATTAAACGAGACCACAGGTAAAAAAGATGACAAGTAAATTATTTTCCATTAGCGCGTTATTAACGATATTAATGCCGTTTGGTGCACACGCCATTAATTACAAAACAGATAATTTTAATTTCTCGTTGACGGGATATGGGACCATTGGAATTTTAGAACCAAATTTTGAACAACCCGACATTATTGATGATTTTCGTCTGCGCGGTCAGATTATGTATAACCTAAACAATTATCAATCTTTTGGTGCCGTATATATGATAGACGAAGACGCTGTCAATGAAGAAAAATGGTTGCATGATGCGTTCGCCTTTTGGCAGTGGCGCAATGTTGGTCGTATAGAGGCCGGTTTTACAGATTCTATTGCACATAAATTAGGATTGGGCTTGCCAGATGTTGGTGGCATGCGTATAAATCATGATTCGTTGGTTTACCTTAAAATGGGAACGCCTGGTACGGTCATTGCAAATAATGAAATTACCAACGGTACCGAAGCATTAAGATTAAATATCGTATCAGCAGCACAAAGTAATGTTCAATACGGTGTATCTGTTGCGGGAATAACAGGTGATTATGATTATGGCATTGATGCCGGAATAAAAATCAAACAATCCGCCGCAAAAACAAAATACGCATTTTCTATTGGTGCATCATTTATGAACCACCTTGACAACTATGAAACCGCGGTTTTTGTTCCCAAGGTTACGGCCGATTGGCGTGCCCAATTTGCGGTTGGAACAAATATTCAATATAACAGTTGGGTGTTTGCAATAAACGGGCGTTTAATTTATGATGAAAATCCTGTGGGGGTCGCCGCCGATGGTTTTACAGCGGGCGCCGGTATAAGTTATGATTTGCTAAATTATACTCTATCATTGTCATATATTTTTTCAGACACAGGTATATGGCACAATGATTTCGAAAATTATGCAGACCATACGGCCTTGGCATCTTTTAGATATAAATATAGTAAATATGTTGACGGTTGGACATCAGTTGGTATATCACGCGAAGAACCCTTTCTTGCCGCAGGTTTGCGCATAACGTTCTAAAAAGAATGCCCCACGCGGGGCATTCTTTAATTCATATATTTTTTATTGTAATGCTTCAATTAATTTCTGCAATCTATCGACGGTATCGGCATCATTCAAAGATGTAGCAATTGCATACGCTGATTCTAAATCCGTTCTTGCCGCCGCAACATTACCAATATTAAGATTTAATCCCGCGGACTTTTCGAAATAAGTCATCGCATGCATAGATAAATCTTCTTTTTGTTCCATCGTGGTTGTGCCTTGAATCTGTTCAGAAATCACACGAACCGCAGATGTATAATCGTTAATCGCGTTACCATATTCACCCATCGCGGTATATGCCTCGGCACGTTCCGCATACACAGACGGACTTATTGTACCTTCGGGACGTGAAAGCGAATTGGTATAATCTGCGACCGCCCCCTCCCAATTTTTGGTCCAAAGGTTTAATTGACCACGTTTTGCATACAAATCGCGCAATTGCAATACATCGTTTGGCGCCTTAACATATGCGGCAATTGCATTATTGATATCATTCAACGCCGCATTAAAATCTTCTAAACGCGTATTCAACAATGAACGGTCATAATATGCGACTGAATTACCAGCATCCATATTCAACGCGGTATTAAAATCATTCATTGACGGTTCGTAATCACCGGCCTGCATATATGCTTCACCACGCAATATATATGCATCTATCATATTTTCATCGGCCGCGATTGCCGCGGTTAAATCTGCCAATGCAGAGTCCATATTGCCAGCCAAAATTTCACTTTTACCACGGGTATAATAATCCGTTGCGCGCATTAAATTTTCTTCTGTGATTTCGGTACCCGCCACAGGTGCTGTCTTGGTTGGAACATGACTGCGTCCCAAAATATAGAACGTTGCCGCAATAAAGAACAAAATGATGAACCAATAAACATAAATTGACACTGACCACGATGATGAATTACGCGTGGCACGTTCTGATGTTTTGATTTGAACGCCACGAACCGCAGAAGCTTTTGGGCGTATATTTTTTGTTACTTTTTTCTTGGTACGAATTTCAACAGAACCCAACTGTATAGAACGATTTACCGTTTTATTCATTGTTTGTTTTTTCATGCGAATCTCCCTTCCCTTATGATTGCATTATAGAGAAGATTTTATAAGTAGGTCAATTGTTTTTTCATCCAATTCAACAATTTTTCCAACTGGAATATTTTTTATGCTAACGGGCCCATACATTACACGGTGCAAAGTACGCACGGGCAATCCACATGCCTTTAACACAATACGAATTTCATTTTTTTTACCTTCGGTAACCGTGATGCGTAAACGTTTATCAGGCATAATTTCTATTTTCATCGGACGGTATTTTATCCCATCAACCGTTGCACCATTGCGCGCCCTATCAAGACGCGACATATTTGTTCCAATCACATCGGCGATATAAACACGTGGGACATTTGATGTTGGTTGCGTCAATTTGCGCGCAAGTAAACCATCATTCGTCATTAACAATAACCCGGTTGTTTTATAATCAAGGCGCCCAACATACCGTAGGTTATGGTATTCGTGTGGCAACACATCATAAATTGTTTTCCGACCATCGGGGTCGCGCGTCGTTGTCATTGTGTTGATTGGTTTATGAAATGCATAAACCCGTGTATCTTGACGTGGTTCTATGCGTTTGCCATCAATTTTTATTTCATCAGAATCTTCAACAAAATGCACCGGTGTTTTCATAATATCGCCATTCACCGACACACGGCCATCCAATATCATTTGTTCGGCACCACGGCGTGATGCGACGCCACTATCGGCAATAAATTTTGCGATTCTTATTTTCATTTTTTTATCTTGTCGATTGCAACGACGGCGGCAACTTCGGCACGCAGAATTGTTTTACCCAACGATACTGGTATTGCACCGTCGGCGTCTAATGCGGCAAATTCTTTATCGGAAAAACCACCTTCGGGTCCAACAAGTATTCCGTCGGCGGTTGAAATATTTCCACCGTTCTTGTCATCATATGCAAACCGTTCATCCGCAAACAAAAGACCAGACAAATTTAATCGTGCAAACGGTATTGGCGCAGATATTTCGGGCACGCTGTTGCGATTAGATTGTTCTGATGCCTCGATCGCGATTTTTGTCATACGTTCCCAATTCACATAATTATTTACCGTTCGTTCGGTAATTACAGGTTGAAATCTCCTAATTCCCATTTGTGTTGCCATATTTATCAAATCATCAGTGCGCTTAATCGGTGCAAAATAAAGTGTGATATTGGTCACAGGATCGGCATGTTCCGTTTTGTTCCCAACCACAATATTTTTGCCGTCATCTGACAATATGGCCGAAAATTCATTTCCACCGCCAAACACCAAACAATTCTTGGTTCGCATAACATGGGTCAAATAATGCGACACATCACGTGGGGCACCAATAACATCACCCGATTTTATATTTTCACCCATAAAAATTCTTGGAATATTTTTCATTAATTTTTTATTTCCATACTTTATAAAAATTGTTTTTTCTGATATAATCATAACACGATGGCTGAAAAGTTCAAGATTTTATCTGCTGGTAAAGACAGCAAGGGTTTGAACATATTCAAATCCACTGCGTATAAAGAGCACGAACAAACCCCAATGGCCCAGACATTTTGGGCATTGCGTTGGGCGGTTTCTATATGGCTTATATGCGCGGTAGCGTTTTGTTTTTCATTTGTGTTAGAACACATTTGGCGGTACGGATGGTCCCCGGCAACCCTGCTTTGGATAAAATTATATTTCAAAAACGCGTTTTTAACGTGTGGTATGTCAATTGTGGCCGAGATTCCATATTGGGCGGCCCGTTGTGTTATGCATCCAGATTTTGCATGTATTGTTCCATTTTTCCCAATAATTGCGTTTTTCACCTTGAATGATGATACGCTTAAAAAAGAATTTAATCCAAATGGCAAAGATGAATATGACAAACGTTCTGGGCGCGAAGCAAATGAAAAAGATGTCAAGGACATGGGATTATTTGATGGGAACATTATGCTACTTGGATACTTTAAGAAAAAGCCGATGAAATTACCAAAAACCACGTCTGTTTTGTGTTTGGCTCCTCCGGGGACCGGTAAAACACAAGGTATAGTATTTCCAACAATTTTTGAATGTCCGAATGTTTCAATGATTATCAACGACCCTAAGCCTGAAATCGATGTGGGGTCCAGTGGCTATCGTTCGGAAAAGGTCGGTCCAGTTTTCATTATGAATTGGGCGGGACAAGACGAACCAGAAAAAGGGATTTATTATCCATCGTGGAATCCATTATCACCAGGACACATACCGTTTAGTACCGAACAACGCGAATTGTATGTCGACTATATCTGTGATGTTTTGGTTCCTGATGCCGTGGGCAGCAGTGCCGACCCACACTGGACACAGGCAGGTCGTGCAGGTCTTGCAGGTTTTGTACAGTTTATCGTATCAAAAATAGAACGTGCAAAAGCCGATGATTATTTCTATAGCCGCCTTAAAGACGGAACTTTTGATGCAGATGACGCAGCCGTATTATCAGATTATTACTTTTCAATGGTAAATGACCCAAATGCGTTTGCAGCGATGGGTTTAATTAAAAAGGGCGAACTAAACGCGATGAACTATGTTCATATCGGGACATGGGCAAATATTCCAGAAATGTGGTTAGGCAAAGAGGCATCGTTTTCCATGATGCTTGATTGGATTACCGAGGCACAAATTGCGGTTGCTGCTAATTTGGCGGAACGTCAGAAACAAGGGGATCAAACCGTTATGATGGCCGACCCGATGAAAGATTGGCTGGAAGGTGCCGTAAATGAAAGCCGTTCATTTGCGTATTCTAATCGTGCGGTCGCCGAATTAACCAAACTTGCTAACACACCGGCCACCGAACGTGGATCCATTATTTCAACGATTTTGACCGGTCTTGGGATATTCCGTAACGCCGCCGTACGTAACAGAACAAGTCATTCTGATTTTCATTTTGCGGATATGCGCGGAATGGTTGACCCGCGTGATGGCAAAATGAAACCGGTAACCGTATATTTATCTATCAATGTTGTTGATGCCAAGGCATTGAACCCGATTACATCTATGTTTATTGAAACAATGTCTAATTTCTTGCTTGCCAATCCACCTGATCACGTTGGGCGCAGTGGCGAAAAAATGGGGCCATATCCGGTGTTATTCTTGCTTGATGAAATGCCCAAGATGCAAAAGATGCAGGCCGTTATCCAGGGGCCAGACGTCGGTCGTAGTCAAAAGATATCATATCTGTTTATCGGTCAGGATTTGCACCAGATTCAAGAAAAATACGGTCCAGATGCCGCATCAACAATTCTTTCAACGACCGCGGCCAAGATTGTATTCCGTCAAAACGAAACCGATACAGCAAAACGTTTCGCCGATATGATTCCGCAAAAGATAACATTCGAAAAGAAAAAGGTCAAAGGGGCGGATGGCAAAGAGACCGAAACAAAAGAACGCAAAGAAGAACCGGTATTTAGTCAATTCGACCTTATGAAATTAAAGACAACGGTTAACGGCAAACCGGCCGAAGCGGTTGTATTGTACGAAGGTTATTACCATCGTCCGATTAAGGCGGAAATGCGTATGGCATTTAGTGATCCAAAAATGGTTGCATATATGAAGATGGGCCGTTCATCACCACTGCCGGAATTTTTGATTCCATCGCATCATGCGATTTTGGAATATGCCGGCACACCGCGTTATTATAATCCACAAACGAATGAATTGAAAGACCTGGCACCGGTGACATTATAAGACATGCGTAAATTATCAAATTTTTTGATTATTGCGATTTTATTATGTGGTTGCAGTGCGACCGTTGAATCACGACTTGACAATGTCCGCGACAATTATATGACCGCCACGACCGACACAACACCATTTGAAGACAAGAATAATCTTGATTTATTGATTACCGCAGACGCGCTTTTTCATGATGGCGATATTGCAAATGCTGACAAGGCATACGAGGTATTTAATAAACGAAATATATCCACCACCAGTGGGGATATCTTACGCGAAGTAACCGCATTAACGTTGGGTGCAAATGCAAACGATTACCGACCATATATGATGGATTCGCTGTTTGTGTCGTATTATCAGTTATGGGCGGCGATTGCCGATGCACGGTGGAATGATGCCCGCGTAATAATAAACCAATCTTATGCCCGTCAACAAGATATGTCACGTGCATATAAAAAACTGATTGAGTCAAATCAATCAAAATTATCAGATTCAAGTGAACTTATGCAGACATTAAATAACGACAATGCAAAATGGACAGCATATCGTGACATTATGAACCCGGCATTAATGTATTTATCTGGCATATACTTTTTATCATCTGGTGATTTTTCTGATGCGGTCACTTACCTTGAACGCGCGAACGGTATGGTTCCAAGAAATAGTTTTATCACGCAAGATTTAAAACTGGCAACAACAAAACGAAAGCCGACAAATACTGTTTGGGTATTTATTGAAGATGGTTTTGCACCAAAACTTACCGAACAAAGAATCAGTTTGCCAGTTGCAACAAAGGGTGGCGCAACATTTGTTACCATCGCAATTTCTAAACCACAATTTCTTGAATCATACACTAAAATTGATGGCACAGAAACCCTTGCCGATGTGGATGCAATGTTTATGACGGAATATACCGAATACATGACCAATGACGCATTGCGTGCATTTACATCCGCGGCATCACGTGTGGCATTACAATCATCGCTTTATAATTCGCATTCCAAAAACGCGCCACTACTTGGCCTAATGTCCACAATTTATTCTGAATTTACAAACAGTGCCGAGGTTCGTACATGGGCCACATTGCCCAAGACCATATCCGTATTACGTATGCCGAATAATAAAAGTGGCTTGATTGAATTACGTTCCAATGGTAATGTTATCAATACGATATCAATTGGAACATCGGGCAATTATTTAATCTATGTTCGCACGTCGCCGAACAAGTACGATATTAAACAAATGAAACTTAAATAAAAGGGGGAAAAGATGAAAAAAATATTACCAATTGCATTGTGCGCCGTACTTTGTGGTTGCGGGGAAACAACTGTTGTTGACCTTAACAATTCCGCAGAAGTCGCCGAAATGCAAAACGTTATGGAATTAGAATATCGTGATTGGGCTGCAACAGCCGAAAAAATGACCAATTCTATGTTGGCAAGTGGCGCATTCGCACGCGTTAAAAATCCGGTTATCGCAATCGGCGAAATTAAAAATGATACTATGCAACGATTTGATACAGATATCCTGATTAAAAAGATTCGTAAGACATTGGTTAATTCTGGCCGTGCCCAGGTTACGACCGGATTTAGAAACAACAAATCCGCCGAAGATGAAACAACATATGCGGTTCGCGATACACGCGGAAATGCCGAATACGATGCATCAACCATCGCAGGCAAAGGAACATTGGTGGCACCCAATATGTCACTTACCGGAAAAATGTTACAACGTAATCTAAAATTGAATTCTGGATGGTTCTCGTCCGTGGATACACGTGTTGAATATTACCTGCAATTAACATTGACCGATGTTAAAACAGGACTTTCTGTATGGGAAGACGAACAGCCAATTGTTAAAGAAGGCGACCATGCACCAACATGGTAAAGAAACCAAACCTATTAATTTTGCCCCCGAATGGGGGTAATTTTTTTACATGCCAAAGAAACATTCTTTTTGGGGCCCTATGGTTTTGGGTATGCATGATGCATTGGTTTCAACATCGGGGTTAATTGTGGGATTGGTGTTTGCCGGTGCCGACCAATATGTTACATTACTGACTGGCACAATCGCGGCGGTGGCGGCAGCAATGTCCATGACCGCATCACAATATTTGGCGGATAAAGTGGATGGGAATTCTGGCTATGCGTTGTGGCACGGACTCTGCACGGGAGGCACATACATGTTCACCGCAGGAATGTTACTGGTCCCGTTTCTGTTTATTAAAAATGCAAAAATTGCACTGGCCATGTCCACGATTGTTGGTATATCGATAATATGGTTCTTTAATTTTATAAAATCAAGAATCATTGGGGATTCTTGGTGGCCACGATTTTTGGAAATGCTTGTTATATGCTCTATTGTCACATGTGCCGCATTTATCATCAGCGAATGCGCAAAATTATGTTTCGGAATAACAATTTAATTCCTAGATATTCGGATTTTCATCCATTATTGCCGAAAATGTTGCCGATGCCACACGTACACCATTTACAAATGCGTTGCCAACAAACTTGTGCATTTTCAATTTAGATGCTATTTCTTCAACATGTAATTCCAATGTATCACCTGGCAATACCATACGTGTAAAACGTGCACTTTCAATGGAAACAAAATATCCCAACATCTGGCTTTCCGGTTTTTTGGCGGCATTCATTACCATAAAGCATGCCGTTTGCGCCAACGCTTCAACAATCAAGACCCCCGGCATCACGGGTTTAATTGGGAAATGCCCCGCGCACCAAAACTCATCTTTGCGTACGTGCTTTATCCCCACCGCGGTTTTATCCGTGTATTCGCTAATTTCATCAATAAGGCGCATATCACCGCGATGCGGTATAACCTGCTCTATACCTTTTGCATCTATCATTTTGGTTTCCTTTAATCCTGATTTATATGCTTTTTAACCCACGCATAATGGCGCAAGAATTCTGTTCCGGGGGCCGCCGGATACCCCATGTGGCGTGCACCATCGGGTACATCACGGAAAACACCACTGTTTGCACCAACCTCGGCATCGTTGCCAATTTTAACACCGTTCGCAATTCCAACGTGTCCGGCAAGTAATGCCCTATCGCCAACCGTAACGCCACCCGCAATTCCAACACCCGATGCCAAGAAACATTCTTTGCCAATTACAACACCATGTGCAATTTGGCATAAATTGTCTATTTTGGTTCCTTCACCAATCATCGTATCAGTAAGCGCACCACGATCGATACACGTATTTGCGCCAACAGATACCCTGTCACCCAAAACAACGCGTCCAACATGCGGAATAAACACGTTATGGCCGTCCTGACGAGTATATCCGAAACCGTCCTTGCCAATAGACGCCCCATTATAAATCACGCATTCTGCGCCAATTGTCGCGTTTTCAATATGTGCCCCAGAATAGATTACCGTGCCACGACCAATTGTAACATTTTTTCCAATATATGCATTTGGATATATCTTCACATCTGGTTCAATTACCGCACCACGTTCAACCGTTACAAATGGGCCAATATAAACACTGCGACGATTACGGAAGAATACACCACTTTCGACATACGCATCACCTGATATACCACGGCGTGGCGCTTCGCGATATATTTCACCCAAAATCTTAACAATTTCACCACGCGGACTTTTACATACCAACAATGTGGTTCCCGCCGGGGCGTGTGATACTGTTTCCGGTTGCAACAAAATAACCGATGCACGGGTGTTTTCTAACACCTCAATCGGCAATATCTTGAATGCATTACTATTTTGTTCTGTGGAATAGAATGCAATTTGACCAGGCCGCGCATCCGCAATTGGTGCGATGCCACTGATAACCACATCTGGATTTCCACGCAATTCAAGGCCAAATTTCTTGGCGATTTCACCGGCGGTCATTTTTGTGGCCCGCGGTCCGAATAAAGATTTAATTATTTCTAACATGTTTTGCATTATAAACCAAAAAATACAAAATAAAAGTAGAAATTAGAATCAAACGAAAAACGGCCATAACTGCGGCCGTTTTTTTTCAATAATCAATTTAACAAATCCGATTAAAAACCTTTTGGTTTATCCATCTTGAATGAAGAAACCTTTTTATCAAGTGCATTGATAACTTCATCTGTGATATCCAAACCTTTTATCTCTGCACCGGTACGTGCAAAACGGCCATCAATAACCAAAGACAGATTCTTCTTTTCTATTATCGCACCAATAATTGGATCCAAATGGCTTTCTTGGATTTTTGTTAATGCTTTCTGGAAAGATGCGTCAATTGATTGTGCGCGTTCTGTTAAATCACGTTGCAATTTTGTAACTTTGCCTTGGTATTCAACAACACGACGTTGTAATGCATCACGTGATAAAACATCTTGAGATTTTTCAATTTCAGCTTTTTCTTTTTCCAACGATTTTTGTTGTTTTTCTAATTCACTACGCAATTTTTCTTCATAGTTTTCTTTTTGTTTGCGCAAATCTTTCAATGCCTTGGCATCCGCCTGAATTGCATCCATACGGATAACCGCCATACGCAATTCTGCACCCGTCGGGGCATCTGCAGAAACTTCACTTATTGCTTCGGATGCACTAACTTCGTGGCCACCACGCAAAGCAAAAACACCAATAAGGGCGATTACAACCACGACCGCGGCCACAATACCAATCTTGGCGTATTTTTTTACAACTGATTGCTGGGAATTTGTATTTGTTTCTACCATATTTTCATCCTTTTGTTTTGTTGACGTGGGTACTATAGCAATATTTTTTATAAAATAAAAGAGAAAGTTATCAAAAATTACCGTACAGGGGCAATTCTTATCTCAACCCTGCGATTAGTTAGACGCCCCCATTCATCTTGGCCTGCAATCGGACGAGCCGCCCCACGGCCAACGATAAACATACGCGATTGTTGGATATCGTGTTCCGCCAGATACACCCCAACGCGCTGTGCCATATCCAATGATAAAGCGCGTGCCGCCGTTGTATCCCGCATAGAATCAGTATAACCCGCAATTTCCAAGAAAGTTGCATCATATTTTTTTAATATATTTGCAATTTTACCAAGGTTGTCATCCCCATCAGAAGATATTTCGGGTGCATCCAATTCCATAATGGCATCGCGCACAAGTATAACAACAACATCTGTACCGGCACGTTGAACTGAAACACCGGGGCTGCGCAGGGCGTCGTACAGTTTATATTCTAATTCCGACATATAACCTAATATCATCGCAGATTCATTTTGATTTTTATCACCATAATCCATTTCTGGTTTTTTATTTGTAACATCTGTTACAACACGACCACCCCGGCCAAGGTAAATTGGTTTCTTGGCGATTTTTGCGGTTTCATTCATATCGGCAAAACTTGCGCCATACAGGTACGTTCCCCACGTTGAACGTTCGGGACTTTTATATGTCGCACACGCTGATAGTAAAACACAAAACAAAGCAAATACTTGTTTCTTCATTTTTACCTTGCAACAAAAGTGATGTTATTTTCCGCCGCGGAAATGCATTGTACATATTCTGTTGATGCAACACCATTGACAAACATTGCTTCGGCCCAGGCGGGCATCGCAGACGCAAAGAAATCACATTCTTTATGCGTCAAACCATATAATTTAATTTCAAATGTTGATGTATCTGTTTCCCCAACATCAACCGCCCAGGTTTTGCCAATTGGGGCCACATCATTTGTAATTGCACCCGCCTTTATCAAATATTCAACAGATATCCCCGTGTAATCACCACGCATTCCCATAAGCAGGTTCGCATTTTTTGCAACTTCACGCAGTGTTGCGGCCGCGATTGAATTATGCTGATTGTGACGAATAGTATTATATATTGCGATTGCACTTGCCGTCATAACACCCGTTAAGGCAAGCACGCCAATCATTTCAATTAAACTTCTGCCTGATTCGGTTTTCATATTCCCCCCATATACAAAATTATTGTTTTGATATACCGACAATTTCGGCACCTTCAAACAAAGACATTGCATCTGCGACCATCGGATCAGATTCCACATCTGTTTCAATCTGTTCACGAACTGTTTGATTTTGATGCGATTCTTCGACCTTAATCACTTCCCAATTTTCATTGGTTTTCGTATTCAACCATGATGATAATTTCTTTTGGAAATCCGCGTCATTACCACGATCAAAGAAAGATATGCAATTGCCATTAATATCACAAACTTCTATGTTCTTGGTAAAATATGAATAAAGCATAATTTCACGCGCGTTCTTTAACAAATCCGCCAGGTCCGCTGCTGTTTTAATCTGAACAGTTTCGTTTTTTACCGGTGCAGATTGCTGTGGTACACGTGGCATGTCAACTTTTTCTGACTTTAACATTTCTGGTAAAGACGGCATATCTGCAATATGCATCAACCGCACAATTAGCATATCAAAACATTGCTTTTGATTTGATGCTGCGGCCATTTCTGGAACCGCTGCAACCATTACCTGCCATATTCTGGAAAGTGTATTCAACGATACGTGCTTGTTTATTTCATTTATGCGTGCACGTTGATCGGCGGTGTATGGAATATTACTGCTTTCGCCGGCGTGCAACACGGGATGCATACGTGTTGCCCAATGTGTCCATTCCATCATATCAGTAAGCAGCATTGTTAAATCTGCGCCATTAGTGTAAATCTCGTCTGCCTTGGCCATTGCGGTTGCGACATTTCCCGACAATATTGTTTGCATAAAATCAACAACCACGCCACGGTCGGCACGTTTCAACATATCCATAACGGCATTTTCATCAACGTGCCCCCCGGTCTGCGCAATCGCCTGGTCCAACAAAGACAACCCATCACGCACAGAACCATCGGCCGCACGTGCCAATAATTCATTTGCCGCATCGGTTAATTCAACCTGTTCTTGTTCGGCAATCCACGCAAAATGTTTTTTAAGTATATCAACCGGCACGCGAACCAAATCAAAGCGTTGGCAACGCGAAAGAATCGTTACCGGAACTTTCCGTATTTCGGTTGTCGCCAAAATAAAGATTACATGTGCAGGCGGTTCTTCTAATGTTTTAAGCAATGCGTTAAACGCACTGGTGGAAAGCATATGGACTTCGTCGATTATATAAACTTTGTAACGGCCATTTGTTGGACGATATTGCGCGGCATCTAATATTTCGCGCATATTATCAACCCCGGTATGAGAAGCCGCGTCGATTTCCAAAACGTCAATATGCTGTCCGGCGGCAATAGCACGACAATTTTCGCATGTACCACATGGCGTTGCCGTTGGGCCATCCGAAGACAAACAATTTAATGCCTTGGCCAAAATACGCGCAGTACTGGTTTTTCCGGTTCCACGAATCCCGGTAAATATATACGCATGTGCGATACGCCCCGTTTTAATTGCGGTTGTTAAAGTTTTGACCAAAACATCTTGGCCGATAAGTGATTGAAAATCTTGACTGCGGTATTTTCGTGCTAAAACAGTATAATTCGTATCCATGCATCTTCCTTTTGGCACAAGAATAGCAAACATATAGCAAAATTCAAGAACAATAAAAAATCAATTGCATAAAAAATCTCGTTTTTGATATAATGAAAAGCGAACCAGATGGGAATTTGGTTTGGGGCTGTCGAAAGCCCATAAAACACCGGTGCAAGGCATCGTAATCCATCGGATTTTCATGTTTTGCATCGTCATTACACCCCCGAAATGTCGGGGTGCCGGTGGTGTATATATAAAGGCCATCGGAGTCATTGTGTTTTATGATTTTCGAACACCCCGACCGTCAATTTCCATTGGCGGTTCAATTTTTGCAATTTTTTTTTTTGGGGGGGGCTCATGAGAAAGTTATTATACATCATTGGAATTGTTGCAATAATTTGCACCAATGCTTTTGCAACGGGTGATAAAACCATAACATCGAAAAACTATGTTGATACTGAACTTGCGACGAAACAGGATAAAATCCCGGCGGTTGATAATAACACGGTAATAACACATACGGGAACCGTGGGTAATATCGGCGAAAAAGGTGTATACGATTCTAGCGGCGATTTTGTGTCACAATATTCATCACTTGTGACGGCCGGTGACGCAAACACCGGAATTAACAATGCATTGGAAAACGAATTTATTTGTATTGATTGGGATACCGACGGCACGTGTTTAATATGGCAGATTAAAAACACATCGCCACAACAAATATTACCAACCGGATACACCGCATTGGAATATATAGAGAGTACGGGTACACAGTATATTAATACTAATACTTGGATAAACAAATCTGATAATGCCAGAATGGATATGGTTGCACAGTTTAGTACTAACGATAATGGGTGGGTTGGTGCAAATGCGTTTATGCAATTATATGTCTCAGGTTATTATAGTGTTAAACAAGGTGGTACGACACAGCTACTTACTGGGAATAAGGATAACATAGTTATAAACTATGAAAATTATAGAGAAACTTTATATGTAAACAATCAATTAGGAAATACCACAAGTTGGGGTGGATTAAATCAAAACAAATCAGTGTGTATGATATTTGCACTTGGGGGGTATAATGGTTCAGTGACGCAAGGTCTTTCTATTGTGCGTGGTAAAATATATAAATTTGCTTTAAATATAAATAATGTTTTGGTTCGTAGTATGATACCGGCGCGTCGCAATAGTGATAGCAAATTGGGTATGTATGATACGGTTAGTAATACGTTCTTTACAAATCAGGGGGCTGGGGAATTCACTGCTGGCCCTGATTTAGATGTTTATATCCCCAGTGGAAATTAATTCATTACCCCAGTAAAAAAGAAACGTCATCCCGACAGAAGTCGGGATCTCTTTGCGTTCTGTATTTTTTATTGTCATTGCGAGGGGGCAATACCCCCGTGGCAATCCAGTGTATAAAAAAAACTGTGGGTAGCTGCACCAAAAACAAATTTACTGGATTCTCACGCTTCGCTCGGAATGACAATAAGGATGTGTGACGGGATATCGGCTTTTGCGGACCTGGTTCTCCTCCTGTGGTGGAGTACGGCATGGAACGCCGGGAGGTGGTACGAGACCACGTAATTATCCTGAATACTCTAACCACCCCGTCCTTCGGCCACCCCTCCAACGGAGGGGAACTTTGCCCGGCACCTTGTTTTTACAGGATCCGATGCGAAGGGGATAAAAAACGGTTGCATTTCTGCAACCGTTTACTAATCCCTAACAACTATCATTGACACTAATTACAGCTGGACCTTGATTTCTTGGACCTCGTAACATTCGACGCGGTCACCTTCTTTTAGGTCGTTATACTTATCAAAACTCATACCGAATTCGACACCGCCAGAAACCTCTTTGACCTCGTTCTTTTCACGGCGCAATTCGCCAATTTTGCCATCGTATATAACGACATTGTTACGCAACAGGCGTACAAACGCATCTTTCTTTATCACACCTTCGCTAACACGGCAACCGGCAACGCGTATGCCCTTGCCCACCGTGAACAATGCGATAACATCGGCGTATCCAATAAAGTTTTCTTTCTTTTCCGGCGCCAATTTACCAGACAATATTTCTTTGATTTCATCGGTAATACGATAAACAACACTGTGGTAACGAATATCAACACCACCCGAACGTGCCATATCGCGAACCGCAGAATCTGCACGAACATTAAACGCAATTATAACCGCACCCGATGCGATTGCCAAACGAACGTCGCCTTCGGTAATTTGACCAACACCAGCGGACAATATATCAACAGATGCTTTTTCGGTTTTAATACCACGCAACATATCAGTTATGGCCTCGACACTGCCCTGAACATCGGCACGCAAGATGATTGGTAATGTCAATTTCTTGTCATCGGTTGTTTGTTTTGCAAACAATTCTTCCAACGAAGAACGTTTAACCGCGTTTGCCTTGTCACGTGCACGCTGTATGCGGTATGCCGCAACTTCACGGGTTTGGGCCTCGGTTTCCATAACGTTCAATTGGTCACCCGCCGCCGGCACAGAATCTAATCCCAAAACCATAACCGGTTGTGCCGGACGAACTGATTTAACACGTTCACCGTTTGATGTGATAAGTCCACGCACACGGCCAAATGTTTCACCAACAACGAACACATCGCCAATCTTTAATGTACCCTGGCGAATAATGACCGTTGCAACCGCACCAAGTCCACGTTCCATTTTTGCTTCGACCACGGTGGCAATTGCCGGCATATCTGGGTCGGCCTTTAAGTCCATCATTTCGGCCTGTAACAATATGGCCTCTTCTAACTTATCAAGGCCGATTTTCTGTTTGGCAGATATTTCAACACATTGAACATCACCGCCCATTTCTTCGACCTGGACTTCTTGTTGTAATAAATCGGTCTTAACCTTTTGCGGGTTTGCTTCTGGCAAATCGATTTTATTGATTGCAACAATAAACGGAACCTTGGCCGCACGAATGTGATTTATTGCTTCGATAGTCTGGGGCATAATTGAATCGTTTGCCGCAACCACCAATACAACGATGTCAGCCATTTGTGCACCACGGGCACGCATTGCGGTAAATGTTTCGTGTCCCGGCGTATCAAGGAAAGTTATAATCGCACCAGATTTTGTTTTAACCTCGTACGAAGAAATATGTTGGGTAATACCACCCGCTTCGCCGGCAACAACATTTGCGTTACGGAACGCATCCAACAAAGATGTTTTACCGTGATCAACGTGTCCCACAACGGTAACAACCGGTGCACGTGGTTTAAGGTTTTCTGGATTTGGTTCACGTTCAATTTGATCGGCATATGGTTTAACCTCTACACGTTTTACGGTTGCACCAAATTCACCGGCAATAATTTCCGCGGTATCGGCATCAATAGATTGATTCTGGGAAACCATCATTCCCATTTCCATCAATTTTTTAACAACATTACCAACCTTTTCCGCCATCGCAGCGGCCAAATCTTTGACAACGATTGTGTCGCCCAGTGTAACCTCGTGCGAAACCTTTTGCGGTGCATTGAACATCGCACGTGCCTTTTCACGAAAACGTTTTAACGATGCTTCGGATCGACGACGATTTGCACCACGTAGTCCAATTGCATCATCGTCATCATCTTCGCCCATAACTATATCTTGCAAAGATATCTTGCCGGTTTTTGCGAATTCTTTTTTACCACCACCGAATTTGCTGTTACGACGATTTTGCGCCGGGGCATCATCATTGTCCACGCTATCATCCACACGATGGCCCTGAGTTTTCTTGCCACCATTTTGCACAGAACGCGGAACAGATGTTGGTTCAACGTATTCTTCTTGAACTTGTTGAATCGCATTTTCACGCGCCGCAAGTTGTTCTTTGACCTGTTCATATTCTTTGGTTTCGCGGGCAATTTCGGCTTCGCGCGCGGCACGGGCCGCGGCCTCTTCGGCCTCGCGTTTTTTGCGTTCTTCTTCACGGGCGCGTGCAGCTTCTAACACAGCACGCAATTTTTCATCCGCCGGATTATGTTGCTGTGCCGGTTTTACCGGTTCTTCACGCAATTCGTTATGCCCAGGGGCAACAACACGGCGACGACGTTCCACAAAAACGGAATCGCCCTTTTTGCTTTGCACAGCATCCAAAGTCACAGATTTTCCAAGTGTCAGTGTCGCCATATTCAACCTCCCGGGGTTATGTTATACTTTTTATTCTTCGGTTTCTTCTTCCTGGGTAATACCAAATGCAATTTCACGTGCCTTCATAATGACACGGCCCGCCAAATGTGCACTCATTGTTTCTTCGCCCAAGATTTCAACCAATTCATCCGATGCCAAATCTGCCAAATCAGACAATGTCTTGATACCGGCTTCGCCAAGTTTCATAATAACTGGACGTTTGATAAAATCAAAAGACAATAAATCATCGGACATACCCAATTTGCGACCTTCTTCAAAATAATCGCGTTCCAATTTTTCAAGATATGCCTTGGCACGATTTTGTAATTCAACCGCCAATTCTGTATTGAACCCTTCTATAGATTCCAATTCTTTCAATTCGACAAACGCAATTTCTTCGATTGTACGGAAACCTTCGGATACAAGCAAATGCGCAATCATTTCATCAACATCCAATCCCTTGATAAAGAGTTCTGTCTTTTCTTTGACTTCTTTTGCACGACGTTCTTGTTCTTCGGCTTCGTTCACAACATCGATATTCCAATTGGTAAGTTGTGATGCAAGACGAACGTTTTGACCACGACGACCAATCGCCAACGATTGTTGATCTTCGTTCACAACGACAACCGCGCTGCGCGTATCTTCGTCAACGATAATCTTGGCAACCTTGGCCGGTTGCATTGCGTTAACAATAAATACCGCCGGGTCTTCGGAATACAAAATAACGTCAATCTTTTCACCATGACATTCATTAATAACCGGTTGAATACGTGTACCTTTGATACCAACAGTCATACCAACCGCATCAATAGATGGATCCGCAGTTTCCACCGCAATTTTTGCGTGTGAACCCGGCGCACGTGCCACAGATTTAATTTTAATAATACCTTCGTATATTTCGGGAACTTCTTGGACAAACAACTTTTCCATAAATAACGGGTGCGTACGTGTCAAAAAGATTTGCGGACCGGAATTAGAACGCGCAACGTCCATAATCAATGCACGAACACGATCACCAACCGCCAAACGTTCACCTGGGATAAGTTCACTGCCCTTGATATAACCTTCGGCCTTGCCGTTAATATCAACAAACACGTTTCCAAATTCGATACGTTTTACAACACCACTGATGATATCGCCAATATTGTCTTTAAATTCTTCATATTGACGGCCACGTTCTGCATCACGTACACGTGCAGTCATAATTTGACGCGCTGTTTGAAATGCCATACGGCCAAATTCTGGTTCTGGTAACGCATCTTCTACAACATCACCAACCGATGGATTTTTTGTATATTTCTTTGCTTCGTCAACGGTAAGCATTGTGAACGGACTGTATTCTTCACCGGCGCTTTCTGGTGATTCAATAACATCAAACAAACGCTTTACATATATCGCACCGTTTTTACGGTCAATATTTGCAACGATATTAAATTCTTCACCATATTTATGTTTCGCAATTTTCGCGATTGCGGCCTCTAATGAAATGAAAACCGTTTCACGATCAATTTGCTTTTCGCTGGCCAAAGAATCAATAGCCAACAATAAATCCTGACGCGGCATAGAAACAAAAGACATTCGTTATCTCCCTTGGTATTACGTCTTGTTTATCTATAAGGGCGGGGTTTTTCGCCCCGCCCTTAAAATTTAACTTCTAAGAACAAGCTGATTATAACACCGAATCGATGAATTGCAAATATTTTTTACATATTTTATTAAATTATTTGACGACTATGTTTTTGGACTCTATACTTGATCTGATGAAGACATTAGATAAATATTTTCTGCGACAACTGATTGGTATTTTTATAATGTTGTTGCTGATATTGACTGGACTAGCATGGATGGTCCAGATTATGTCTATGATGAAATTCCTTATAAGTTACGGTGTAAAACTTAGCAGTTTTTTGGGGTTAACCATAATGATGGTGCCTTTTATTTTGTCTATTATCGTGCCTTTTGTTACATTTATCACGATATTGTTTGTGTATAACAAGATGATCGGCGACAATGAAATCATCGTTATGGCATCATCGGGTACTTCACCCGGTAAAATTGCACGACCGGCACTTTTCTTGGCAGGATTGTTAACGGCTGCCAATTTGGTATTAAACCTATGGATTGTTCCAGCAACTCAGGCAAAATTCTATGACACACAATGGAACCTGCGATATGGGTTGGCACATCTGAAATTACAAGAGGGCGCATTTACCGAAATGACCCGCGATTTGGTGGTATATGTAGACAAGGTTTCAGGATATGATTTAAATCATGTGATGTTGTCTGACACACGCAAAGACAAATCACAAATGATTATATTTGCAGAAAACGGTAAACTAATCACAACGATGCGCGGTCTGTCCATTGTAATGACCAAGGGGGCACTTCATGCCACTGGTAACGGCAGTATAATTGGAACATTCGACAGTTTTGATATGGATTTAAGTATCGCTACAAAAAATAATTCTTCGTCATTTAAATCACGTCGTATGGCCACTGGTGATTTGATAAAATATATATCACAAGATGTAAGTGATAAACAACGCAAAACCATATTGACAGAATTGTGTAATCGTTTTTTACAACCAATTATGAATTTTATTTTGGCCGCACTGTGTCTTGCGATATTGTTGCGTTCTTCACTGCTGCGCCGTCGAACAAGTTTTGCGCCGGCACTTTCGGTTGTGGCAATGTCTGTTGTTATGGCGGCTTTTATGTCGGCATCAAATATGCTTGAAACAACGGCACACCTATTCATACTTGGTGGGGTTCAGTTTATTGTGCTTGGAATCATAATGGCGGTATTGTTGAAAAAATGAGAAAGTTTTTCTATGTTCTTTCTTTGATTTTAATATCGCATGGCACACATGCCATATCGGTTGATTTAAATGAACCAACGGTTATAAAGGCCGACAAAATTGAATACGATCTTAAATCTGAAACTATTAAAACCATTGGAAAAACTGAAATATCAAATAAATCTGGGCAAAAGATGACTTTAAAAGATTCTTATATTACCAAAAACGGTACGGATTTATCTGGAAATGATATTCAGATATGGTTAGGACCACACGTATATATTGAATCAGAAAATGTATCAAAAAATAATAATATAACCATCGCACAACACGCATCTTTTACCGCGTGTAAAAACTGCGATAGTTTTGGTGGCGAAGCATGGGAAATATCTGCGAACGAAATCGAGCATAATTTGGATAATCATATGCTCTATTTTTACAACATGTTGTTTTGGGTTTATGATTTGCCAGTTATGTGGTTGCCATATTTTGATATGCCAGACCCAACCGTTAAACACAAGACTGGTTTTTTAATGCCAACCCTTGAATCTACAAATAAAATGGGGACCCAGATAAATATTCCATTTTATCTGTATATATCTGACACCCATGATGCGACTGTTACATTTTCATATTTAACTGCCGAAAATCCATTATTTCAATTAGAACATCGTCTTAATGGGACACATTCAGAATTTCGTACGCGTGGTTCATATACATATAATCGTGATGGGGAAAATCGCTGGCATATATTCCATAATGATATAATCGAACTTGGTGAAAATGCGCGTGCTAACATATTTCTAAACCGTGCATCCGATAAAACATATTTGCAAAAATACGGATTTTATAATGAACAACCTTACCTTGATTCTGGGGTCCGCCTAGAATTATTTGGTCAATCTGGTTATGTGGTTGCCGATGCGCATATCTTTCAAGAATTGCGTAGCAATAAACAGCATTATTCAGCCCCGGCCGGTGATATTTTACCAAATATTCGTGGTATTTATCAGACCCAGCCATTGTTTGCGGCAACATATGCGACATTTATGGGTGATATTCTTGGAATATCTGGGGACGGATTTGCTTCCCAACGCCTTATTGGCGAAGCACGTGTAACATCACCATGGACACTGTGGGGTGGCAACCGCCTTACCGCAAGTGTGGCTACGCGTTATGATATATACAATTTTTATAACACTGTGATGATAGATGGCGATAAATTTTCAGGAATGAAAAACAGATTCTTGCCCAATGGGTATTTAGAATGGGGGTTACCATTGTTTCGCCCACGTGAAGATTGGACACAGGTCATAGAACCGCGTGCACGCGTTACCTTTATGCGCCATATCCAAGATAGTATTTTCGCGGAAAGTAATGATTCTGTTGGTGCGTTATTATCTGATGCAACCCTATTCTCGTCCAACCGTTTTTCTGGGCTTGATTTATGGGAAAACGGAACATTTGCAGATTATGGTTTGCGTTGGGCCGCATTTGATTCAGATGGCCAAACCATCGAAACATTTTTCGGCCAATCATATGATTTTACCAAACGTGAAGCAACCGACCCCAACAGTGGGTTCCACGACGGACAATCTGATTATGTTGGGCGTATCGGGTATAACAATACAAAATGGTTGAATCTGTACAGCCGTTTCCGTCTTGCCCAAGAGAATTTGGGTCTGCGCCATATGGAAACGAACGCGGTTATTGGGACAAATCGTAACTTCCTTAATGTTGGCCATATTTGGTCAAAGCAATTTTATGATGTTGTAACCCAGGCAGAATCTATTCACGAAATAATGGGTGGTGTTGGGTTTGCAATTACGGACCGTTGGGCGGTGCGTTGGAACGCGATATATAATCTTACCGAAGAACATTTCCAACAGCATTCCGGCGCATTATATTACGAACACCCATGTTATTATTTAAGTTTCGGTTATCGTCGCGATGGAACCAAAAGGGAAGATTATGTCGGTACAACGACATTCCAATTCAGATTTGGTATAAGTGTCGATGGTCAGCACTATTAAAAGGAGAATGTATGAGCAAACTATTAGTATTTATGACAATGTTTTTTGCGTTAAATGCGCGTGCGGCAACGGTTGTTGCAACGGTTGACGGTAAACCGATTACCGATACAGACATAACCGCCCGTACAAAACTTATGGCACGCCAGGGTAACACATCTACGGATAACCGGCGTCAGGCGCTACAGAATATTATCGATGATAGTGTAAAAATGAAATATGCCGCCAATTTTAATGCGGTTCCTTCCGAAAAAGATGCTATCACCGAATTGAAACGTATGAACCTTGGGGATTTAAGTGCATCAGAACTTAGTATGGCGATTTCGGCAACGCGCGCAAATATCGCATGGCAGGTTATAATTGCCCGGACAATAATGCCCACCATAGAAGTTAGCAAGGAAGATATATCCGCGGAAAAAATTGCCATTGAACGCGAACACGGCCTGCCAATAGAGATGACCTTGGTCCGCTTGTTTGATGTACCAGATGATGTTGCAAAAAAACTGACCAAACCCAAAAATTGCGATGATGCCGTAAATATGGCAGAAAAACTTGGCGGTGCGCCACAGAAATTCACTGCGGTCCAATATGAATTGGCACCAGAAATTCGTGAAAAAGTCGCGGGGGTGCCATTATTAACCTGGTCCAAACCAGCGGACGATTCTATATTCTTGGTATGCAGTACAAAAAAGACAAAAGAATACGGCAAATTGGACGATATGATAAAACAAAATGCAATGTACAGACAGGCGTCCTTTATCGCCGACCAACAATTAAAACAACTGCGCCGCAAGGCCGTTGTCATTATTAACGACAGCAGATACAAATTATGAGCAAAACAATTCTTTTTGATTTAACTGATGCCGAATTAGCGGATTTTGTAACCCAAATGGGTCAACCGCGTTTTCGCGCTAAACAGATTTCTGAATGGATGTCACGCGGGGCCCCTGATTTTTCGGTTATGAAGAATATTCCGGAAAAGTTGCGTAATGATTTGGAGACGAATGCCCAAACTTTACCATGCCGTGTCGTTAAAAAATTGTCTTCAACCGACGGACAAACGGTAAAATTCTTGTTGGAACTTAATGATGGCGAACGTATTGAATGTGTTTTAATGCGAACCAGTTACGGTAATAGTGTATGTGTTAGTTCCCAGGCCGGATGCGCAATGGGGTGTAAATTCTGTGCCAGCACTTTATTGGGGCTTAAACGTAATCTAACAACAATAAACGAGATTTTTGCACAAATACTTGTCGCCCAATGGGAATTGCGTGCTGATCGGTTATCAGACAAACCAATTCGTCCAAATGGCGATGCAAACAATAACGATGTTTCACATATCGTTGTTATGGGTACGGGCGAACCGTTACAGAACACCGAAAACGTCATTGGATTCATTGAACGTGCCAATCGTGATATGGGAATCGGGTGGCGCCGTATTACGGTGTCCACGTGTGGCATTGTGCCGGGCATAGATAAACTTATTGAATGGGGACGACCAATCAACCTGGCCATATCTTTACACGCACCTAATGATGCCCTGCGGCGCAAAATAATGCCCATAGCAAACAAGTATTCCATTTCGGATATAATGGACGCCGCGTGGCGATTTACCGACGCTCACAACCGCCAATTGATGATAGAATACATATTGTTGGGCGATAAGGATGGCAATCTGTTGAATGCCACCCAGGATTGTGCCGAACAATTGGTAGAAATTGTACGCGGAAAAAATTGTATGGTGAACCTTATTCCATGGAATGCGGTGGCCGAACGCGAATTCACGTCACCATCAGGCAATGCGGTTCATAGATTTCAAGATATACTTATCAAAAACGGGGTACACACACGCATACGGCGTGAACGTGGCACCGATATCGGTTCCGCATGCGGACAATTAAGAATTAGTGGCCAGGCGAGAATGTCCAGCAAAGGAGCAATTGATGATACTGGAAAAAATAACATGCAGTGATATGCGTGAATATAACGTTGTCGGTGATATTATCGATTTAGGCAAACGTTGGCCCCAATCAGAATTTGCAATTCAGGCACATCCAACAAAGTTTTCGGCACATATGCCACGATATGACTGGTTTTGGACATTGGCCAATGAATGCACGGTTAATGATGTCAATTTGGCCATGCATATAAATGCAGATTGGCGTACTATGATGTGCCAGGGCAAAATTCCCGAAGAAGTTAATAATTTTCTAGAAATCAAACGTTATAATGGCAAACCTGTTATTGGACGGGTTCAAATAAACCTAAATGGTGGCGACCAGAATTATCATTGCTATTCCAAACGGGTTGCGGATATTATCAATGCATATCCTGATATAGAATTCATATTCCAATATGCACCAAGACAGCATAATCGTATTCGTCCACTAAACGCAACAGGGGCACCATTTTCATTGCTTTATGATTCGTCCTGTGGCCGTGGAATTATATCCAAGAAATATCGTGGTCCGATTATGCAAAATCATAAAACGGGATACAGTGGGGGCCTGGGGCCGGATAATATCGCCCAAGAACTTGAAAAAATCAATTTGGTGTTGCCATACAATTATATTACATGGATTGACGCCGAAGAACAATTACGTAATCCCAAAACCGGGCAATTTGATATTGAACGTGCCGCACAATATATACATACCGCACATTCGTGGTATTACGGCCACCGTCGTTCACATTAGTTTCGATAATTTGTTATGACCAATGGGGGAAAAGAAAAACGGGCGCATATGCACCCGTTTTAATTTGCTAACCGTATGATTACATACCAACACTAAACGTATCGCCATAACTTGCAACGGTTTGACCACCAATTGAACATTTGATGTCTTCGAAACCTGTCTTCAATTGGTTCTTTTTCACCAATTTGGATGTGATAATACCACCGGCCGTACCAAGAACGACACCCGCGATACTATCTGATGCCAAACGTGCGGTATTAAATTCACCTTCGGCATTTTTCCAAACATTCCTTTCAAAACCACCCATTGTGGAACTTAAACGGCTGAATGTCGCAGATATTCTACCACGAATTTCGTCAATCTTGCTTTCGTCCATAACGCATTTGTTATCTTTCAACACCATATCTTTGTTCTTGCATTTACAGACACCATTCTCAATGTATGCATCTGTTGCAATACATTCACATTTATCACCAACCTTGGTTTGTGTTACTGGATCGCATTGCACACCCGGTGTTACACATTGCCCATCAATAATAACTTTGCCCGCTTCATTACATTTACAATCACCGTTTGCATCATTTGTTGCATTCGGTACCGCGCATTTGCATGCGGTATTATTGTTAATTGGTGTCTGATTTTCTTTGGAACATTGACAAACACCGTTCACATCAGGATACATGTACTGTGGACAATGTTTTGGATTTGGTGGTACCGGACCATTGCCCCCAAGACATTGACCTTGTCCATCGGTTCTAACCGAGAATTTCTTGCTTGGGTCGTTGCACGTACAAGCATCGTTTTGTGCATTATACGTTGCCCCATTTATACCTGTCTTTGGCAGGTAACAACATGCCTTACCATTTTGGGTTGCACGGGACGCCAAACAAGATTGCAAACTGCTACTGCCACCACCGTTATAGGTATTGTGGTTACCACCATTGTTTACATTGTTATTGTTACCTATTACAATGACACTACCATTATCCGCAAATATAAATATATTACCTTGACAATTTGGGCATTCTGTTGCTTTTACGCACTTCTGAAGTCTCGTATCAAGCAATTGACCCTCTGGGCATTGGCATTGGCCATTTACCAACTTACCACCGGCCTTTTCACAATCGCTTGGATTTGGGCCTGGCCCACCCTTTTTGACACATTTTCCGCCTTTTTCGCTATAACCATCGGCGCACTTGTATGTATAGCATACATCGTCTTCAACAACAAATGCCCCTGTAACACCAGAAGAAGCCAAATTCTTTTTCAATCTGGAATTTACAATAATCTCTACACTACCTGGGTCGCCAGTTAGTGCCTTGGACCCACTACACATTGGAACCTTGAAATCTTTCCAAGCATCTTTACCAATAACTCTGGTATGGCAACGTTTGGCAATACCCGGTGCTAAAACGACCTTGCCGTCATTACATTCATACGGCTTACCAATTTGGTGAATATCACACTGCAGGCATTTTTTACCATCAGAATCAAAACAAATATAATCATCCTTGGCATAAACCTTGGCACCAACTTTGGCCCCCAAATATATACCACCAATGCTTACCGCGGTAATACCAAGTGGTCCAGCAATCAATCCCGCAAACGGTGCAGCTATCACAGATGTTGCCAACCCAAGGCCCCCACCAATAAATTTCAATGCACCGGACAATGGATCGCGATCTGATACAATGTTACATTCCGCCGCCATCGCGCCGTTCGCCAAAACCAATCCGACCATCGCACCAATCAAAGATTTATGCATTATTTTCATAATCTCCCTTCCTTTGTTTTATTCTTTGTCTATATGATTATATCATAAATATTGACCAGTTACAAACACAAAAACACAATAATTTTTGTGCAAAATTTTATACTTATGTTTGACAAACTAAATTATGTGTATTATGTTCTATGCACTATGAATAGAAATTATCAATTTTTAATTGCAAATAAAAAATATCTTGTTGCGTGTTTGATATCTTTGTTTTTAGGTGGGCGTGCAATTGGTCAATCGCAAAATGATTCTGTTCCTATTAGAAACACTTTGACACACCAAAATCCAATTAGTTTGACCCCAAAACCAAAACCGAAAAATCCGGCGGTCAAATTTGGGCACCCCCAAGATGTATTGTATGTTGAATTGCAATCTTTCACACATGCGACCACTAATAATGTTCGCACCGTATTTGCCCCATTGGTGGTGGTTAGTCCGTTTGTACGTTTCTATGACAAGTTCACCGTTGGCCTTACCACAACACAAATGATACAAAATTACACCACGACATCCATGACACATTTAACACACGATATGTATATGACCATGGATTTGCGAACCAGTGTCGGTAATTTTAATGTAAAGGTTGGAAATTTCTCGCCATTAAACTATTCTGCTAAATTTGCAAAAAGCATGCCAATTAGTACGTTCTTTATAAATGCCCTGTATATGAATTCGGGATATTATTTTCCGCGCGCGGTAATCGGCACATACGAAAATGACGAACATACCGTTTCATTGGGCTATATGGAAAACACACCCGGTTTTCAATTTACGGGGAATGGATATGTCGTATTGGTCGTCCAAGAACGCATAGGGGAAAACATCCAATTTGGTGGGGTTATGGCAACTAATAACAAAGAAACATTCGGTAATCTGCAACTAATATGTATGCCAACACCGCATGATGCCATTTTATTACAGGCAATCAACCTTGGGGTGCGGGGCGCATTACATATGACATATTGCCATACATTTAGTGGTGACCAAGTATCCATCGCGATAAATGCATTCAAAGAACAAGATGATGGTATTGCCGGTGCAAATGTATCCGTTTTTCACAAAAAAACGGGGGCGTACGGGTCAATAGGTGCGACAAAACATAATCCGCTGTATCTAACCAATCCAGAAAGCCCATTGTATGAACACTATGATAAATGGGCACCGCATGCCGAAATTGGCATTGCATACGGAATCAAACCCAAAAATAGATAATTTATTTTCTAAAATCAAAACCGCCAAACGGCGGTTTGTATTTTGTGGTGGATGTTAAGGGATTGTTCGCTTTGCTCACCACACGTAAGGCACACACTGCATTACATTTGTGTGTACCAACTATCGTGTCGAACCCGGGGTTCTCGTCCCTATACCAATTTTATAAAATAAAAACACACCCGATGGTGTGTTTTTGTTTTGTGGTGGATGTTAAGGGACTCGAACCCCTGACCCTCTGCGTGTAAAGCAGATGCTCTAGCCAACTGAGCTAAACATCCAAAACGCACGGGCAATAATAAATTATATTTTTATCATTGTCCAGTTTTTTTTAATTTGGTAATGGCATACCAGCGGTTGCTTCGGCCATAACATCGTCAATCAACTTGTCTGCTTTGCCCTTGGCATCGCGCATCGCGGCAAGAACCGCTTCTTCGATTGCAGATACGCCCTTGTCCATCATAGATGGGTTGATTGTCACCGATACAATGTCATATTTACCCGTCATATCAATAATACATGTTCCACCCGTTGCAATCCCTTTGACACGCATACCCGCCAATTTGTCTTGGGCGGCGGCAACCTTGGACTGCAATTCAGATGCCTGGGCCATCAAACTTTCCATATCCATATTTTCATCCTTTTTTGTTTCATAAAACATCCGGCCAAATGACCGGATATTTTTTATTTCACTTCTTTTCCGGTTTTTTGGTCGATACCAACCATGGACATACGTGTTTTACCACGCTTATCCGCGCCAAGGTATCTTACATATACCGCATCACCCTCTTTGAATCCTGCATCTTCAATTTTCTCAAGACGTTTACCGGTGATTTCAGAAATATGAACCATCGCTTCAAACCCATTCAAAATCTTGACGAACAAACCGAAATCTTTCATTCCGGAAACAACCCCAGCATAGATTTCGCCAACTTCGGGTTCGGCAACAATTTCTTTGATACGCGCGATTGCCGCATCAGCATCTTCACGTGTTACCGCCATAATCTTGACGGTACCATCGTCTTCCAAATCGATTGTTGTGTTTGTATCGCGGGTCAATGCCTGAATAACGACACCACCCTTACCAATGACATCACGAACCTTGTCCGGATTAATTTTCATTGTATACATTTGTGGCGCAAATTCAGAAACATGATCACGTGGTTTCTTAATCGCGCTGGTGATTTTGCCAAGGATGTGCATACGGCCATCTTTTGCCTGTGCCAATGCCTTTTCCATGATTTCAAATGTAATAGATGTGATTTTAATATCCATCTGAAGCGCGGTAATACCGTGGTCGGTTCCGGTCACCTTGAAATCCATATCCCCAAGGTGATCTTCGTCGCCCAAAATATCGGTCAAAATTGCGTAGTCATCACCTTCTTTGATTAATCCCATCGCAATACCCGCAACAGGACGTTTCATTGGAACACCACCGTCCATCATGGCCAATGTCGCACCGCATGTGGTTGCCATTGATGATGAACCATTTGATTCCAAAATATCTGAACACAAACGAATTACATAATCAAATTCGCTGCGGCTTGGTACCATTGGGTGAACGGCACGCCACGCCAAGTTTCCGTGACCAATTTCACGACGCCCCGGGGCCTTTAACCCTTTGGCTTCGCCAACTGAAAACCCTGGGAAGTTATAGTTCAAGATGAAATCACGATCTTCGGTACCATCCAAAGATTCAATTGGCAACGCATCTTTGCCACCACCAAGTGTCAATGACACCAATGCCTGGGTTTCGCCACGTGTAAACAACGCGGAACCATGCGCGCGTGGCAATACGCCCAATTCAATTTCAATTGGACGAACAGTTTTTGTATCCCGACCATCGATACGTGGTTTGCCTGCTAAAATGTTAGAACGCATAATACGCGCAGTAATATTTTCAACAATTTCATCCGCAAATGATTCTAATGTTGATGTTGCAACTGTTGTTTCTGGGAACATTTCTGGAATCAATGCCTTGGCAGATGCATGGATATTTGCCAACGTTTCCAAACGGTTTAATTTTTCTTTGATACTCAACGCAGATTCAATGTCGCCAGCGAATTGTTCAAACTTTTCTTCCATTGCGATATATTCTGCAGTCTTTTCTGGAATCGCCCAACGTTCTTTTCCGGCATTTTCTGTCAATTCGTTGATAGCGTTAATAACCGTCTGTTGTTCATCGAAACCGAATTTAACCGCGCCCAATGTGGTTGCTTCATCTAATTCGCCAATTTCAGATTCAACCATCAACACACCGTCTTTGGTTGCCGCAACGACCAAATCCATTTCGGAACTTTCCAAATCCTTCTTGGACGGATTCAAAACGTATTTGCCATCAATATAACCAACACGTGCCGCCCCGATTGGCCCTTGGAACGGAACACCAGACAATGCTAATGCCGCGCTTGAGGCAATCATCGCCAAAATATCGGGCTGATTTTTACGGTCATATGAAAACACCTGGGCAATAACCTGAACTTTGTTCTTGAACGTTTCTGGGAAAAGTGGACGAATTGGACGATCAATCAAACGTGCAATCAGTGTTTCGCCGTTTGACGCCTTGCCTTCACGACGATCGCGTGAACCCGGAATACGACCGGCTGATGCAAACTTTTCTTGGTAATCAACGGTCAATGGAAAGAAATCTTGTCCTTCGACCGCGGTCTTTTCGGCACAAACCGTTGCCAAAACCATTGTTCCGCCCATTGTCGCCATAACTGCGCCGTTCGCCTGTTTCGCAAAACGACCCGTTTCCAGACGCAATGTTTCATCACCATATTTTATTTCAACCGCAACCGGGTTATTCAGATGAGTTTTTTCATCTTTCTTAATCAAACCAAATAACATAATTTTCCTCCGTTTTAATTGGTTCTTTTACTTCTATTCTGCGAAGAAAAATTATTCGTTATTGCATTCTGAAATTTATTCTATACAAATGCAAAAATGAACAATTTCTTCTTCGCCGATGCCGATTATACTTTCATATTTGTCTGTTTGCAAATATTTTATAATAAAAAAAGACCGGCATAAAAGCCGGCCAAAAACTTATTTACGCAGACCTAATTTCTTAATCAGTTCTTCGTATTCGCCTTCGTTACGCTTCTTGATATAAGCCAACAATTTTTTACGTTGGTTAACCATACGCAACAAACCACGGCGAGAATGCAAATCTTTGTGATTGTTTTTCATATGTTCTGTCAAATTGCGAATACGTTCTGTTAAAACCGCAACCTGAGATTCGACGGAACCGCCGTTGTCTTTTTCATTTACCTTAAAGGCATTGATGATTTCTGTTTTTTTTGTTTTTGTTATGGACATTATGCTTTTCCTTATGTTTTAAATTGTTCGTTTTGGTCGCAGTACCCCGCTTGTCACCGTACCTATACCGATAAATGTTTTACCAGAATAAACACGATACACGCCATCGCCACTTGCGACCCCTACAAACCCGCCATTTTTATATAAATCAACGGATTTGCCGTTAAGATCCAAAACCGGAATGTCCCCCAGTCCAGAATCTATTGGTGCCAAATATTTACTGACATCCGTGCCATTATTAAACAATTTTTCCAGAAAATCAAGTGCAACAGCATTTTTTAGTGTAAAACCACTTGTTTGGGTGCGTCGTATCATCGTAACGGCTGCTAAACTGTTACATGCATATGCCAAATCACGCGCAATACTGCGAACATAGGTCCCCGGCGCACAAGACATACGAAAATTGAACACATCGTCAATTGCATCCAATAATTCAAGTGAAAAAACTTCAACCGTGCGTGGGGCAATTTCTGGTATTTCTCCATTACGTGCCAATTCATATGCACGACGGCCATCAATATGAACCGCACTATAAATCGGTGGAATCTGATTTATTTTACCAATAAACTTCGCAAGGTTTGATTGAACCATATCCACCGTTGGGATGACATCAGTATATTTGATTTCGCGACCAGTAATATCCAAAGTGTCGGTTTCAATACCGAATTTAATTGCGAACAAATATTCTTTGATCCGATTGGCACGTTCTTCTATGAACGGCACCATTTTGGTTGCAGCCCCAATCGCCACTGGCAAAACACCAGATGCCATTGGGTCCAATGTTCCAATATGTCCGTTCTTTTTGGTATCAAAAACACGTGCGGCACGTGATGCGGCACTTTTAGAAAATATACCCGACGGTTTATCAAGAATTATCCAACCATCCATATTTTAATTTTCTCCACCAAACAAAGATAATTGTTCACGGTGCACATCCGATGACGGTTCAGGTGGCAATTTTTTTGGGGTACTTTTTGGTGTTGTATCTTTTTCGGGCTTTTTATCCACAACATGCGGTTCTTCCAATGCGGCCAATACCGTTTCCGCACGCGCAACCACCGATTCTGGCATTCCGGCCATCTTTGCCACATGTATCCCATAAGAACGGTTTGCAACCCCAGGTATTATCCGATGTATAAATACTATTTCATTATTGTGTTCCTTAACGTCAATAGTAAGACATAAAACATTATTAAGTGTTCCACCATTTTGTGTGGTTAAATGTGTCAATTCATGATAGTGCGTTGCAAATAATGTCCGCGCCCGCAATGTATTCAAATATTCCAAAACAGCCTGGGCAATAGCCATACCATCATATGTTGCGGTACCCCGCCCTATTTCATCAAATATGATGAATGAACGCGGCGTTGCGCGACGCAGTATGTTTGCCGTTTCACCCATTTCGACCATAAATGTTGATTGTCCCGCGGCCAAATTATCAGATGCACCAACACGACTAAATAATTGGTCACATATACCAATCTTGGCACTTTTTGCCGGCACAAATGACCCCAGGTGCGCCAACACAACCAACAATGCATTTTGACGCAAGTATGTTGATTTCCCCGCCATATTTGGTCCCGTCAATAATGCCACAGATTGTTTATCCAAATCACAATCGTTTTTAACAAAACTGTCCCCGTGTGCACGCAATACAGATTCTATAACCGGATGTCGCCCACCAACAATATTGAAATCAGAATCATTTGTCATCTCTGGTTGTACCCAATTCCAATCTATGACACAACGTGCAAGTGAATGCCAAACATCTAAATCTGCGATTGCATCAGCCGCCCACAATAAATCATTTGAAATTGCACGGATTTCTTCAATGAACTTATCTATAATTTCGGCCTCTATCGCCGCGGCCTTATCCGCAGATGTCCGAATATCATTATCCAATTCTATTAACCGCGATGTGGTAAAACGCACATTTCCGGTCATCGTTTGACGATGTATAAACCCGGAATCTGCGCGCATCATTTCATCGGCACGTGCAGATGGGACCTCTATAAAATATCCCAATACATTATTGAATTTAATTTTAAGGGTATGAACCCCGGTTTCTTTTGCATACTGTTCTTGCATAGCAGCAATTGTTTCCTTGGCCCCGTGCGATAACGACCGCATATTATCCAATGTTAAATCAAATCCATCACGCACCACCCCACCATCACGGAAAAATGTTGGTAAATCATCTGCAAGCGCAGAATTTAACTGCGCCGCCAAATTATCGTGTGTTGCCAAATTCTCAAACCGTGTGGCAAGTGATGTATCCAAACGCGTTGCAATCATTTTGACATTTGGCAATTCAATCAAGAAATCTGCAACATTTCGCATATCACGCGGCATACCACGCCCAGACAATAACCGTGATAATGCACGGCCAACATCGGGCACCCGACCCAACATACGTGCGACCATTCCACGCACATCTGTATTCCGGACAAGATGGCCAATATGTTCTTGGCGCGTTCTTATTTCACCAATATCGGCCGACAGTGTTCGCAAATAAGAACGCAATTTACGACCACCCGCCGCGGTCTTGGTGTTATCCAACACATCCAACAAACATTTGCCACCATCGTTTATCGGAGCATCTATTTCCAAACTTTTCCACGTGGCAGAATCTATCAGCATTTGCGTGCCAGATTTCAACCGATATGGTGCACGAAATGTTAATGCCGCACCACGTTGCGTATTAAACAAATATCCGGCCAACAACCCGACCGCTGTATTCGTATTCGATGCGTCCACCCCATTAGAAAACACCGATGAAATTATCGTTTCTATATCTGTGCGGCGATATATCTTGTCAAATACCGGTGTTGTTTTGAACATATCGCGGATACGCAACATTGTATTATTTTCAGCATCCAATGATGGATAAACAACCTCTGCTGGATTAAGGCGAACCAAATCATCAATAATATCGCTTGTTTGCCCGATAAAGAATTCCCCCGTTGAAATATCGCACCCCGCAATATCAAATGCGCCCCCCATTGGTACAACCGCGATTAAAAAGTTAGAACTTTTCGGCGATAACAGATTTTCATCAGTTAGTGTTCCAGGGGTCAAAACACGTATTATTTTGCGTTCAATAAACTTGTGCCCACGTTCTTTGGCCTGGGCCGGGGTTTCCATTTGTTCAACCAAGGCAAGTTTGAAACCCGCCTTGACCAAACGGCCAAAGTAATTATCAGATGCATGCCACGGAATGCCACACATCGGGATATCCGCACCATCACCATCAGTGCCACGCGATGTAAGAACAAGTCCCAATTTGGAACTGATTGTTTTGGCATCTTCGAAAAAAGATTCGTAGAAATCCCCCAACCGAAACATTAACAACGCATCGGGATTTTCTTCCTTGAAATCCACATACTGTTGCATTACGGGGGTAAGTCCACTTTTATCGATTTTACCTTTATCGATGTTTTTTTTGTCGGCCATTGCCAAATCCATTAATCTGCGGGGTTGGTAATTTTCAATGTTTCAATCTTTAATTCGGCCTCTTTCAACAATTGTTCACAATAGGCCTTTAATTTTATGCCCTGTTCGTATGCCGCGACCGAATCCGCCAACGGCAATTCCCCAGATTCCATTTTCTTGACCAATTCGCTTAATTGCTTGTACGCTTCTTCAAACGACAATTTTTCTGTGTCCATAACATTAACCTCTTTTCGCCAATGCCAAGATTACAAAAACATCACGAAAAAATCAAACGATAAATCTTGTTATTTATGTTGACAATTTATATTTTTGTAATAAAATGTTTTTATACGGTGTAGATATATGACTGAACTAAAAGAAAACTTACAAATTTTAGATTTCTGTAACAGAGGGGTGTTTACGGAAATCTTAAAACAACGCCCTTATGCCATTGTATTCAAAACGACTAATTGGTGTTGGAATAATTGTGCACATTGTTGTGAGTCTTCTGGTCCCAAAAATCCAAAAACATTTATTCCACGTGATGTTATTACTGGTTATATTGACCAAGCGGTCAATGATGAAAATTTTTCCAAACATATCATCTTGACGGGTGGCGAAATAATGGCCGCGTATAAATTTGTGGATGAATATTACGTTCCGGATATCTTGGACCATGCATTAGATAAAAATTTGGGGGTTGATATCAAAACCAATGCTGGATGGGCAGGAACACCGGTCGGCGAGCAAATATTTGCAGACATAAAAAATATTATGTTGCGACATCGGCCACGCGTTCTAACGTCGAAAAACAAGGATACGACATACCCATTGTACATATCATTATCATTGGACCGGTTTCACCCCGATTGTATGGAACGTAATTTTAAATTAATTGAACAATTGTCTAAGAAAAAAATTACAGGCGCAACGTACGCATTGCGTATCAGTTCTTTTGATTTTGACCGGTCAATGTTCGATGAATTCTTAAAAAAACTAACTGATGCAGGTATAACAGTCCAAAAAGCAACCCTTGTAGATAGCAAAGGGAACGAAATCAAAACCACACCACGTTTTTTAGTAAACGGTCATTTGGCATTGGAATACAGTGGCGATGCAATACTCTTTAATGGTGGTCGCGCCAAGGATATCCCAGGTGCATATCACAATCCCACACCACAATTCACTTTTATGGAGGGAGACCATTATAACGTTCTTGTCGCGTTTGATTCATTTGGCAATGTCACCCTAGGTGCTGCAGAAGGGGAAAAAATAACGGTTCCGTGGCGGGATTCCGATGGCGCGCCACGGCCTCTTATAAATATTCAAACAGATTTAATATCTGCAACAAAAATTGCCGAACAAAAATATATAAAACGACATTCATTGTTAAATTCTTGTCGGTCATTGATAAGTAAAATTGTGAAATAAAAAAACACCCAAACGGGTGTTTTCTTATTTTGTTGCCTTTGCTGGTGCAATGATTATTGATTTTGTACGTTCATCTGGTTTTGATCGACTTTCCAATGTTCCACGTTCACCAACCAATTCCACAACACGCGCAAACAAACCTGGAACCGCATCTTTGCCCATGGCCAACATACGCTTTGACCCCTTGGTCATAACAGATATTTTCACCTTATCGCCATTTTCCAAGAATTCTATTACTTTGCGTAATTTTATCTGCAAATCATTTTCTTCAATGAAAGGTTTTATCCAAACTTCTTTCATTTCGGTCACTTTCTGTTTCTTTTTGGCTTCAGATGCGTGTTTTTTCTGTTCATACTTGAACTTGCCGTAATCCATAATTTTGGCAACTGGTGGTGTAGAATTCGCATTTAATTCGACCAAATCAAGCCCCATATCAATTGCGGTTTGAATTGCATCAGATGTTTGCATTACACCAAGATTTTGACCATCACTGCTGATTACCTGAACCGTTTTCACAGTTATACGATTATTTATACGTGGCCCCATGTCACGGCGATTATCACGATTGTTTACTGGTTTAATTGTACGCTCCTTTTGTGTATATGTGGCAAGTATTAAACATTTCTATTAATTTTTCAACAAATTTTGCACATTTTGCAAAATGTTCCATACATCACGTTTGGTGTCCGGTTTAAGAATTATATAATTCGGATGATATATTGAAAACACATGAATATTATTTGGTAACACAGTTTCCGCCCCATGATTATGCATAAGATCAATATTGGCAATCTCTGATGCGGCAACCGTCCCTAATGTTATAATTATCCGGGGTTCCAACAATTCAACAAAACGATTGACAAATGGTCGTGCCAAATCTAATTCTATACGTGACGGTGTACGCCCCCCTGGCGTACGCCAAAATAAAAGCGGTGTTATAGACACTGTTTCACGGGACATACCAATTGCCCCCATCATTTTATCCAACAACTCCCCTGCTCTGCCAGATAGTATTTTCCCACACGCATCATCGTCACTTGATGGAATATCGGTAATAATCATGACACCATTTGGATTTGGTGCTGCAGATGGTAAAACAACATTTGAAACACTGCCACGCAGTGGATGATTAAATTCCAAAATCATCCTTGAAAGTGCATCTAATGTTGTGGGTCTTGCCGCCATTGCAACCGCAGTATCAATTGACATCGGCACAACCGGCGATATTGGTGGTACAACACTTGCAACCGTACGCGTACGTTCGGGTGTGGGTTGTGCATGCGATATCATTTCGGTAAAACCGATTGAATCATCAGATATTTCCCACTTAACCCCCGCCAGTATCAAATCCTTTATGAAATCTTGCATTTTACAGTTCTCTTTTGTCTTGATTTTTGATTTTTTTTATTATACACTAACCCATGAGCAACAGAAACTCAAGGGAGTATTTCATGAAATTAAAAAACTTTGCTTTATTAGCTGGTGTTGCCGGTTTACTGGCAGCATGTGGTGGTTCAAGTGTCGTTGAACCAGAAGATTTGAACGGTCAACGCGTTTTCTTTGCGTTTAATTCTTCGGAAATTTCCGATGCGGCGCGTGATAACTTGTTGGGCCAGGCCTTGTACATGAAATCACACGAAGATGTGAAAGTACAGGTTGCGGGTAACTGCGACGAACGCGGTTCAACAGAATACAACTTGGCATTGGGTGCACGTCGTGCAAACGCCGCCAAGAAAGTCCTTGTTGGCGAAGGTATTGATGCAAAACGTATCTCTACTATCTCTTATGGTAAAGAACGTCCATTGGTCAAAGGTACGGGTGAAGACGTTTGGAAATTCAACCGTAACGCAACAACGACTATCAAATAATTTAAACGCCCGATTGGGCGTTTTTTTTACATAAAAACACCGGCAACCGCCGGTGTTTTTGTATGTTTCGCAAATCCTAAAAATTATATGAATTAATCGGCTGTCCTTCTTCATCATATATAACGGCGGCCACATTGTGCATGTATAAAATTTGGAAATTTGGATTATCCAATGTGTATCCTGCGGCCTCTGCCCAATCGTATTCGGCAATAGCTTTCTTTTTGGCGTCGATGTTATCACTATCATCAACCAATTCACAATTAATTCTTATCCAATTTTCGTTGTCGTATGCAACTATGCAAACATGGTTATTTATCGCAATTTGTTTTGATACATTCTTTTTCTTATTAGTTATTACATATATTTTACCATCATATAAAAACGGGTCACCAAACGGTCTTAAACTTGGCACATTACCATTGATTGTGGCCACATAATTGTGTCTTTTCTTTTAGAAATTTAAATGTCTCGTTCATATGTATACCTTTATTTTATATTTTTTTCATAATTTCTTTTATATCACCACTGATAATTTTCCAGTCATCTATGGTTTCAAACCCTAATTTTTTATACCAACTATACGGGAACCCATTTTCATCTTCATACGTATGTGCTTCTAGTATTTGCGCGTTGTATTTACTAACAGCATTATCAAACAATGCTTTCAGCAAAATTTTCCAACACCTTTTTGACGACACTCTGGAACCACAAATATTTCCCCATCTTCTAGATGGTTCCCATCCCACCATGGCTTTAAAACAGATGTTATAACCCCAATAGGTTTATCATTATCATACGCCACCAAGAATAACTCTTTGTTATGATTATAAAAATATCTAAATAATTTTGCTGCCGATTCTTTGGTCCATTTTTCTTCTAGAACAGAATTGCTATAATAATCTGCGTATGCCTCTGCTATAATATCTATATCTTCTTCTTTCATAAGATTTTTAACATTTACCATCGTGTATCTCCTTTATCACATGTGGCCAGCTTATAATAATTTAGCAATTAAAAACATATTTTTTGCAAAAAGGCCGGGAATTTTTATTTAACAAAGTATTTTAACCTTTGTGTCAAATTTCCCGGTCTTTTTAATAATTTTATTCGTTTTTGCCGGCAATTTTGTTAATAATTTCGTTTAACTGATTGCGCGTGTCAAATGTGATTGTTATGGCACCCGCACCGCCACGACGTTCGGTGATTTTAACGCGTGTCCCCAATGCACGCGCCACGCGATTCGTTAATTCACGAACAACCTTGGCATCCATTGTTTTATCATTAAATTTACGGGTACTGGTGGAACGCGAAACATTTTTCATACGCTGTTCCGTATCGGCAACCGTCATTTTCTTGGCAACAATCTCTTTGGCCAATTCCTCAGGATTTTCGGCAACCGCAATTGTACGCGCATGCGAAGCGGAAATCTCGCCCTGCTCTACCATTTTCTTAACAGATACAGGTAACCCATTCAAACGAATCGAATTTCTTATATAACTTTCTGATTTACCTATTAAACGCGATACATCTTCCAATGTATATTTGCATTTATTCATCAAATTCACATACCCGGCGGCCTCTTCTATTGGATTTAAATCTTCACGTTGAACATTTTCTATCAATGCAATTTCCATCGCATTTTCATCAGCTAAATTCTTAATAAATGCCGGTATTTCATTTAATCCTGCCAATTTGCTCGCACGATATCTGCGTTCACCCGCCACGATTTCATAACTGTATGCTCTGCCCTTGACCGGCCGTAACAAGATTGGTGACAAAACACCCTTTTCACGAATGGATGCCGCTAAATCTTGCAAATCGCCATCATCAAACGTTTTACGTGGCTGATCAGGATTAACACCTATTTGTACAAGTGGTATTTGACGCACAATTACACGTTCTGTGCCCGACAAAATTGAAATATCTGGTGCAACACCAATTTCATTTTGCAAATCGCTTAAACTACGTCCCAATCCAAATTTTGACATTTTATAATTCTCCATTTTCTAATTTCTGAACAACCTCGGTTGCAACACGCAAATATGCCTGTGCCCCGGTGGAATTAAAATCATAAAATAATGCCGGTTTACCGTGACTTGGGGCTTCGGCAACACGGACGTTACGCGGTATAACCGTTTTGAATACTTTGTCGCCGAACGTTGCCCGAACATTTTCCTCAACTTCACGCGTTATACCATATCGACGGTCATACATAGTTAACAAAACCCCCAAAACATCCAAGTTTGAATTCCATTTTTCGCGCACACCCTTAATGCTATTAAATAGGTGCAAAACACCTTCAAGCGGGAAAAATTCACACTGAAGCGGAATTATCACATGATTTGCGGTTGTTAAAGCATTGAGTGTCACATAATCCAGGGCAGGGGGGCAATCCAATAAAATATAATCATAATGTTCCATAATTGGTTGCAATGCATCACGCAAACGGTATTCGCGATTTTCTACATCCACTAATTCCACCGCTGCACCAGCTAATGCCTGAGTTGACGGCAAAATATGCAACCCCGGGACCGCCGTAGATAGTATATTTTCTGCGGCCGTCGCCGTTCCCATTAACACGCCGTAAACACTTTGTGGGTGCGAAGAACGCACAAACCCAAGTCCGGTTCCGGCGTTACCTTGGGAATCTAAATCTATCAACAAAACACGTTTTTTAATTGCTGCAAGGGACGATCCCAAATTTATTGCTGTCGTCGTCTTACCAACACCGCCTTTTTGGTTTGCAAACGCAATTATTTCTGTCATATCACCCTTCCTTTTTTTCAACAATAAAAACATAAATCAAAAAGACAAAACGGTCAAGATGTAAATTTTACACAATAAAAAACCAATAAAATCATATAGTTATACATTGTTTCACATGAAACAAGTTTACAAAATACAAAAAACATGTAATATCAACAAATTACATTTTGTTTCATATGAAATTACCGGTTAAAATCGATAATTATAATGAACCCATCGCCCGTTTTTGACGGAACGAGTTCATAGCTAAACTTGTATTTTTGTTTTGCAATTGCGATTTCTTTTTCAATTTCCCGGCCTTTTAATAGAAAAAGTCGGCAATTTATACCGCGAACATAATCTAAAATTTTAATTAATGGTGCAAAAGCACGCGCAGTAACAACAAAACCCGCACCATTTTTACCGGTGTTTTTGTTGTTTTTTGTTAAAAAGGCCGGTAAGAATTTTTCAACCCGCCCATGAAAAATCGTTAAATTATCAATTTCAAGTTCTGTTTTTACTGCGTTGAGAAATTGTACTTTTTTACCAATCGATTCGATGCACGTAACATTCCATCCCATAATTGCAAGGACAACCCCAGGGAAACCAGCGCCACTGCCGAAATCAATTATGTTAACATTTTTTGGTAAAACATCCGCCAACTGCGCCGAATCGGCAAAATGCCGCGTCTCAATATCTGATAACGTGCTTGGTGCAACAAGATTCATTTTCGCCGACCATTCACGCAGAATTTCGGCATAACAATTAAATTTTTCTTTACTATTCATATTATTATTGTAGCATAATTTCGTCATGAGAAAAACTTTATTTTATTTTTTTACTGTTGTCATCATTTTAATGGCAGGCGCATTAATTTTTAGATCAAATTATGATCAAGAAGCACCACAAAATGATATGCAAACAACAAAATACGGGGCGTTTTTAGCGACCCAGCACGCAATTTACGTAAATGATTTTCAATCCGCATCCAATTTTGCGAAGGAGTTCGCTGATGTTCAGTATGCCGTACCGCGTAGGACATATTATTTGGCCGAGTTTCTAAATGGAAAATTGCCAAATGCACCAGAAAACCTTGCAAAAAGCACTGATGCAGCATCGCGTTTTATTTACGATGCGTATCTTGTGCAAAATGATAAATGGGACGAATTATATACGCGCCGCAAAGATACCACATCGGCATTGTATGCACCATTGCGTATATGGTCGGGGGTTGCAAAAAATCGTATCAGCGAGACCATAAAATATATTGATACATTGGAAACAAATGCGTCGTGGAAATCATTTATTCGTGGTCAGATTTATGCGGAAACGGGCGACATAGACCGTGCCGAGAAAGAATTTGGTAGGGTTTCTTCTGATTTTATGAACATAAACGATTATATATACCTTATGTCGTTTTACAAATCTAACAATATGCCATATGCCGGTGAAAAACTGCGCAAGGATTTTACATCATCACCGGGTGGGATGTTTATGTTAAGTTATGACGATTTCCCGGATTGGGGCACTTTTAGTGGATACAAAAACGCACTTGCATTTGATTTCGTTCAGAACGTATCACATACCAAGGTAATGTTATTTTCCGACCTGTCGGCATTAATGTTGCGTTTCGCCCAGGTAATAAGTCCCGATAACGTGTGGATTGGCAATAGTATCAGTTATTATATGGGACAATTTTTCTCGAATACTGGTGGCGATTATTTGGCACATTTTGGAAACTTGAACCAAGACAATCCGTTCTATTTATTTGCACAAATGCGCATTGCCGAAGAAACGGATTCTATTGAAACATTACAAAACATATTGTCACATCAACCATTATTCATCCCGGCAATTAATAAATTGGCCGCTATTTATACCGGAACAGGGGACAAAAGTGCCGCATTACGTGTTATAAATAACGCATTGAAAAATGACAATTTATCCGAAGCAGGACGCCTTTATTTAATCAAACGTCGTGCATTGGTACATTTCTTGTTTGATGATTTAAATGCCGCACAAACAGATATTCACGAAGTTTCCAAATACGCCAAAATGGATTCCGAAATACTGACTATCCAGGCACGTATTTGGGCAACCCAGGAACGCGAAATAGAAAACGCGTATGATTACGCGATGACAATGGTAAAACACGATCCAACAGATATTGTTGCATGGGATACATTGGCATTTGTTGTTGCAAAACGCGAAGGCAATGATGCGGCACTTGATATTTTGACCAGGGTAGGGCGCAGCGCAACCAGTTGTTCTTCGTTGTTCGAACACTTGGGCGATGCGTATGCCAAGGATGGCGACAAAGAAAATGCCAAGGACGCATATTTGCGCGCCATAGAACTCGCCAAAGATGGTCTTAGTGTGGCACCAAAAATACGTAAAAAGTTACGAAAAGTTCAATAAATTATTCGTATCGCAAACTGTCAATTGGGTTTAATTTTGCCGCTTTGATTGCGGGCGTCACCCCAGATGCAAGTCCAACCACAACCGCAACCGTAACGGACAGGGCGACCGGCCATAAACTAAACGGAACATTATACCCCAAAATGAAACGCCCTATTCCCTGCGATAAACCAACACCCAAAACCAGACCTATCATTGAACCAATAAAAGATATAGTAATGGATTCCGCCAAGAATTGAATTATTATATTGCGTTCCCGTGCACCAACGGCTTTACGTATACCAATTTCGCGTGTACGTTCCGCAACCGAAACCAACATCATATTCATAATTCCAATTGCGCCAACCAACAATGATACCGCCGCAATCGCAACAAGCAATAATTTTAGATACCCCGTAACAGTTGTCATCGTTTCCATAATTTGACGCATATCCATGATTTGGAAATCGTCTTCATCACCATCCCTTAATCGGTGCCGGGAACGGAGCAGGGCAGAAATCTGGTCAATAACAACTGAATTATCGGCGTCTTGGAACAGTTTTAACGCAATCATATTAACCGCATTTGGAAACTTACTGCCCTGGAGACGTTTTTTTAGTGTTGTTATCGGAATCATTACCATATCATCTTGGGAACCCATCGCGGTATCACCACGTTCTTTGGCCACACCAACAATAACAAATGGCACATTCTGAATACGAATTACTTCACCGACCGGGTCTTTGCCCATTCCTAATTCTGATGCCGTTCTGGGGCCAATTACGGCATAAGTAGATGCGTTTCGTACAGCAACCTGGTCAAAGAAAGAACCATATTCTGTTTCAACACTTTGGACCGTTGTGTAATCGGGATATACACCTATCATTGATGTGGACCAATTTTGATTTCCATAAACAATTTGTGCACCTGATGCCTGAACCGGTGTCACGGCCGCAACGTCCGGCAATTTTGCAATAACATCCGCATCATCAATGGTAAGAGTTTGACGATTACCACTGCGCACACCACCGATTTTTGCTGCACCGGCACGTATAACAATCGTATTTGTTCCAAGTGATGAAAATTGGTCTGTAATTTCTGTTTGCACTGTTTCGCCAACCGCAACCATTATAACAACAGCCAAAACACCTATAATAATTCCAAGAACTGTTAGAAAAGACCGGACTTTATTGCCACTAATAGAAATCCAAGACTCTTTTAAGATATCATTAAATGTCATTGATATATCCGTATATTTATTATTCTTTTACATTGGTCCGCGACGACGTGCCTGGGTTGCAGATGAACTTGCCGATTGGCCGACACGTCCAACAATTACGCGGTCGCCATTTTTTATTTCATCAGACACAATTTGTGTTTCGGTTGCGGTGGTCAAACCCTTGGTATACGGTATATAGACGATTTTTCGTTCACGCAGAATTGCCAATTTTTCTGATGGTTTTACATCTTCCTTCATATCTTGAATTATATTTTTATAATCACGAACTAAAAAAGCGGCATTTTGTGTTTTCCATACATCTTTGGCCTCAGAGATAAGTATCGTCACAAATGCGGTCATTCCAGGCATAAGACTTAAATCAGCATTATCAACATCAATCACCACAGTATACACAACAACATTCGATGTTGTGGTCGGTGAAAGGCGTATTTGCCGGACAACACCATTAAATTTCTTTTGTGGATATGCATCAACGGTAAAGGTTACATTTTGGCCTTCGTGAATAACACCAATGTCGGCCTCTGACACCGCGGTTTCAATTTGCATTTTTGATAAATCTTCGGCAATTTCGAATAAATCTGGGGTTTGGAAAGATGCCGCAACAGTTTGCCCTTTATCCACCTTGCGCGCGATAACAGTTCCATCAACCGGCGATGTAATCGTTGCATACCCAAGGTTTGTTACCGCCCGTTCATATTGTGATTCGGCCTGTTTTACCATTTGGATTGCCTGTTCATAATTTGCCTGGGATTCTTCCATTTCGGCACGGGCAATGAAACCATCTTTATACAGCGTGCTGTCCCGTTCATAATTATTTTTAGCAAGATTTAATTTAGATTGCGCCGCATCCAATGCCGCACGCGATTCATCAACAGATGCCTGTAACACAGACGGTTCAATAGTTAACAATAAATCGCCCTTTTTTACGCGCGAATTGTAATCCACGGCAATTTCTTGAATTGTACCCGACACCTGGGAACCGACACTAACCGTATTTACTGGGTTTATTTCGCCTGTGGCGGTAACAACATATCTCATATCGCCCCGTGATATATTTAGTGTTACATATTCAATCCTATTCGTGTATACCGATATAATCCACCATATAATTAGCGAACATAAAATTACTATCACAATCAAAGACCACCATTTATGGCGCCATAAAAATATAAATACACGTTTAATAAAATATTGGTGTGGTTGCCCGTTCATATTTTCCATTTGTATAAACCCATTTTATAACGTTAAATATTTAAGAACGTAACCGCGACAATTACCACGGGTTATAATTCCCACAACCTTTTTCGTGAAATAGGCTTTTTATACATTTTTTATGTTGAAAAAGTATTTTTTTTTGTTAGTATTACACCGTCAGTTTGACGGCTTGGTGGCAGAGTGGTTATGCAGAGGACTGCAAATCCTTGGATGCCGGTTCGATTCCGACCCAAGCCTCCAAAATAAAAGCGGTTTATACCGCTTTTTTTCTTATTAAAATCTTCGTTTTTATGCTTGAAAAAAACGGTTAAAATTCTTACTCTGACGATGATATGATTACAAACCTGACACTTACAGATTTTAGAAATCATAAATCCACGCGTATCGAAACGGGTGGTCACAAGAATATTATCATTACTGGGGCAAATGGTGCAGGTAAAACCGCAATATTAGAGGCCGTGTCTATGCTTGCCGGTGATCGTGGTATGCGTGGTGCACCAATGGGTGAAATTGCACAGTTTAATGGGAACGGTGGTTTTTCCGTCTTTGCGTGCACAAATGATGACACCGAATTGTCCGTATATTTTAATTCGGGCGATACAAACCGCCATGCAAAAATAGACGGTGATAATGCGAACCTTTCGGATTTGGCAAAACACCTGCGCATAGTATGGATTACCCCACGCGAAGACAGAATCTTTACCGAAGGGGCATCAGAACGGCGCGCGTTTTTTGACCGATTGGCCGCAAGTTTTGATTCTGCACATGCGGGTCGCATTGCACGTCACGCAAAACTTTTGACCGAAAGGGCCGGCGCATTAAAAAATGGTGCAGACGACAAATGGATTGATGCACTTGATGACCAAATTGCATCAACCGCCGTTGCAATTGCCGCCGCACGTATTCAATATGCCGGCGAAATAAATTATTTTTTATCTGATGCGGCGGTATCTGTTGAAGGTCTGGTTGAATCTATGATTTTGGCGACAAATGCCGCCGATGCAGAACGTAATTATTTAACATACCTGAAATCTAATCGTGTATTAATAAATGACAAAATGATTTTAGATGGGGTAACTAAATCTGATTTTGGTGTATTTAATATGGTATTAAATCTGCCTGCGAATTTAACTAGCACCGGCCAACAAAAGACAACCTTATTAAACCTTATACTGGCACACGCAAAACTTGTTCACACGAAAACAGGGGCGAACCCAATAATATTATTGGACGAAGCGGTTGCACACCTTGATAAAAATGCACGTGAAAAATTATTTTCTGAACTTGGTGCCGCCCAGGCTCAAGTTTGGGCAACCGGCATAGACAGCGATGTTTTTATCGGTGTCCCAGATGCAATATTTGTTTCTTGCACTGATGGGGGTGTAAGTAATATAATCTGACGGCAAAGGGGAAGATATGGCAAAGATAGATTATCAATTGTTATTGGATAATGCACTTAAATCCGTCGTACGCGAGGCATTAATTTTTGCACAGATAAACGGTCTTGGTGATGGAATGCATTTTTTTATAACGTTTCGCACACATGATGCGGGGGTTGTGTTACCGGATTTTTTACGTATACGATACCCAGATGTTATGACAATAGTGTTGCAATATTCATATAATAATTTACATGTATCCGATAAAGAATTCGGTGTTCAACTGACTTTTGATGGCCGGCCGTTTTTCATCCGTGTGCCATTTTCGGCATTGGTTGATTTCAAGGATCCGTCGGTTGATTTTATGTTGTCGTTCCGTAAAAGACCGGAACCGTCCGCACCAGACAACGATATTGAATTACCATTAGAAGGAACGGGCGATACGATCCCCGATACCGGACGAATTGTGTCATTAGACGAGTTCAGAAAACGTAAGAAAAATGATTAAAAAGACCGGCGTATGCCGGCTTTTTTATAACATTTAATACATTAATTAATTTCTGGGCCGGCGGTAAAGGTACCGCTTCCCTGATTCCTAAAGAATTGACCACTGAAGGTATCGTACATACCGATTTCATTGGAACTGTTTTTAGCCGGGATAAGATTCAAAATGATATTACCGTTTCTTGTGATTTTATATTGTTTTACCCCCCCTTTGAAATAATAACCATAAGAGCCGTTATAATACCTTGCAAACAGATGATTGTTCACATCATTATTAAACGCAAAAACACTAAATGGTACAGTGGTATCATCAACAATCAATTTTCCATTAAGAAAATCGTGTGTCACCGAATGCCAATTTGTGTCTACAACTATATTTGTATCAAGTTTTCCGTTTTCTGCATTATATCCATAGTATGTTCCACTTGCATAAAAGGCACTAGATTGTCCCATTTGATAAACACCATATAATGCTCCAAATTCAGTGTTAGTGAGATTTCTAAAATTAGCACTGACAACATCCGTACTTGCAAGTTTCACCCCCGTATCAATCCATTGTTCGCCACTTGACTGAATATATTCCAAACGTGTATATCCCGCGGGCAATGTTATCGTTTCGCCGTATGCCGTTTGATCAACGATTGTCCATAATGTACAACCGTCCGACGGATTCGCACATTCCAATGTCGTCGTATCAGTTTCAGGTAATGTTAATGCTTTTTTTAATGCGGATGCTGTGATTAGTTTATCCGCGTCTTCGGATGCGTTATAATCGCTTGCACCCGTAAACAATGCAGATCGGAAGAGCACACGTCTGAACTCCAGTCACCCAAGTCTATCT
>CAMZFU010000002.1 GCA_947306185.1 uncultured Pseudomonadota bacterium | reverse complement strand
GATACGCGAATATATCCAATAACTGCCATTTTTTTAATCCTTTTGTTGATAAAATGCTTCAATTTAATAGAACGATTGTTTATTAAACCGGTTAACCCGAACATCTAAACAATATCAAAATCTTGTATATGTTGCTTTTCTAAGGTTTTTTGACTGTCGCAATTTTTGTAATAACTAATTCAAATTAGGAAAAAACATGTTGATTTTATCGTTGGTTTGTTTTATAGTCCTATTCGTGGATAAAAAATATTCACAGTTTTTAATATTAAAAATAAAAGGAAAAAAAATGAGACAATCAAAAACAACACTAAAAGAATTAACCGCTCAATATAGAAGTGTGTTAAAACGTGCTTTTATTGCTGGTGTTATGGCTGTCGCAACCGCTAATAGCGCAAATGCAACAATTACACCTAGTGATATTAGTGCCATTAACGATAGTATCAATATGGTGCAATCTGATGGAAATTATACAACTAGCATGGGTGATTTTAATGCAGAAACAACAGATTATAGCACCGAAGCTGGATATGGGTTATATACATACGACCATGATAACAATCCAGAAACAGCTGAAATTGCATTAACTACAAACAATGGTACTGAAACATTAGATAATACAGTATTCACATATACAGACAATACTGGTGCAACAACTAACTTAGGTGCTAATGCAACTGGATTTACAACAAGTGATTTTACAGGTGCAGCCGGAACAATAGATGTTGCTGATGGTACAACTGATTTGACAACATTAGAAGCTAACACAACAACCGTTGATTTAGGAAATTATCAATATATGGCAAACTTTGATAACTCTGGTGATGCATTGACAGCCTTGACAGCAGATGCACCAGAATTGGCTTCATTTCATAACGATGTCACTTTGACAACAGGTGCAATCACAGTTAACGGTAATGATGAAACAAACAAACCAAGTATCGACCAATACGGTTTTACTGTTGATTTACATGATGGTAGCACAGGAAACTTTGATTTGGTTTATAATGAATCTACACACTTGTATTCTTATAATTATGATGGCGATGTTGTATTGGATGCAGCAGATATTGCAGCTGCGGATGCACAAGTTTCATCACAATCTGCAAATTTAATTGCTGATACAACATTGTTCAATAATGCTGTTGCGACAAACACAACCAATTATAACAGTGCAGTTGGCCATTATAATACTGTTCATGGTGTTTATGAATCTGATACAAATACTCAAAGCACATTAAATACTAATTATGGTAATTATGAAACAAGCTTTGCAGAAGCACAGGCGAATCAAACTGCTGCTGCTGGAAACTTATCAGAAGCACAAGGGGCTTATGCTGCTGATTTAGCAATATATACTCCGGTTGCAGCTGCATATAATAACTATGAAAATTCTTTGGGTAAAAGTATAGATGCAAAAGATGAAACTGTGTTAACAAATGCAAACGCATATGCAGATAGTTTAGCTTCTAACTATGATGCAGCAGGTTCAGCTGATGCCGAAAAGACACGTGCACAAGGTGAAGAAGCTGCTATTCGTGGCGAATTTGCAGCTGCAGATACAACTTTGCAAAATAACATAGATGCAGAAACAAGTCGCGCGCAAGGTGAAGAAACCGCTATCCGTAGTGAATTTGCTGCAGCAGATACGACTTTGCAAAACAATATCGATGCAGAAGCTTTGGCTCGTGCGAATGCTGATACTACATTGCAAAATAACATTGATAATGAAGCAAGCACTCGTGCAGCTGCTGATACAACTTTGCAGAACAATATTGATGCTGAAGCTTTAGCTCGTGCTAACGCTGATACAACCCTGCAAAATAACATTGATAATGAAGTTGCTCGTGCAACAGCACAAGAAGCGGCTATCCGTGGTGAAATTGCCGCTGCTGATGCTCGTACCTTGGCTAATGCAAATGCTTATACAGATAAGAAAGTTGATACGTTAGAAAAGAATGTATCAGGTGGTATTGCAGCAGCTACAGCTTTATCATCGGTGGGGGTATCTAATGTAAAGAAAGGTGAAATGTCTGTAGGTGGTGGTTATGGATATTATAACAACCAATCTGCTATGGCGTTTGGTGCAGCGATGGGCTTGTCAGATAACTGGTCTATCAATGCAGGTGCTGGTATTGCAAGCGGTGATAAAACACAGGTTGCGTTCCGTGCCGGTACAAATTACAAATTTAAATTGTTTTAATAGATTTTAATGATTTATCTTTGTTAATTAAACAATCCCAGTATGCAAATACTGGGATTTATTGTTTGGATTAAACTTGCACCACGGCTTGAATTTGGCTTGTTTGTGTGTGTTTTAGACAACACCCTAGGGTGCGTTGTGATAACCATGTGTGGATAAAATACCATAAACTATATAATTTAAACAGTTTATCTTTAACTATTCAATTTCAACAGTAAATACGACTCTGTTTTGCTCCGAAAGCTCAAAATTGCTCAAAAACGGCTAAAAACTGGCATTTCTTGGCTCTTGTGGGAAGTTTTTTAGTTCGAAAATCATTTGATTCACCGTATAATTTATATAGTTTAACAGAATAAAGGAGTATAAAAATGTTAAATGAATATCGTAAATACTTGGTTAAAAATGGGTTTGCTGTAATTGTAAACGGCAGAAATTCAACTTGTTATGATTATTGCCGAGCTTTGAAGCGAGTAGCAAAAATCGAGAATCTAACGATTGAAAAGTTGGCAGAAAACATATCTGATATATGTCCGCTTTATCAGCGCGGGGGGCCGAAACAAATACTGGGTGCCGGTATGTCTAGGTCAATTAGAAGTTCGCTTGTCCAACTGAGAAAAATGATGTTAGAATCACAGGTTGCGTAAAAAAAGGTGGTTGAAATGATTGCGGCGATTCAACAGGTTGGTAATAATGTCCGGGTTTTGAACGAAAAAGGATTAACCCTGTTTATGAAATGCGGTGAATGTGTCGGGTATACTGCGGATACAATCAGTATTAAATACAATCATACTGTATGGTGTTATGATTCAAGTGGAAGATGTTTGTTTGGAAAATAAATATCAAAACCTGCCGATGTAAAAGTCAGCAGGTTATTTTTTACTATAATTCCAAATTTGGTCCAAGATTGCCCCAATTTGATTTGACTTATAACTTATATCCGGTTGCTGATTGGGGCGACCATACTTGATTTATGTGATTGTATGATGCCGTCAAACATTGGATGTAGCATTTTTGGGTGGCTGTTGTTTTAGCGCCAATTTAAACGCTTCCATCTGTCTGCGCGTTGGCATTGGGCCTTCTTCCAATTCCAATTTTTTACGCCATTCTTCGTTTTTGCGTTCACGCGCTTCTTTTGCCAAAATGTTACGCAGCTCCAGTTTTTCTTTGTGTTTGCGCTGGTTAAAATCCCAACTGCTTTCAATTGTCATACCGTCTTTACAGCCGCGTTGAATTTCCGACAATTTATACGGTTCAAACGCATCCAGGGTATTTTCGTCTGTCAACCCCAGGTTGTGCATATATAATTCTTTCACTAAATTGTCATATGCATTGTCAAACCCGATAATATTATCGTGCAATTCTTTGGTTAGCCATTTATACGAAATATTTTTACATACATCGTGGGTTATACATTGTTTTAACGCGAAATCAATCGGATGTTTTGTAATTGCGTTGCCGTTTTTATCGGTTCCATTAACCATTTCGTCCATTTGTTTAAACAGGTGATGGTATAACATTGCACCCCTGGATTCTGTGTCAGCAGAAACCATCACAGGATGTTCCTTTGCCCGTTTTTCTTCTTCAACCATTTCGTTCAACGATTCCATCCAAGAATAATCCGGCATTTTTATATTGGATATTTTGGTTTCGTCGGTGTCTGGGATTGGTTCAAGGTCAAAAAATGGTGCCAAAGCATTGTAAAGGTCCGTTTTTGAAACCTTGATATTTTCTTCGTCTTTGGTGTTTTCATTATTATATTTCACCATAATTTTAAGATATTGTTCACCAGTCACACGATAATTTTTGGTTGTGCAATTGTCATAATCCAATTGTTCCATCAGGTTTTCTTCAACCAAAAAATCCAATGCCGTACGAATTGCTTCTTTGCGTTCAGATGTAATGGTTTGTTTACTGTATGTGCCCTTGATACAATTATATATATCGTGCGGAGCGAAGGTTTTTGTCGCGGTTAGTGTTCGTTCATCGGTTTCATTTACAAAACCAAAATTTTCGGTTAAAAATGTAATTATGTTTGATATTGCCAACGGATTAACGCGATTTTCATTGTATACAGAAACAATATCATACAAATCATAATAATGGTCAAACCTTGGTAATGAATTAAAAATATTGGTTATTATTCTGGTCAAAGTTCCAGATTCCAACGGTCTACCCCCCAATCTGTTGCCAAATTTGATAACAGAAACGCGGCGTTGTTTTAAACTTATCATGTCGTTTGATGTGAAAATATTGTTTGTATTAACATAATAATTAAACGGTTTTTTGTTTTTGGGATTGATTTCGACATTCCCACCGTTGACAATCGTTAATAATAATTCCCGGTCAATATCGGTTGGTTTTACTTCGTCAAAATAATTCAAATGGCTTTTCCAAACCTGTTCTTCGTGGGTTGATTCCAAAATTTTACCAGATTGTGCCTTGAACACATTTCCATATTGTGATTCCACATCACAAATCGCCCTAGCGGTTGCAGATTTACCATTTCGTGCCACACCATTGAAAAACACACAGGTTTTATCATTGTTTGGGATTTCGTTATCGCGTGAATATTTTAGTTGCATTAAAAAACAAACCAACGCTAAATAACTGTTTTTATCAACAATATTCAACCGGTATAAACTTGCAACCAAAGTATTAATATCTGGTGATGAATCAAGTTTCGCGTTTTGAATATTTGTTTGAATTTGTTTTTTATCAAATTCAAATTTTTTTAATTCTGCTTTATCCGCAATTCGTTCCACAGTTCGTGGTTGACATTCAATTAACCTTGCAATTCGCTCTGTTACGGTGTGTTCGCCATCTTCATCGACAATTGTAATAGGTTCGTCTTTAAATGTATCCATTACGATATCATATGCGATTGCTTGATTGAATTCGATATTATTTTTTGCGCAATAGTCAGCAATTTTGCCTTCCATTGCATTAGTTAAACCAATTTTATTGTATGACATTTCAACAATTCCCTTTTTATAAAAGCAATCCCCAGAGTTTCGGAAGCCGTTTGGTGGCAAACTTCTGGGGATTCATTGTTGAAACCTATAAAAGTCCTGTCCAAACCATTTCCGCACCATTTAATCATCGCTTTTTTCAACAATGCCCGATTAAACGGTATAAAATTTCTTTTACATCTGTGTTTTGCACATTATTTTTTTGTTTCGGTGGCGGGTAAAAAATCCGCCCCCTTAATATATAGAACTGTTAAAAATTCAAATTTTTTTGAAAAATTTTAATTTTTTTGTTATTTTTTTGAAAAAGTGGTCGCCACCGGTAATTTTTTATTTTTGAAATTTTCGCCATAATTGATTTGTTTTTTATTATTTTAAGAAAAGAAAAAATATATTTTATATAGTATAAACAGCGACTTGTTGAATTTTTGGCGTTAGGTTTTTAATAAAATACAGATGTAAAATCCCCCGAAAATTTGTGTAAAACCCCAAAATATTATTATCGAATTGTATGTCATAAAAATTGAATTGAACGGGAAAGGATGGTTATTTTTTTATCCAGGTCAGCAATTTTTCGTTCAAGGGGCGTTTATTGGTTGCTTCGGCCAGAATAATATTATCCAACTTGATTTTTGTTTTATTATCAACCGGTGCGATTGTATCAGGATACACAACAATTAATTCATCAGTATAAAGGTTGATTTTGATACCGGTTAAACACACGCAGTTATCAATAATAATTTTAACATCATAAATCGTTTCTGACTGGGTATTAACATCCAATAATTCGATATTTGTAATACGCATAACATTACCTTTATTTTTTATATTGAACTGCGGCATTAAAATATTTTTAACCAAAATCAGATAAAATATATGGTTTGTCCCGTTGGTCGAACCAGGTATACATACTGAACCAGCATAGGGTAAAATATATATCTACGCGTAAAGGCCGATGAAAGAATAATATAAACACAGATTGGAACAAGGTTATAGACAGGTCCAGCATATACCATACCGATACCGCCAGTCCCGATATACCCAGCCGGAGCAGACATATGGCATACTGGAATACCCGCTGCAAAATCATAAAATAAATTACAACGGGTATTTATCAAGAATGGCCTGTATATTCTTCCCAACAGTAAGCAAATCAAGGATATCACGAGTCCGAGAAACGCTAATACACTCCAACCAATATTCTAAACTGTTCGATTTCAGCAATGAGTCGAACATTTTTTGTAGAGAAAACCAACACTTTTTACCATCTATCACTGAGTTCGAAAGTAGTATGCCAAAAATATATCTCCTATCCTGCACTACGAATAAACAGGTATAAAAATGGATAATCGGGGCAGAATTTTCTTAGTTTTAGGGGAAAATTAACAAAAATAGTTGCTCGTTTTGATTCTCGAACACAGTAAAATATGTATAAATAAAGGAGTTTTTATGACAAATGTATCTGAAATGGTTAATAAAAAAGCGGTTGTTTTTGCTCGTGTATCCAGTCGTGAACAAGAAATGGGACAATCGATTGATGCACAGTTGCAAAATTTAAGGTCGTATTGTAAAAGACAGGCATTTTCAGTAATTAAAGAATATTCGATTACAGAATCTTCAACTCGTGGGGATAGAAAGAAATTTACTGAAATGCTAAGTTTTGTGAAACAGCAAAAAATGAAAGTCATAATTGTTGCTGATTGTATCGACAGAATTCAAAGAAGTTTTAGGGAATCAATCGAATTAAGTGATTTAGTCCATGCAAATAAGATTGAAATACATTTTGTTCGTGAAAATTTAATCATTTCATCAGAATCAAATACATCCGACAATATGAGATGGGATTTTGGTGTTCTTGCTGCAAAAAGTTATGTTAGCAATCTTTCGGATAATGTTAAAAGAAGTATGAAATATAACTGGGAACACGGAAGGTGGCAGGGAATAGCGCCGTTGGGTTATAAAAATGTTAGAGCTGAAAACGGTAAAGCAGATATTGTATTGGATGAAGAAAGAGCTCCTTTGATTCGACAAATGTTTGAAGCATATGCAACAGGTTTACATACAACGAACAGTTTGGTTGATTGGTGTAAAGAACATAATTTAACTTCTCGCGGGGATAGAAGAAGGCCCGGTAAATTTTTATCAAGGGTTGGAATATATCAAATATTAAAAACACCTTTTTATTACGGTATGATGAAGGTTAAAGATAAAATATATAAACACAATCATCCGGTAATAATAGATAAAGATTTGTTTGATACTGTCCAGATTTTATTATCAAAACAGTATCCAAATAAAGAAGTAGAAGATTTGCCGATTGTGCCGGTAAAAATATCAAAAAGACGGTATAAAGATGTTTTGTTTCCATTTACTGGAATCTTTAAATGTGCTTGTTGCGGACATTTAATGACACCAGAAATACATAAAAAACCAAGTGGAAAAGAATACATACATTATAAGTGTGGGCATATGGTTAAAACTTGCACTCAAAAAACAATAAACCAAAACGATATAATAAAACAATTTTATGAAGATGTTGCAGATAAATTATATTTAACCCCCGACGAAATAGAAAAAATCAAATCGAACATAAAACCGTATTTAAAAAGCAAGAATATAGAAATAGCAACCAAGACAGATGTTCAACATAATATCTCGGTTGCAAAGGATAGAAAATCAAAATTAGTAAAGATGTTATTAGATGGTTTAATAGATAAATCAACATACACAACAACACTTGCGGAGATAGAAACAAACATATTGGAAAACGAGCATTTGTTGGAAAAATATCAAGAAAACAATGTTGATATTGCTGAATCTATAACAAATATATTAAAATTCGTTGGAAATCTAAGGAAAATAATAGAAAGTTCGAAAGTGCAGGATAGGAGATATATTTTTGGCATACTACTTTCGAACTCAGTGATAGATGGTAAAAAGTGTTGGTTTTCTCTACAAAAAATGTTCGACTCATTGCTGAAATCGAACAGTTTAGAATATTGGTTGGGGCGCACGGATTCGAACCATGATAAAGAGAACCAAAATCTCTTGTCCTACCATTAGACGACACCCCAAAAAGCAGTTTGATTATAGTCAGTTTTCGTACTTTTGCAATAATAAAATGAAAAAAATTGTGTTTTTTGGACTTGAAATCATAATCATTATAAATTATAATGATTTTTGGCTTTAATAGAACATGTGCTTAATAGGGGGCAAACATGGTTCGCAAAGAATTGATTAGTTTGTTGGAAAACAACATTATTTTGTTTTCTAAACTGTCCGATCGTATAAATCGGGCCCAGATAGATTTTGGACCATATTCCAGGGCCCAGGTTCAGTTGCTGATACGTCTTTATCTTAGTGGTCGGACGCGTCTAAAAGACCTGGCTGTGCGTGAATTTGTGCCGGCATCGAACCTTTGTGCAGCATTCCGTAAAATGGAAGGGGATGGCATTGTATTGCGTGCGGTTGATGAAAATGACCGTCGCAATACTTGGTATTCGGTGACAGACAAAGGCGCAAAACTTGCCACACAATTTATAAATATGTTTCATAATGTGATGGCAACATTATTCAAAGATATTGATAAAGCGGACGAAGAAAAACTAATAGAATCATTCAAAACAATGAATGCGATTTTGGTAAAAATGGGGAATAAAAATGCGTAAGTTTTATGGTGGTTTCTGCTGTATGCCGGCAATTTCTATGGATTTATCATTGAACGATGCGGTGCAAAAAATTGTATCTGAATCGCATGATCTGAAAAAGGCGGATGCAAACCTTAAAAAGGCGCAGGCCTCATTAGATGCTGTGAATGCCAATCGTTGGTTTAATATCGAAGGGACAGCGACTTATATGAACTTGGTTGATGTGGCAAGACCATTAGATTCATATAATGTTAAATTACCACCGGAAATTGGTGGAATAATTCCACAATTGGCCGGAATAGGAAATATCGAAGTCCCGGATAATATCTTTATGGCCGGGGTTACGATAACACAACCAATATATACTTTCGGCAAAATTGGTAACGCGGTGGACAGTGTACGCAGTGCCATTAAAATGAGTGAATACAGCAAAGAGATGGTATCGCGTGAGGTTAAATATGCCGCGGCGGATATGTATTGGACCGCAAAAATGACGGATGAAATTGTCAAAATCGCCCAAAAAGATTTGGACAATGCGATTTCTGCAAAAAAGAAGTTGTCGGGGGCGGGTCGTGCAAATCGTGGCAATTTGGTCAAGATTGAATCTGATATTGCGACGAAACAAATAAACCTTTCGGATGCGGAATTTAACCGTGATACATCACATCGTATGTTAAAGATTTTGGCGGGTATAGATGTTGATGAACCATTAAACCTTACCGATGAATTCCCACAAGATTTCCCAGAAATGGAAAGTAAAAAATTATCAAATACACCCGAATGGCAGATTCTGAATCAACAGGTTGAAATGTATGAATCACGTGCATCTTCGCAACGTGCAAACGGGTATCCAACATTGGCGGCGGTTGGTGCATATGATTATGTATCGATGGATAAAGATTTTAATAATATGTTTAACAAAAATGCGACACAAGCCGCGTATTGGGGATTGGCGTTAAAGGTGCCTATTTTCAGTGGCGGTGTAAATCGTGCCAATGCGACGGTCGATGTTATGAACGCCGAAGCCGCACGCCAAGATTTAGATAAATCTAAGAAAGTTACATCTGAAAAATATACCAATGCGATTAAACAATATAATCATTTGCGTGAAAACCTAAAAGGTTTGGAAAATGCGCGCAATTTGGCGGCCAAGGCATACGGATTTTCACGTGACCGGTTCGCCGCGGGACAAACATCTGCGGTGGAATTGGCGGATGTTTCATCGGGCCTTTATCAATTAGATATGGCATTATTGAACGCAAAATACAAAATACTTATGTCGGCAGAATCTATCAAGAAATTGGGTGAATAATCATGAAAATATTTGGCAAAAATTACGATGATGAAAAGATAAAAAAAATCGTCTATAGGGCGGTTTTAGTGGCGGCCATACTTTGGTTTGTATATCGTTTTGTGATGGTTGCGGTTGAATCACAAATGGTTGTTTATAACCCAATACGTGCGACCCAATCCGAAGGTATATTGGTTGAAACGGTTGTGGCAAATCAAAAAAACGACATTATAAAAATGCCGATTGATATAAAAAATAATCGTTCTTATGTTTCTGGTGAATACCGTAATAAATTGCGTGCTGGCCAAAAAATAGAAGAGGGCGAAGTCGTATCGGTATCATCTGGTCTAGATTTAGATACGGGTATGTATGTTGTTCGTACACGTGGTGTTTCGGATGGTGTTCATTTTGTTTCTGTGCCAGCCAAGGGGTATTTTATACCGGCATACGCAGTGCGTGATGGGATTGTTATGGTTATCGATTCTGGGGTGTCGGTGGCACGTAAAGTGGATATTGTTGCCCAAGATACAGAATATGCCTGTGTCGTTGGGGATATCAAAGAAGGCGATGTTGTCGTATTGTCCAAGGTTGCATCAGGTCAAAAAATAAAAGTTAAATAAAGTGGGGAAACAACTATGTTAAAGTTTTTTGTAAAGCGTCCAGTTACAACGGTTATGTTTGTTTTGTTGTTTGTGGTATTGGGTATTGTTGCATATCCAAAGATGAATGTAGAACGGACACCAGCACTTGATTTCCCAATGGTTACCGCAAACTTTATTTATCCTGGGGCGGCACCCGCCGAAATAGAGTCCCAGGTTATTAAAAAGGCCGAAGATGCCATGTCCCAGGTGCCAGAGTTAAAGAAACTAACATCCCAGGCATTTGAAAATGGCGGATATGTGATGGCGGAATTTAATTTGGGCGTGAATGTAAATGACAAGGCGAGCGAGGTTAAATCCAAGATAGACGCATTGGCGTCGGAATTTCCAACTGATTTGAAACAGCCGGTTATTGAAAAACTAAATCCATTGCAAACTTCTGTTGTTGATATAGCGTTAGGTGGGCCATCACTGCGTGATCTGCAAGAATACGCTGATAATATATTTGCGAATAAACTTACATCTTTGAATGGTGTGGCAAGTGTATCAATTTTCGGTGGTGAAAAGCGGGCTATTCGTGTCGCATTGAATCCGCAAACAATGGCGGCGCATGGTGTAACAATGATGGATGTTATATCGGCGATGGGAACACATAACCTGAATGTGCCCGGTGGAAAAATAGAAGTTGGTTCAGATTCTTCCAATGTACGTTTTATCGGTGAATTTGCATCTGTTGATGAAATCAAAAAATTACATATTACAACCGCCGAAGGGCAAAATTTTATACTTTCTGATATTGCGACAGTAACTGATGCGGCACGTGATTTGGATACAGGGGCGCGGTTTAATGGTAATCCAGTTGTTATTGCATCTGTGATTAAGGCTTCAGATGGTAACGCAGTTAAAATTTCGCGTGATTTAAGAAAAAATTTACCTCGGTTCCAGGCAGATTTGCAATCGCATGTCCCAGATGCCAAAATGGAGATAATTTCTGATTCTTCCATTGTTGTTTCAAACGAAACATCAAGTACGATAAATGGCATTATCCTTGGGATTATATTTACGATAATAGTTTTGTTGGCGTTTACCAAAAATTGGCGTTCAACGATTATCGCGGGTGTTGTAATTCCGGCATCTTTGATTGCGGGTTTATTCTTTGTAAATTCCAGTGGTTTTACAATCAATGCAATGACATTATTGGCGTATTCATCGGCATTGGGTACATTGGTATCAAATGCTATTATTCTTATCGAGGCCGCATTACAAGAAATGCGAAGTGGTAAAACAGCAGAAGACGCCGCAATAGACGGTACAAAACGTGTTGCAGTTTCTGTGTTGGCTGGGGTTGGAACCAATGTTGTGGTGTTCTTGCCATTGGCGTTTATGGGTGGAATTGTCGGTATGTTTATGATGCAATTTGGTATGACGGTTGTGTATCTTACATTGCTGTCATTGGTGTTTTCATTTACATTGACCCCGATGATGATCGCCAAGATTTTACGTTTGGTAAAGGTAAAGCAAACGGCAAAGATTGCGAAAAAAGAAAAGAAATCATGGCTGAACAAATGGTTTGCATTTCAATATAAGCATTCGGGTCGCGTGATATTGATTGCGGTTGGGGTATTGGTGGCGTCTATGTTTTTGATGCGTTTTACCGGAAATGAATTTAGTCCAGCAACCGATGCCAACGAAATAAATATTACGGCGCGTGCGCCAATGGGGGCCACATATGAAAAGTCTCAGGCGATTGCAGAAAAAATAGAAAATGTTCTTAAAGAAGTCCCAGGAATAAAATCTACGTCTGTAAAAATCGGAGACAGGGGAATGCAAAATATTGCGGTTAAAATCAAATTGGTTGACCGTTCATCACGTAGAAAAAGTGACAAGAAAATTGCGCGTGAATTATTGCCCCTTTTATCACAAATTGCCGATGCAGAAATTCAGATTCGTGCGGGTGAAGGTGTTTCTTCGGCAATTTCTGCTGATATAGTTCTAAATATATATGGCGATGATGATGCATTACGGTTGCAGTATGCAACCATGGCATTAGATGCGATAAATAATATCTCTGAAGTTCAAACGGCGGTATTTGCACAACAAACGCCTGGTAACGAAATTCGCTTTATTCCAGATGCCGATAAAATGGATTTTTGGGGGATCAAGAATTCTTATGCTGGTACAATTTTGCGTTCGGCGTTGTATGGAAATGACACATATAAATATAAAGAAAACGGCGAAGAATATCCAATCGTTTTGGAATTTGCCAAGGCATTCAAAGGGAAAAATATGTTTAATGATGTTTTGGTTAATTCGCCAAAGGGTATGGTCGCATTGTCGCAATTGGGTACAATTGAAACAACGACGGCAACACCGAATATTAGTCGTTTGAACAAAAGTCGTGTAACAGAAATAGACATCAATCTTGGTAAATCAACCAGTGGCCCCGTTCAGACCAAGATAGTTAACGCACTTAATAAAATGGATTGGAAACCGGGATATGGTTATGAATTCGGTGGTATGGCCGAAATTCAATCAGAAACAACCGGTGAAATTGGAACAGCGTTTTTGTTGGCAACGGTTTTAACATTTATGTTGTTGGCGGCAATATTGAATTCACTTATTCATCCGCTTACTATTGCGACATCTATTTTGACAAGTTTTGCCGGCGTATTTACATTGTTGTTCTTGTCGGGGGCATCAATGAACGTTGGGGCAATGTTGGCATTTGTCATGTTGGTTGGTTTGGTTGTGAATAATAATATTTTGGTGTTGGAACCGACGATTCGTCGTGTCAATAATGGTGAAAATATCAAGGTGGCCATGTGGGACGAATTAAACGACAAAAAGAATATGGTGTTGATGACATCTATTGCGATTATGGCCGGTATGTTGCCCCAGTTATGGAGTGCTGATGGTATGAAATCTGCGATGGCGGCGGTTATGATTGGGGGGATGGGTGCAAGTTTGGTTTGGACATTTACGTTAACACCGGCGCTGTTCTTTGCAATGGAAAAATTGCGCCAGAAATTGAAACGCAAATAATATAGCGGGACGATAAGTCCCGTTTTTATTTGCGATATTTTTTTGGAACGCTATAATGAAGTGATATATCCAAAAGGATGCAAAATGCAAAAACCGGTAGATGTTGTATTATTTGATTTTGATGGAACATTGTCTTGGCCTGATTCTAATTTGGCATTTGCACGATATTGTTTTCGGCATAGCATTCGCCCGTGGCTGTTTTTACCGGTAATAGGAATCGCTATGATATGGCGTCTGTTCAGACCCGGTGGTGTAAATTGGCGGGAACTTAGTCGCAGGTATCTTACCGCTGATATGGTTAGCCGTTTTGTACCCGATTTTATAAAAGAACATCATAGAAACCGTTTTGGGTGGGCCGCCGAACGTGTCGCCGCAGAGCGTGCAGCGGGAAATAAAGTTTTATTGATATCTACTTCGCCGGACTATTTGATTCCGCGTTTGGTGGCCGATATGAAATTTGATGCGGTTATATGTTCCCGTGTGTCCAGTAAAAGACCATGGAAATATCGGTTCCTTTGTTGGGGTATGAACAAGGTCTATGCGATGGATGAATGGGCGCGTGAAAATAAGGTTATACCACATGTTGTGCGTTCTTATTCGGACAGTAAATCTGATAGGCCAATGATGGAAATTGCAGACACGCAAATATGGATAAACCCGAAAACGGGGATGCCAAAATAACCGTAATTATTTTTTCCCAATATATTTGGATGTCGCCTTTAATGACAATATCAATGGTATCAGCATAATAAATTCAAACCATAATGTTGTTAATATTCCGTATTCGTCCAACAGGAATTTTGAGACCACTAAGAATACCGCGCCAACAATTGTGGATACCATTGCGCTGGTTGATAATACGGTACCACGTTCTGTGGAACGAATGCTGTGATGAACAAGTGAGTTATATTGCAATTTATTCGTTGTTTGCATCGCTGGTGTAATCGCCATAATTGCGCACAATATATATATCATAGTCATATTGTTTGTATGCATCATCAGCATTCCGATAACAATACCTATTGCAATATCTAATATCGTAATGATTGATGTATTTATTGTGCCGAATATGTCACAAATCTTGTACGCGTATTTGGAAAATAATATGCGCGCGAATTGATTTAGCCCGATATAAAAACCGAACAATTCAACGGGAATATGCGTTGTTTCCATAATCGGCTGTAAAATCCAGAGCATTACAATAGTAAAGGCACTAAATAATGCCGGAAAGAAAATCAGGTTACGTAATTTAGAATTTTTTAATGTGTTATATGTGATTCCAACAGCATCTCTGATGGCTGTACCATGCTTATTTATACGTTTGATTTCGTTCAGTTGCGGCAAGAAGATAAATGCAAAAATACCGATGGCCATAAATGCGGCCTCTAACCATAAAAGATTGTCGCCACCAATGTACATAAACATTATTCCACCAAGTATAGATGCGATGAAACTTGCCGTACTGCCAAATGTTGTAATACTGCCAAATTCCTTTAAGAATTGTTTTTGGCTGTTATTACGTTTCATTAAATCATATGTGTATGCCTCTAACGTTCCGGAATACAGGGCACTTGCGATACCAAACAGTGATTCACCCAACATAATTGTGAAAAATCCGTTCGCCATGGCAAGTTCTGCAAATCCCAAAAATGAAAATATCGTTCCAATAATCAAAACGTTTTTACGGCTAAACCGATCCGACAGGTATCCTGATGGTATTTCAAATAAAAATGCCGCGATACGGAATATTCCTTGGATTAAAAAGAAATCGCCAACGGTAATGCCTTTCTGGGTATAAACCAACACAATTACGGGAATAATAAACATTAAATTGTGGCAAAACCAACCAAACCTTAATATGTTAAGGCCACGCGATACAGATTTGTTTATTTCTTTTTTTGTCATAGGATAATAATACCATTTTATGGGTATTTTATCAATAACTCTGGATAATATTATCTGTGGTGGTTGCTTGATATTTGGCTTTTTTATTGTATAATCATATAAATGCGGGGTTATCTGTATGAATATAGTTATTTTTATTATTGGTTTTATACTTGGGGCGTTGGCGGTTTTTGTACTGCGACCGGCCAAGAAAAATGATGATGTAAAATTGGCGCAATATAATGCGCTGCTTGCCCAACAAAAACAGGATATAGAAATCCTGCGTATGAAGAACGAAGCGTTGGTTCGTGAATCTGCCGAAAATAAAAAAGAGGCCGAAACATTGGCCGGTGTGCGCGAAAAAATGCTTAATGATTTCAAGGCCATATCTGCCGAACTTATCGAAAAACAAAAAGAATCTGTCGTTGGAACCCAGAAAACAGTTTTGGGGCCAATGCAAGACGAAATGAAGGCATTAAAAGATGGCTTTGATAAAAAGATAAGCGAGATATTAAAGACATCTACGGAAAATAAAACCAGTATTGATGAACAAATTAAAAATATGATGGCAAAAAGTGACTCGTTACAGCACGAGGCAACAAACCTTGCCAATGCGTTGAAGAATAAAAAGGCCCAGGGATGCTGGGGTGAAATGTATTTGGAAAATATTTTGCAGATGCTGGGATTTGTCGAAGGTGTTGATTATACGCGTGAAGAATTCTTCCGTATGGATGAAGGTAAAAATATTCGTCCTGATTTTATTGTGAACTTGCCGAATAATAAACGCATAATTATTGATTCCAAGGTGTCTTTGGAAAGTTATTTAAATTATGAAAATGCCGAAGATGATGTAAGTCGTGAAAAATATGCAAATGAATTTATCGCGGCCACAGAAAACCATATAAATGAATTGGCCAGTAAAGATTACCAAAAGAAAGTCAAAGATTCTGGCCTTGATTATGTATTTATGTTTATGCCATTGGAATCTGCGTATATTTTGGCTATGCGCAAGAAACCAGAACTTTATTCATCGGCACAAAATAAAAATGTCGCCCTTATTACATCATCCCTGTTGTTTCCAATGTTAAAGACGGTTGAAATGCTGTTGAAATTGGAAAAGCAAAATAAGAATGTTGCCGAAGTTGTTGATATGGTGAACAAACTGTATGAAAAATATGCATCTTTCACCGATAGTTTTGATTCTGTCGGGCGCAGTATAGAAAGTGCGCGAAATTCTTATAACAATGCGTTAAAGCAATTATCCGAAGGGCGTGGTAATATGTCATCTTTGTTTGACAAGATTAAACAGAAAAGCGGCATAACAACTAATAAAAAAATAGCGATAGAGTATAAAGATGAGTAATTTACAAATGAAACTTTGTGGGGATTTGGTATTGCGCGAAAAATGTTCGCCAATAGAATCTATTACATCCGACATCTTGGATAGTATGGATGAAATGGTAAAAATGATGCGCGCACAAAATGGGGTCGGACTCGCCGCACCACAGGTTGGAATTACAAAACGATTTCTGGTTATGATGAATCCTGATTCTGGGGAAGTATTTAAGATGATAAATCCGGTAATCACATCACGCAGTGAAGAACTCGCCGTGATAGAAGAGGGCTGTTTGTCGGTGCTGGGGCCAGATGATTTACCGGTATATGCAAATGTAACGCGTCCGGCGGTTGTGACAATTGAATGGATTGGGGTTGATGGAAAAAAGTATGCGGCCGAAATGTCTGGGATAATGGCGCGTATTGCACAACACGAAACAGATCATTTGGATGGCATATTGTTTATTGATTATTTGCCACCAGCAAAGCGTGAAATGGTGATGCGTAAAGTAAGGCGGCATAAATGAAAGTTGTTTTAATGGGAACCCCAAATTTTGTTGTCCCGATTTTTGATGCCGTTGCCAAACGACATGATGTTGTTGCGGTCTTTACACGTGGGCCGAAACCGGTTGGGCGTAAACATATTATAACAAAATCGCCGGTACATATTTGGGCAGAATCGCATAATATTCCCGTATATCATAAACCGAGTGAATATAACCTTAAACCTGATATGGTGTTTGTCGCGGCATATGGGGCGATATTGAAAGACAATATTCTAGGTTCTGCACCATGTATAAATTTGCACCCGAGTTTATTGCCATTGTATCGTGGACCGGCACCGATAAGGACAGCAATCCTTAATGGGGATACTGAAAGTGGTGTATGCCTTGTTAAAATGACTGCGGAATTAGATGCCGGTGATATTTTAATGTGTCAAAAATTTGATATTGATATTGATGATACAAATGAAACCGTGGAAGAAAAAGTATCGCAGATTGGTGCAGAAATGATTGTTGAATATATGGAAAATCCTGATAAATATATTCCGATAAAACAAAGTGGTAAAATCGTCTATACGGCGAAAACCGGTGTATACGACGAAATTATTGATTGGAAAAAATCACCAATTCAAATTCATAATATGGTTCGTGCACTTGGTGCGGGACGCACAAAAATAAATGGTATTGAAGTAAAAATTCTTAAAACAAAAATGAACAGCGACAATTTGGAAATTGTTACAATTCAACCGGCAGGGAAAAAACCAATGGATTGGAAAAGTTTTGTAAATGGCCTGCGTGGTGCAGAAATAAAGTATGGTGAATAATGACACGATATAAAGTCATTTTGGAATATGATGGGACAGATTTAATTGGGTGGCAAGAAAACGCCCAGGGGCCGTCTGTACAATCTTTATTAAAAAATGCAATAGAGAAATTTTGTGGGGGCCGACCGGATATTATTGGGGCGGGTCGCACAGATGCCGGTGTGCATGCCATTGGTATGGTTGCGCATTTTGATTTGGATAATGATACGGATGCAAATACAGTTATGCGTGCGGTTAATTTCTATCTTAACAATGCCCCTGTATCAGTTTTAGATTGTGAAATTGTTCCAGATGATTTTAATGCACGGTTTTCATGTGTCGCGCGGCATTATAAATATGTTGTATTAAATCGTTCGGCAAAACCGGTATTAAATAAAAATCGTGTTTGGTGGGTACCGCGAAAATTAGATATAGAAAAAATGCAAATAGCCGCCAAACAATTGATTGGTAAACATGATTTTACATCATTTCGCGCAAGTCAATGTCAGGCAAAAAGCCCAATAAAAACCCTTGATTCGTGTCGTATAGAACAAATTTGCGATAATGTTATATTTGAATTTTCTGCGCGTTCGTTTTTGCATCATCAGGTTCGTAACATGGTAGGAACATTGGTTGAAATTGGCCTTGAAACGGAATATGATATAAACGCGGTATTAGATGCCAGAAATCGTTCTGCCGCGGGACCGACAGCACCGGCATCAGGGCTTTATTTTATTCGTGCCGATTATGCCACAACCGATTATTCGGTATCTGAATAAATCTACCGGAGTTATAAATAACACCACCACCGTAAATTATTTTATTTGAACATTCAGATTTAGTTTTTATATCGAAATATGACACGATATATTTGATACTATCGTCGTTACAAAGTGTAGAAATATTGTTACTTAGTGGAACAAAATTCTGAATATATGCAACAGAAAAATCTGAAAAGGTAATCCTATACACCCCAGATTCTTTATTAAGACGTGGATTAGGCGTTTTTGTTGGTTCGCCGTTGTATTGTTTCCATGTATCAAATGCGAAATAATTACTACTGTCTTTTGATTTATTAAATTGCAATGTGCCATTTATTACCGCACCAATTAGTTTGTGATTATTGCTGATGTAGAATATTGGGTGTGTGGTGGTTGCGGCGATAGTAATGCCAATGCATATAAATGCGCCACCAAATACTAAATTCAAATGCCTTAGTATCGCGTATTTAAATCTTTCTGAATTGGTAATAAATATGATGCATGAAAGTCCAAGGACAATAAATATAATCGCGGTATTGGAAATATGCCCAATGTTTATTTCTGACATTGGTATATTTGATATATCTGTGGCAATTCTGAACAGATAATCATAAATTGTATTAGCAAATGAAAGTAACGCATGAAACCCGCACAAGGCAAGACATGTTCCAATAATCACAATTGGCATCAGTATAAAAGAAAATATCGGCAAGAATACAAGGTTACCTAAAATTCCGTATAATTGCATTGTCCCGAAATGCATCATAACAAATGGCCATGTGCAAATACTGGCGACCAATGCGGTTAAAATACTGACATAAATGTATTTTAATATTCTATTTGTTGGAAGTGTTGGTTTTAATACGGTCCATAACCATAAAATTCCAAAAACGGCCGCAAAAGATAATTGAAATCCGGCATTAGTTATAAAGTGCGGATTTATGGCAAATAAAGTAATAAAAGCAATAGATGCCATACGCAGTGATATTACATTTCGACCAAATATAAATGCCAACATTACAAGCGTGGCCATCAAAAATGCACGCAAAGTAGCAATGCCGCCACCGGATAATATCACATATCCGATGAGTCCGACCCATGCGCATATAATAGCAGGAATACGTGCTGGAACCCGTCGCACCAGTTTTGGGCACATGCGGAATATAAAATAAAACAGGATGAATAACCATCCCATAACAAGTGTTGTGTGATAACCACTGATTGACCAAATATGTGCAACACCATTGGTTGTCCAAATTTGTCTGTGTTCGTGTGGCATGGTGTTTTTGTATCCCAAAACTAATGAATCAACCAGAAAAGAATTTGTGATATTTTTTATATGGTTACGTATATTGTATACACCTGATTCCGCCGTATACAGCATTTTTATATCATTGATATAACCTGTTGCGGTTATGTTATCAAAATACGCCCAACGGGCAAAATCGAAACCATCTGGTACAACCGCGGGTTGTGGTTTGAATAAACCGCCATTACCCGAAATAACATCGCCGATATTATAAATATTATCAGTGATTGTTGATACGCGAATTTTTCCATAATCGGATGTGTTCAGGTATATGCGTAATTTTTCTTCTGTGTAATCAAGGTTAGTTATTTTACCGGTGATTTGGATTCCATGTACATCATGTTCAATGTTTGGGACATTTTTGCAATGGGCGTAAATACCGGAATAACCGAACCCAGTAAGCAGACAAGCAATTAAACACAGGGCAGGGTATTTTCGTGCCCCAAAAAATGTCAGTATTCCGCACAGAAAACTTGACATGATAACCCAAATATTAGGTTCAGTATTTAATGAAAAATAAATTCCGGCACCAAAAGATATGAATATTGGCGCCCACAGAAATAGGTTTTTATACTGATTGTACAAGAATTCTTTCATTGCTTTGATTATAGTATTTTATTTTGTTGATTCGCAATCAAGATTTTTTGTAATATATCAACACATAAGGAGAAAAACTTATGTCAAAATACATCTTTGTTACAGGTGGGGTTGTTTCAAGTTTAGGCAAGGGCGTTTCGGCGGCATCGTTGGGCGCCCTTCTTCAATCCCGTGGTTATAGTGTTCATGTTCGTAAATTTGATCCATATTTGAATGTGGATCCTGGGACAATGTCACCATTACAGCATGGTGAAGTTTATGTTACCGATGATGGGTTCGAAACGGACCTGGATTTGGGGTATTATGAAAGATTTTTGGGAATCAAACTGACCAAAAATGATTCGGTATCCGGGGGGCGCATTTATTGGGAGGTTTTAAATGCCGAACGCCGTGGCGATTATTTGGGTGCAACGGTTCAGATGATTCCGCATGTCACCAATAAGATTAAGGAACATATCGCGGTACCAACAAATACTGATTTCGTTATTTGTGAAATAGGTGGAACCGTTGGCGATATAGAAGGCAAAGTGTTTTTGGAATCTGCGCGTCAATTTGCCAACGAAGTAGGGCGCCGAAACGTTATGTTTGCACATTTAACATTGGCGCCATATTTGGAGCAAAGTGGTGAATTAAAAACAAAGCCGACCCAGATGTCTGTTCGCCGATTATTGGAAAACGGTATACAGGCGGATATTTTGTTTGTGCGTTCGCCACGTATGTTGTTGCCTGATGAAAAGGTAAAAATAGGTATGTTCTGTAATTTGCCGGCAAAAAATGTTATCACCAGTTTGGATGTAGATAATATTTACAAGGTCCCATTGGTATATGATTCCCAAGATGTATTTAATATTATGGCCGCGCATTTCGGGTTGCCCGAAGCCGCCGGCGATATGTCCAAAATAAAAAAGATAGAACAACACCTGAACGCGGATTTACCGGTTTGTACAATCGGTGTCGTTGGAAAATATTTCGATGTCTCTGATGCATATAAGTCTTTGAACGAGGCACTGTTCCACGCAAGTATTCAAAACAATGTACGTTTAAAGATTAAGAAAATCGATGCTGAAAAATTCACCCCCGAAGATTGCAGCGATGTTGATGGTATCTTGGTGCCGGGTGGTTTTGGTGTGCGTGGTGTTGATGGAAAAATCGCGGCGGCAACATATGCCCGTGAAAACAATATTCCATATATGGGAATATGTTTGGGAATGCAGGTTGCGGTCATAGATTTTATGCGTAATGTTGTTGGTGACAAAGAAGCCAATTCAACCGAGTTTTCTAAAAATTGTACCCCGGTTATAGATATTATGCGTGATTGTGACCAAGAAAATATGGGTGGCACTTTACGATTGGGTGCATATCCATGCGTGATAAAACCGGGAACTTTGGCGGAAAAAATCTATGGGTCGAATAATATTTCGGAACGTCATCGTCACCGCTATGAATTGAACATCGAATATAAAGATGTGTTGGAGAAAAATGGAATGATAATATCCGGAATATCGCCAGATGGAAAATTGCCGGAAATGGTTGAAATACCGTCACATAAATTCTTTATTGCCGGTCAATTCCACCCAGAATTCCAAAGCAACCCATTTACCGGGCATCCGATGTTTAATGCGTTCGTTGCCGCGGCAAAGGAAAAGTAATTATTTACCGAAAATAAAATCTGGATTTGATGATATTGAAATAATTGTATCAATATCATCTTTTTCAGATGCGTGTTGACGAATCGTTTTTCCACACTTTTCACATTTATGTGTAATTATATAACCATCACTGGATGGGGTTGCGGAAATTGGCGCCATCATGCCACCACATGTTGATGCACGGTCCCCCGGATTTTCATCAACATGACGTGACCACAAACATTTAGGGCAATGGTTGGTATATCCATCGCCAATTACTGATGCGCCACAATGGGCGCATGTAAAATTTTCAACGTTTTTGGTGAATCTCTTCATACCTTATAAACCAAGTGCGGTACGGTACATTTGTGTCAATTCGTCTGTTTCGTCCAATTCATCTGGATCCATTTTACGCAGACGTATCATTTGCCGAATATATTTTGGGTCATACCCTGCGGATTTTGCTTCGCTGTATATTTCTTTGATATCAGCAGCAATAGCGGCGGTATCCTCGTTTAACTTTTCAATACGTTCAATTATGCTAAGTAATTGTTGGTTGTCAAAACTGCCATGATTTGCGTTTTTCATATTATGTTTTCCCCTTGTTAAGTTCCGCTTTTTATGATATACCATAAAACATAAAAATCAACAAAAACACGAGAGATTGTAAAAATGGCAAGATTCACCAAGATTACCGCGTCTGTGGGCCCAAGTTGTGAAACAGAACGCGTGTTGAAACAGATGATTTCAACCGGGGTTAATGTTTGTCGTATAAATTTTAGTCATGATACAGGTGATACCCAGGGACATAAAATCGATTTGATTAGAAAAATATCTGATGAATTGAATATGCCGGTTGGGGTTATGATTGATTTACAGGGCCCCAAACATCGTATTGGTAATTTTGCAACCGAAGAAAAATATCAAATTAGACCAGGGCAAACATTTACATTTGATACCGATGAAACACCTGGAAATGCGAATCGTGTTCAATTACCGGATATGGATGTAATACAATCACTTGGGGTGGGGGACCGGATATTATTAAACGATGGCAAAATCGAAATGCAGGTTACCGATGTTACGCCTAATGCGATTCGTACCAAGGTGATTCGTGGAACAGAAATTTGGTCGCGCCGCGGATTCAATTTGCCGGATACAGATGTAAAAACATCCGTGCTGACCGAAAAGGATAGGGCAGATTTGGAATATGCGATAACCAAAGATCCTGATTGGGTGGCGGTTTCTTTTGTGCAACGCCCCGAAGATATTGCCGAAGTTCGTGATTTTATAACCGCGCGTACATCACGGCCGATTAAAATTATGGCAAAAATTGAACGCAAAATGGCCGTTGAAAAAATCGCAGATATTGCATCTATTGCCGATGGAATTATGATTGCGCGTGGCGATTTGGCGGTTGAATTACCGTATGAACAGGTGCCCGCAATATCACGTCATATCATTCGTGAATGTCGGCGTCTAAATCGGCCGGTAATTATGGCAACGCAAATGTTGGGGTCAATGGTTGAAAATGAATTTCCAACGCGTGCAGAAATAAGTGATGTCGCCAATGCGGCATATTTGCGTGTTGATTCAACAATGACATCTGAAGAAACAACAATCGGTTCTAATCCGGTAAATGTTATTGAAACAATGGGTAAGATTTTGTCTTATTCTGATGCGGATGCGATGGCGAATCCAAATGATTGGGTAAGATCGGAAAATGCACCGGAAAATGATTGGTCGCGTTCGGTTTCTTCGATGGCGTTTCTAAATCATGCGGGGGCGATAGTTGTTTTTGCGCGTGATACTATTTCAACCACGGAAATTGCATGTCGTCGTCCAGATGTACCAATTATTGCCGTATGCGATGATAAATTAATCGCAAATCAATTATGTGTTTTGCGTGGGGTCGCACCAGTGTATATGCCGGATTTGTTCGCACAGCGCGATGCATTCGCGGTTGCGCATATTATGGGTATCGAATCAAAACAAATTGTTATTGTTGATCAAGACCAGGTCAGTTTGCACAGTTTAGATTAACAATTTATTTCATAATTGGTGGGAAACAATCGCCACCATCCAATGGACAACAATTAAATCCTTGTTCGCCCATATCTTTTAATTCTTCCCCTGGACAGCAACCGTTTATATCTGGGCTTGCATTGTCTTTGCATGCCATGGTCGTTTCATAATCTGATTCATACAAGTTTATATAATATCTGCGCGTGGCATACCATGTCACAAGCGCTGCTATAACAGCGGTCGCAACGCATACGATTAAAATCTTGTAACTTTTTTTCTTTTTTACCATGTATTCCCCCATTATTCTGAAACCTCAACAGAATCTATGTACGTACGACTTACACTTTCAAGTGGCACGGGTTTATAGTTTTCTGCGGTAATAGAAAAGTCATCTTCATTCTTGGGTAAAATGGTTACCGTTTCAAACGCAGGTGTTGAATTGGTCGTTGTTTTTGTCGGGGTATATGTTTTCGCACGATATTTACCACGGAAACGTTCCGGAATATTTATATAATCCATTGGATTTACACCCGACGTTACTAATGACATTTCACTGGCCGGTGATAAGTTCACAATATTTGTTTTGTAAATCGGTATGGTAAATGCAGATACAGGTGTTTTGGCAACCGTTGTTGTGCCATCACCGTTTAATCGGACAATTTGCATTGCACGTTCATTTAATCCATTTGGACGCAATCTAAACAATCCATTTGCACCGATATATCCCCCGGCATTCATCAGATATGGGGCCACACCGTTTTGTGAATATACGGCGCCGATTGCAAGTATTGTGGCATCATACCCAATTGCCGCCATACGTGATGGATTCACCGTTGCCGCAGATTCATATACGGTTGAAAAGTTAGATGGTATTTCAGGTAATGTTGCAAAAACAGATCCTGTCATGGTCAGGTCTGATGCGATATTGCCTTCTTCCCACATTGGGGTTCCATAGAATTGTGCGTCACGTACCCCAAGTCCGTAATATCGCAAGAACGATGCCAATGATTTAGAATCATCTGAATTACCCAAGAATAACACCGAATCGTATGGCAAATTCCCCAGCGTATCTGTGCGGTTTATACGTTCAAGTTGTCGTATCAAAGATGACTTTTCCACCGGGGACAGGTTTTCATGATTTAGTATCGCAGATAATATTTCCTTGGCGCGTGTATTTGCGGAGTTCCTTGCCGTGTACATGGTCGCTTCCATTGCGGCGTTCTTGATAGAATCGGTATTACGTTCATTATAATAGAATATACCAACATTATTTATATTGTACACGTCACTGATGTATTGTGCAGTGCCGGCCATTACACGTCCCGATGCATTATTTGGTGCCAATATAATGAAACTTTTTGCGCCCATTGAATTCATTTCCTGCAGGGTGGCCTCAATAGTATTAGATGGAATGACCGCCATACTAAATACACCGTTCCCAACCGCGGATGTATCCGATGTGAATGAAAGCGCTGGAATATCAGATGGTTTTACTTCACGTAAAATACGTGCATTTTCGGCAAAAACAGGTCCAATTATAACTTCTGGATTTGATGCAACCGCCGTCTGAATAACCTGGGACACGTCTTCGGTACCGGTATCATAAAAACTCATTTGTAGTTCTGATGGGGCAAATTGCATATATGCCGCCTCTATCGCGGGTAATATTGTTTTACCAATTGTGGCCTTGGGACCACTGGTTGGTAATAATACCGCGATAGTATGTGTGTCAGATGTGCCGTATAGTCCCGCACTAAATGTGCCGTATTGTAATTCGGCGGGCATTCCGACGGGCTCATTATCGGTCTCGGAATACCAATGACTGTTGCCACCACCGCACCCCGCAAGTGTGGCCAACAAAACCATAAAACCAAGTAATCTTGTTATAATATGCATTGAAAAATCCATTTTATTCTGTATTATTTTACTATAAAGGATTGATAAATGCAAACGGGCTTTTACATTGTTGGCACACCAATTGGAAATTTATCGGATATGTCGCCACGTGCGATAGAGGTACTGAAAGGTGTTGATTTGGTTGCCGCCGAAGATACGCGCGTGTTTGGTAAAATCGCGTCGCATTTTGATATAAAAACGCCACGTGTGTCTTGTCATGAACATAATGAACGTGATGTTATTGGCGGACTGGTCGAACGGGTACGTGGTGGTGCGGCCATTGCGGTTGTTTCTGATGCGGGAATGCCGGGAATAAGTGATCCGGGTTTTCGTGTTGTTCGTGCGGCGCGCGATGCTGGGGTGCCGGTTTTTGTTGTGCCGGGGCCGACGGCGGTTATATCTGGGTTGGTGTTAAGTGGTTTCCCAACAGATAGATTTACATTTTGTGGATTTTTTGATGAAAAGAAATTGCGGGATGACAACAAGATACGTCATACCATAGTTTATTACGAAAGTCCGAATCGGGTTAAAAACACAATCGCGGCGATTGCACGTGTTATGCCCGAACGGCAAATTGCTATTGTTCGCGAAATAACAAAAATACATGAACAGGCCATAATTGGATATCCGGCGGATTTGATTAATATGGACGATGTGCGTGGGGAAATAGTTATTGTTGTTGCGCCAGCGCCAGAACATAAAATGTCTGATGATGAGATTAGTGAAATTGTGAATGATGTTGCGGCGTCATCAACCAAGGGGGCGGCGGCAGATTTAGCAATGCGTGCGGGGATATCAAAAAAAGAAGCATATAACAGATTATTAAAACGGGACAAAAAGTAATGATAAAATTTGTTGGCGCTTTTGATAAAGTATGCGATTTACCAGAAACACAGTTTTCTGAATACGCGTTCGCAGGACGCAGTAATGTTGGTAAATCATCACTTATAAACGCGATTGTTGGGGCGCCGGTTGCACGCACATCAAATACACCGGGGCGTACACAAACGTTAAATATGTTCAATATTGACGATAGAATTTCTATTGTTGATTTGCCGGGTTATGGGTATGCACGTGTGTCCAAGGTTGATGCGGAAAAATGGATGATACGTTTTCAAGAATATATAACAACGCGTCGGCAACTTAAAAGATTGTTTGTATTAATCGATTCGCGTATCGGACCAAAAACATCTGATTTGGATTTGATGCATTTTTGTGATGCAAACGGTATTTCTTATCAGGTTATATATACCAAAAAAGATAAACGCGTTCGTGAAGTTAATCAGGTTAAAATTGATTATGATGTGCACCCGGCAATGGTTGCGGATGTTTTGGAAACATCCGCAGAAAAGAAACATGGACTTGATACCATAAGGGCAATCATTGGCATTAAATAATAATGTTTTTTGTGTTTCTAATCCGGCACGAATGCTGGACGGACTTTGGCATATTATTTGCGAATCAAAAATCGATTTACCAAAGATTTTGATTTTTGTGCCAAGTCGTCGTGCCGCACGCACCATAGAAAAAATGATTGTCGATAAAATCGGCCATGCATGCATTTTACCAAAAATAGTTCCACTTGGGGTTGGGCTTGAAGGTGAAGATATCGAAGATATTGAAAACGCATCGACCGTTTCCGTCCAAGAACGTGTTGTTACAATGGCATATATACTTTCTAAATTGCCAAGTATAAAAAATATGTCATCTGCAATACCGGTTGCACGCACATTAATAACTATGCAAGATTACCTTGAAAACAGCGGTAAGAATATATCTGATATAGATTGGAATTCGTTGATTGATGATCGCTATGCATCGCATTTCCGCGATAAATCGCAGATTCTGTCGGTGCTGTCACAGGTTGATAAAGAAATATTCAATGGACGCGATACTGAAACCAAGTTCAGAAATTCCGCCGTATACGCGTGGTGCGATTATGTAAGAAAATTACCGGTTGATGATTCATTGGTTGTGGTATGTGGTTCCACCGCAAGTGTTCCGGTTACAAGAAAACTTATGACAGTTATTGCAGAATTACAAAATGGTCGAATTATATTGTCTGGAAAAATATCAGGCCGGGTTGAAGATTTTAGATTAGATACAAATCCATATTATTCCGAATATATGTTTTTGTCTGATGTTGGTATAACACCATCTGATGTGCGCGAAATAGATGTTGGACCGTCACATATAGATTTTATGAATATTGCGTTTGGAAATGAATTTCTAAATGATTCTGAATATAATCTTAACACTTGTCATTTAATTGAAACAAACCGTGAATCAGAAGAAGCTGCGACTGCGGCGGAAATCGCGGCGCGTGCGGTAAAAGAAAATAAAACGGTTTTAATTATTACACCCGATGCGGCGGGAAATCAGCGTTTAATGACCGAATTTAATCGTCGCAAAATTGTGGCAGATTTTTCGGGGGGAACCCCGGGAACATTGACCCCCGCGGGCAGGGCGGTTTTAAATCTTTTTGATGATTGGATAGAAACAGACAGTACCGCATTTGAAGATATTTATACTGGTATGAATTTCGATTTGTTTAATGCTGTTGCCGAAATTGTCGAAAGATTTTATTCCCAAATGTCACCGAAATTTTTGATAGACGATTCTGTTTCAATACAAATTTGGAGTGCGGTAAAAAAACTATCAGATTGTCTAAATGCGCAAAATATACATGTAAATATTGCGGATGCACGTGCATTTATTGCGGACGCATTGTCAGGGATAAGGGTGCGTTCGCCGATGAATGATGCGGCACCGGTTACCGTATTGGGGACAATTGAATCGCGTATGCAAACCGCGGATGTTGTTATACTAACCGGATTAAATGAAGGTATGTTTCCATCATTGGGGTATGAAAACCCGTGGTTGCCGCGACGTATATCTGCAGAAATTGGTATGCCGTCACCGAATCACAAGGTGTCATTGATGGCACTCGATTTTATGACACTTTCGTGTGGTGCGGATGTATATTGGTTGCGCAGTAAAGTATCCGGTGGCGTACAAACACAAGAATCGCGATTTATATCGCGTGTTATTGCCGCCCGTGGCGTGGTTGATAAAGATACGGCAAGTGGACTATTGTCATCGGTTCGTTCGCGTGATGTTGTTCCAGGAAAATCATTGGTATATGACGACCCAACACCGCCCGCCGATTGGACGGATGTATATGTTACCGAATTAGAAACGCTGATACATAATCCATACGCATTTTATGTTCAACATATTTTACACTTGCGACCAATCAAAGATTACTGGGCCGATGTAGATGCACGTGATTTTGGAAATTTGGTCCATGATGTTTTGGAACACGCGCCAACCAACGCAACGGCGGAGTATCTTGTTGCCGAAATGGATTCGCGCGCGCGCGCGGTGTTGGGTAAAAATAATCTGATTCTCGCAATATGGCATCGGCGGTTTGTTGAGATTGCACCAATTGCGGTTGAAATGTTGGCGAATACCCCGAATGCGGCGGTTGAAATAGATGGTTGTATAAATATTGCCGGACGTAATGTTCGTGCCCGTGCCGATAGAATATGGAATGGTGGGGTTTTGGATATTAAAACCGGTGCCGCACCATCACGTCCACGTGTAATTAGTGGTAATATGCCCCAATTACCATTAGAGGCATTAATGTTGAAAAATGGCGGATTTGCCACGTATAGAACAAATGTGCCGGAACCAATAATGCGTTTTTTACAATTACAGGCGCACCATACACAGATAATTGAATATGATATCGAAGATACTAAAACCGCGATGCAATCGGCATACGATAAGGTGACAGAATTATTTAATATGTATTCTGCGGGGGGCGCACCATACAGATACCTGCGAACAAGTGATCCAAAATATAAAAGTGTGGATGATTTCGCACGCGCCGAAGAACGCGATTAATCTAATTTAATCATTAATCCACAATGGTCTGTTGATTTTTCTGCGGTGCGTGGGCATTGGTCTATTTCGCATGCGCGAATCATTTTTTGAGCAATCTTGTTTGCCAAAAAATAATCCAATCGCAAACCGTTATTGTGTTCCAAACTATGTTGGCGGTAACTGAACCAAGTATATCCAATATCATCTGGATGCATATTGCGCCACGAATCCATCCATCCGGCATCTAACCAAGATTGCATAATTTCACGTGCCGCCGGTGCAGAAATGCTTGAACCAATATAGTTTTTTGGATTCCATATATCACGGTCTTCTATTGCAACATTGAAATCACCACCAATTATAACCGCTTCTTCGGAATCGATATACTGCGAAATATAATCAGAAAATGCGCGCATCCATTCTAATTTATATTGGAATTTGGGTGATTCTTCGGATTCGCCATTTGGCATGTATACATTTATTAGGCGGACCCGCCCATCTATTACCGTTTCCAAAAATCGTGCGTTTGGATCTGGATAATTCGGCATTCCGCGTACGGCATCTTCAATAGAAAGTTTGGAAAATGTTGCAACCCCGTTCCAACTTTTTTGGCCAAAAACTTTGATGTTATAGCCGTATTCATCAAATAAATTATGCGGAAATGCGCCAGTTTCTACCTTTAATTCTTGGACAAGAATAGTATCATATTCCCCAGATTTTAATATATCCAGGAAAGATTCCGCATGTGCGCGGATAGAATTAATATTTAATGTTAGTATTTTCATATTTGCAAAATTTCCTTTTATGAATATAATAGTCGTAAGATTTTATAAAAACAACAAGGATTTTTATTATGAATATGTTTCAGTTTTTAGAAAATACCGTGGCTAAATGGCCTGATATACTGTATCTTGTTCGTGAAGAGGTAACTTATTCTGGATTTCTGGAATTGGTCAAGCGTCGTGCGGCGACCTTACACGATAATGGGGTCAAGGCTGGCGATGTTGTTGCCATATTGTCGCATAATATACCAGAATTTCCGGTTACATTGTTTGCAATATGGTTCTTGGGTGGAAAAGTTTTGTTGTTGGATACTAATCTGACACCATTTGAATATGATAATATGGCGCAAATAACCAAATGTAAATTCGTTTGTGCCGAAAAATCTTTCTTTTATAAGACAGATAACTTTACATTTGTTGACATAACGGCCAAAGATGGTGAAGTGAATCCGAAATTGAAACCGGCCAAATTAGATGACAAAGATATTGCAACATTGTCGTTTACATCTGGTTCAACCGGAACACCAAAGATTGTGCCGCTTACGCATTATAATTTGGTAGAATGTGCGGCATCATTGTTGGATATGCGTGAATATATTTCGGCGGGTGATATACTTTATGGCTTTTTGCCGATGTATCATATATTTGGCTTTGCGGTTGAAATATTGGCAACATTGGAATATGGTGCCGGGGTTTTATTACAACCAACCGTCAATCCAAAAGAAATATTGGCAGATTTCAAAAAATATCGTCCACATGTGATACCGGCTGTTCCGCGTTTGTTTGAAGTATTTCGTAACAAAATTATTGATGGGATTAAGGCGAAACATATGTGGGTCTTGTTCTCGTTTATAATAAAGAATCAAAAACTGTTAAGCAAAATCGGGCTTGGAAAACTCGTAGACAAGGTAAAACAACCAATTTTGGATATATTTGGTGGGCGTGCAAAGTTGCTTATTGCGGGTGGTGCGGCGACCAAGCCAGAAATCGAGAATTTCTTTGTGGCACTTGGCCTTGGATTTATCCAAGGGTACGGTATGACCGAAACCGTTGGACCAATCTGTATTTCTAAACCTTGCAAAGGTCGTGTACCGTTCGCGTTTGGTGGACCAACAACCAATAACGAAGTTGAAATTCGTGATAAAAATGAAGATGGGGTTGGAATCTTGTGGGTTCGTGGACGTCAGGTTTTCGGTGGCTATTTAAATAATGAAGAAGCGAACAGACAAGCATTTGATGAACGCGGATTCTTTAATACTGGTGACGTTGTTTCAATGGATAAAAATGGCGAATTACATTTTGCTGGTCGTAAAAAACAAGTGATTGTTTTGGATAGTGGTAAAAACGTTTATCCTGATGAATTAGAAGGATTGTTCATTACGATACCGGGTGTTAAAAATGTCGCGGTGTTTGAACACAAAGTGAAAGATAAAACCGTTTCATATGGTGTGTTCAGCGTAGAAGAGGGCATGACAATGGAAAAGTTGTCTGCGGCGGTTGCAGCGGCGAATAAAAAAGTTGCATCGTACAAATGGGTTACGCATTTTGCGATGACAACCGAAGATTTGCCGATGACCAGTACGCAAAAGGTAAAGCACCATATTGTTCGTAAGAATCTGATAGAAGGTCAATATCCGATTCGTAAAGAATAGATGCGAATTAATAATCAATAGAAACAAATCGAAAAAACAGTGTCATACCGTGGAAACGCGGAACCCTTGTGGTATTTTATGTATACTTGACAATGGTTTTTTTTGTGTTATAGTTTCTGTTTAGAACTATAAAAAAATAATAAGGATAAAAAATGACAAAACAAAGAATCGGATATGATGAATATCAAGAACAACTAGAAACCCAAAGAAAGGCTGAGGAAGCGGAACGAGAAGAACAAGAACGGGAAATTGAAGAACAAAAAAGGAAAGAAGAAGAGGCGCGCTCAATCAAGGCGCAAAAGAAGCTGGAAAAAAAGAAAAAGCGTATAATCGCGCGTAAAATCAGACCTTTTCTGCAATATTCGGTTTTAAGGGGGGCGTTGATAGGTCAAATTGTTGGAATTGCTCTTGGAAGTGCAGTGTTTGGCTTAGATAAGGCACTTGAAGGCGATTGGGACCCAAATACAAATACAGAAACAAAAGCCAGATATCATACTTATGGCGAGGCGATTAAAAGTGCTTATGGTATGGGTGATTGGGAAGATAATCCGTTTGGTGTTGGTTTTGATAGCTTTATGAACTTACTTATAACATGTGTTATAATGGGGATTATTATTTCCAAAGATACGAAAGATAAAAAAGAAAAAGCTAAAGAGCTTTTCCATGCAATGGAAAAATTGAAGGTTAATCAGATTGCTGATAATAATCTAACATCCCTAGTAGAGAATTTAAACGTAGATGGAGATAAAATATTAGAGTCTCTTTCAAGGGTAGATAGAAGCTATTTTGAGGCTGTGGCGGAAGGTAAAATAAATAAAAATTATGAAAGATGTGTCGCGATTATTTTAGGATATTTAAAGGCGCATCCAAAAGAATATGAAGAGGTTATAAAGGTTATTGATGAAGCCGTGTTGCCTGAATCAATAAGAAAGAAGTATGGTGCAGGTAAAATAACTTCATTTGCTGCTGCAAAGACATCGCTTGAAATTAAAAGGTAAAAAACACCGCCCATTTGGGCGGTTCTTTTTTGTTGTTAATCTCTATTTCCCTAAACATAACTGCGAGAATGTCATATCCAATACTTCATCGGTACCGATTATACCAAGTATTTTTCCAATTGCATCGGCGGCATAACGGACATGTTCGGACAATATATCATAATCACCATTTGACCGTTCTAATGCATTTTTTAATTCGTCTGCGGCGGTTTTAACCAAATCGTATGTGCGCGCATTTATCATCAATACCGATTCGCCGTTTCCGGTTATTTTGTTTATGCGTTCCGTAATTGCCGACATCAGTTCTGGTATCCCGTCACCATTTTTTGCCGATGTATATATCGCCCCGTTTATCTTGTGCACATCGGTTGTATCCGATTTATTTATAACCAATATTTCATCCGGTTTAATCTTGGCATATTTATCGTTTGGATTTATTACGTGAATGACTATATCGGCATTATTGATTTCATCATTGGTGCGTTCTATACCGATTCGTTCAATTGTATCGGTTGCGTCACGAATGCCCGCCGTATCCGAAATATTCACCATGTACCCCCCGATATCCATTGTTGCCGATACGACATCGCGTGTTGTCCCGGGAATATCTGATACTATGGCGCGGGCGGATCCCACAATACGATTGAACAGTGATGATTTACCAACATTTGTTTCGCCAACAATAGTAATGTTGATACCGCACGTAATTGCACGTGATGCATTATATTTGCCCAATGCGGCAGAAATCGCCGTATAGAGAGTTTTTATGTGTTCATAAATTGTTTCATCTATGTTGCCCGGCAAATCATCAGAATTGTAATCGGTCATTGCGGCGGCGTATGCCGATATCTTTAACATTTGCATCCGCCAATCGGTGTAAATATCACTGTCCCCACCCATCATGGATTTTAATGCCGCGACGCGTTGTTTGTCTGTTTGTGCGTCCAATAATGCAACAAGTCCATCAACATCAGACAAATCCATTTTCCCGTTATAAAATGCACGACGTGAAAATTCACCGGGCGTTGCGATACGCATATGCTGTGTTCGCAAGAATTGGAATATCTTAAGTATTACCGCCGGTGCACCGTGCGATTGAATTTCAATAATATCGGTGCCGGTGAAACTGTATGGTGCGGCAAAATATATTACAACACATTGATCAATAATTTCGCCCGTATCGTCCATCAGGTTCGCAAAATACGCGTGCCGGGGTACTGGTGGGTGGCCAATAATTTTTTTTGCAAATTCTTTAAGATTATCACCAGATATGCGAATTACCGCAACACCGGATTTACCGCGTCCCGATGATAGTGCAAAAATTGTATCGTTGTTAGTCATTATTTATTGCCACTTATTTCTTTTAATGCCATTGGAACAAGTTTTGATATATCGGCATCTGGGTTTTGTGCAACCAATTTTTGTGCCATTTCAACAATATCCATACGGCGATAACCCAAAGATTCCAATGCGGCGAGTAAATCTGGTAAAACGCCACCCGAATCGGACGCACCGAAATCAAATGATGCGCTGCCAACCCGTGATTTCAGTTCTACGATAATTTTTTCCGCCATCTTTTTACCAACACCCGGTGCGGTAGATATCGTTTTGGTATCGCCGGTTGCGATTGCCGTCATCAATGTATCTGTCTTTATTGTTCCCATTATGGCCAATGCAACCTTTGGCCCGACACCGGAAACCCCAATCAGCATATTAAACAGGTTTTGCGCGGAATGGGTTGAAAAACCAAATAAACGAATCGAATCTTCGCGGACAATTGTTTCAATCCAAAGGCTAACCGTGGACTTTAATGTCAATGTTTCTGAAGTATAAACCTGATATCCGACGGGCCCCGCCATCAAAATAATGAACCCATCACCAATATAATCAACAATACCTTGCAATTTTCCAATCATTTGCTATCCTTATGCCTGTTATTCTAATCTAATTGAATCAAAAGGTCAAATTATGAGTGGACACAGCAAATGGCATAATATTCAGCATAAAAAAGGGCTGGCGGATGCGGCGCGCAGTGGTTTGTTTACAAAATTAGCGCGTGAAATTACAATGGCGGCAAAATTGGGTGATAAAAATCCCGATAATAACCCGCGCCTGCGTTTGGCTATTTTACAGGCACGTAAAAATTCTATGCCGAATGATAATATTAAACGTGCAATTGAAAAGGCATCGGGTTCCAATACCGAAAGTTACGTTTCTGTACGTTACGAAGGTTATGGGCCAGGGGCGGTGCCAATTATTGTTGAGGCATTGACCGATAATCCACGTCGTACCGTGCCAGAAGTTCGCAATATCTTTTCTAAACACGGTGGAAATATGGGCGAAGAGGGCAGTGTTGCATTTATGTTCACCCGCGCCGGTCAGATTTTGTATCCGGCATCTATTGGAAAAACCGAAGATGAAATGATGGAAATCATTATGGATGCGGATGCTGATAATTTGGAAACAACCGAAGAAGGTTTCATTATCACAACCAAACCGGATGATTTCATGAACGTTCAAAAGAAAATCGCCGACGTTTTGGGCGAACCGGAAAGTGCGGAATTAACATGGATTCCGAATATGCCGATGGATGTTGATGAGGAAACATGGGAAAAGGTTGAACGCCTTGTTGATGCATTAGATGCAAATGATGATGTGCAAAAGGTATTCACCGCCGCGGCATAATTATAGTATTGGTGATTAGTAAAACCGCCATATTGGCGGTTTTTTTATTTCATAAACTTTGCGAAATTTGTTGTGTTTGCGTGGGCCAGTGCGATTGCGATGGCATCACTTTCGTCCGGTGTTTTTGGATTTGCCATTGGCAATAATATGCGGACCATTTTATCAACTGCGGTTTTATCGGCATGTCCACCACCAGTTAAAATCTTTTTTATCCGATTCGGTTCGTATTCGGATATTGGGATATTTTTTACCGCGATTGCAACCATTGCCGCGGCACGTGCGTGTCCCAAAATAAGGGTTGTTGTTGGATTTTTATTTACAAATGTGATTTCCATACTGCATTCATTTGGGGAAAACGCATCGCATATTTTGGAAACTTCATTAAATATAATGGCAAGGCGTTCGGCCAATTCGCCGGTCTTTTTTGGTAATATAACACCACTTGCCACGTAATGCCGTGCGGAACCCGCCGTGTCGATCACCGCCCATCCAGTATGTAAAAGTCCGGGGTCAATGCCCAAAATACGTGTCATTTTATTATTTCCTGAAACTTATTTTTTCAACGCAGGTCGAACCAAAATATTTATTTATCTTTTGCTTAATCTCTTCGGTCATATACGATAATTTTAACGTATACGCCGGATTCCGTGGTCGCAAAACAATATTATACCCACCGGAACGTGTTTTCTTTACCGCGCAAATATCGGCAAGGTTTGATATTTCGGAACCAATAATTTGTGGCCAACGCGCGACCAAATCGGAATCTGATGCACGCACCCCAAGGCGTTTAAACAATCGTCCCAATGCACCGGCAATTGTTTGTGGGCGCGCCGCACGTTCGTCTTTATCAAATTTATTTTCTTGGCTCGACATAACTATATTCTTTTGGCATCAATATATACATTTCGCCCTGGGCATGTTGACCATGGGCATAATTATATGCTTCGTCGCCCTTGCCAAAGAATATGTCGGCACGAATCCAACCGCGGATTGCACTGCCGGTATCTTGGGCTATCATAAGGCGTCTAAATTTCTGACCGTTGGAAAGGTTCGTATCGATGTACACGGGCAATCCCAATGTATACAGCGAATCATCCATTGCAACACTTCGTATTTTTGATAGTGGAGTGCCAAGTTTTCCAATCACATCCGGTGGCACCGATTCATAGAAATACACATATCGTGGATTATTGTATATAACCTCTTTAGCAAGTTTTGGATTCTTTTTCAGATGTGTCCATACCGCATCGGCGGAATATCCGCCTTCGGGTCGGATACCACGATTACGTAATTGTTCCCCAATTGATTTAAATGGCATATCGTTCACCGCGGCAAAATTCAATTTAACCATTTTGCCATCGGAAAGTTTCAGCATACCACTGCCTTGGATTTGGATGTTTTGGACGTCCACAATGTTCGCCCAATACAAGACACGCCCGATTTTGTTTTCAACAATCTTTTTCTTTGATACGCCCTTAAAGTTTTGACCGTCTGTCGGAATACCCATTAACGGTTCGTTACATTCCGCGGTTTTTGTCCGGCATCCCGGTATCACGGGCGAATAGTATCCGGTATAGGTTCCCTTGGTCCCACCATTGTCATTATAAATCTTGTACGGTTGGAAATTTGATTCAAACCATGCGCGGATGGTCGCGTTATCGGCACTGGCACTGGGCAGCATATTGCATTTTTCTTCGAATAATGCCCTGTCTGGGACCACGCGGCCGGTATATTGTATCTTGGCCTTGCAGGAATTACGGAATGCCTGGAGTGCATATCTGACATCGTCCTTGTTCCAATCAGGCAGTTCGGAATACGACACTTTTTTCAGGTTCCTTGACGGAATTGTGGAATCATCGCCGCTATGGGTCGGGGTAGAAAGGTCGCAAGAAGTCAGTAAAAAGCAACAAAAAACCGCCGCAATGCCGCGTACAATTAGCCGTGAAAACGTATATTTCATTTTATTTTTGCCCCCCACTTGTAAAATCTCTCTTTAGTGTTATATTATCATAAAACGAGTCATAAAAAAAGGAGCAATCGTAATGGCAAAGTTTAATATCATATCTCAATTCTTGAAAGATATCTCTTTTGAAAGCCCAAATGTACCAGATTTATTCTTTAAACAGGACAATGGCCAGGCAGAATTAGAAATCAATATCGATATGCAGGTCAAAGGTTCAGAAAAGAATCTGTTTATGGTTGATTTGATTACAAAAATTCATTCGAAATTGAAAGCGGACGGTAAATCTATCTTTTTAATCGAAGCAACATATTCTGGTTTGGTTCAGATGGAAGAAGAAAAAGACGAAGATGCGAAAAAACGCACTTTGCTTATCGATGTTCCAACATTGTTGTTCCCATCTGTCCGTGCATTGGTTACGCGTTTGACCGCGGAATCTGGATTCCCACCGTTCTCGATGCAGCCGGTTGATTTTGCAGAACTTTATGAAAAAAGAAATCAACAAAAGCAAGAAGCAAAATAATTAAACACGCACCGTTTGGTGCGTTTTTTGTTGCCTTTGCGATTTCCCCCGAATTGTGATATTATATATGATACCGGATATCTATCGGGGGGATTTTTATGGCCAAAGATAAATATATTTCTGCACGCAGTTCAGTTAGCGGTTTTTCGTTCGCAAATCTGGGGCTTTTTACCGGATTTGCCGATGGTATTTATAATGCGGTTTATTCATTAGTTATTTTGGAAATATTCAGAAATTCTGCGGTCGTTGGTGTATATGTTGCAATTTACTCTATTTTTTGCATGATTGTGGCATTATTCGCCAAGGAAATATTCCGCCAGTTTTCCAAGGTCAAGGTTTTCTATTTTGCACTGTTGATGTTGGTTGTGTGCTATGCCATGATGGGATTTTCGGTATTGCCACGAACATTTATAGTCCTTGATTATACAAGCGGTTTTGCAATTACATTATCGGCGATGTTAATTCCATTGTTTATGTCTGATTTTTCGGGCGATACCGGTATGGCGCGCCTAAATTCGCGTTATCATTTATGGACTAATATTGGGGCATTATTTGCGCCGATGTTGGCGGTGGTTGTTGCAACCCGGTATGGCAACAGGTCGGCATTCTTTTTATCTTCGGCGATTTATTTGGCGGCATGGATATTCTTTAAATATTTCCGCCTTATCCAAGAAGACAAACAAATAAAACCGATGAATCCACGCCGTACGGTTCGTTCTTTGATGCGTAATGCAATTTTATTTTTCAGAACGCCGGGTATGATTCGTGCGTATCTTATCAATTTTGGTTTTTATTCTCTTCGTGCGATGCGGTACTTATATGTCCCAATTTTGGTTATAGAAAACGGTTTTAACAAAGACACATTAGGTTTGGTTTTGACCATCGGTATTATTCCGTATTTGCTATTATCCGAAGTAATGGGACACTTGGTACGGCGATTCGGTAAGAAATTATGGTTGGTATTGGGGTTCGGAACTTTTGCGGCATTTTCCATTTGGGCAACATTTGCGACAGGTTTCCCATTGCTTGCCATATTCGTATTGTGGCAGATTTCTGGTGCGTTTATGGAGCCTGTACACGATTTGTTATTCTTCGATAATACCAAGAAATCGCAACAAACGCGGTTTTACGGGGTTTTTCGTACAAGCGTCAATTTGCCCAGTGTTATAGCGCCAGTTGTTGGTGCAGCATGCATTACAATGTTCGGCGTAACATCGGCGGTATGGTTTGTAACCGCCGTGGTGGGCGTGATTTCCGTTTTGATTTTAATTGCTAAAAAATAATTGCAAGGCCCACTTTTTCTTTGTATCATCACTGTACAAGAAAGGGGTTATTTATGGCAAAGAAAGAAGTCGTCACAACAGGGGCAAAAAATCCTGCGTTGGAATCTGCGTTGGCGCAAATTCAAAAACAATTTGGTAAAGAAGCAATTATGAAAATGGGCGATGGTTCCCAACAGAATATCGAAGCGATATCTTCAGGCTCTTTGGGGTTGGATATCGCGTTAGGTATAGGTGGCTATCCCCGTGGGCGTATCGTTGAAATATATGGCCCAGAAAGTTCTGGTAAAACAACGTTGGCATTGCATGCCGTGGCCGAAGCACAAAAGAAAGGTGGTACGTGTGCATATATTGATGCAGAAAATGCATTGGATCCAAGTTACGCAAAAAAGTTGGGTGTTGATGTTGCAAACCTTATTATATCACAACCAGATTCTGGTGAACAGGCGTTAGAAATTGCCGATACACTTATAAAATCTGGGGCGGTAGATGTTGTTGTTATTGACTCTGTTGCAGCATTAGTGCCCAAGGCGGAATTAGAAGGTAATATCGGGGACAGTTTTGTTGGAACAACTGCACGATTGATGAGCCAATCACTTAAAAAATTGGCGGGCAGTGTTTCACGCAGTAACACATTGCTTATCTTTATTAATCAAATTCGTATGAAAATTGGTGTTATGTTTGGTAATCCAGAAACGACATCTGGTGGTAACGCATTAAAGTTTTACGCGTCGGTTCGTTTGGATATCCGTCGTACAGGTGCAATTAAAGATAAAGAAAATGTCATTGGAAATGAAACGCGTGTCAAGATTGTTAAGAACAAGGTCGCGCCACCGTTCCGTACGGTTGATTTCAAAATTATGTACGGCGAGGGTATTTCCCGTATAAGCGAAATCTTGGATATGGGTGTTAAATATGATTTCATTGATAAGGCCGGCAGTTTCTATTCTTATAACAATGAACGCATAGGTCAGGGCGAAGCCAATGCACGTCAGTGGTTGAAAGATCACCCAGAGGCGCAGCAAGAATTGTTAGATAAGATTATGGCGCGTGCAAATGGTATCGCCGAAGAAATGACAATAGGTTCGCCGGTTGATGATGTAGAAGAATCTATTTCTGAAGAGTAAAATGTTTCGGGCGGCATTTGTCGCCCGATGTTTTAACCAAAGGGGCAGAAATGAATATAGCAAGGATGTGGGCATTAACACAAATTATTGTACGTGCGCATATTTTCAATTGGTTGTGGCGACCGCGTGCGGTGCGAAGCGAGGTTCGATGTGGTGTTTATGCTGATGTGGCCGTTCGTTATTTCAAACGCTATTTGCCAGCGGTGGAAAAAGTAAAAGAAGTTCCGGTTATTAACGATGATGAAAATGAAAAAATTTTCACAATGTGGCAACAGGGTGAAAAAAATGCGCCTGATTTAATAAAGGCCTGTTATCGCAGTATTCGCCGGCATTGTAAACAAGAACTGGTTGTGTTGGATGATAATAATTTTGAACAATATGTTAATTTGCCACGGGAAATAGTTGAAAAATATCGCGCCGGAAAAATAAGACGTGCCCATTTTGCTGATATTGTTCGGGTAGAATTGCTGTATGAACATGGTGGAATTTGGTTGGATTCAACGGCTTTTGTGACAAGTCCTATTCCAGATTGGATTATAAACCTAGATTTCTTTGTTTATATGGTAGGCCATGTTGGGCAAAAGTATTCATATATGCAAAACTGTTTCATACGTGCGCGCAAGGGTGCTTATTTATTGGCTGCATGGCGGGCGATGATAATTGATTACTGGATTCATGAAAATCATTGCTTTGATTATTTTATGCATCAGGTGCTGTTTAAAACATTGGTTGAAAATGATGAACGGGCAAAAAAATATTTTGCAGAAATGCCACATATTGACCAAGACCCGACACACGCACTGTGGCACATATATAAACATAAACCGTATGATGAAAAATTATTCAAACAACTGACCGCTGATGCGTTTTTCCAGAAATGCGCGTATGCAGATGCGCTGTTGCCTGGAACATTTGCCGAAGCAATAAGTAAAATGTGATAAAGGATTTCATATGAAACCAAAAATATCGATAATTATTCCAATGTACGGTGTTGAAAAATATCTGCGTCGTTGTTTAGATAGTGTATTAAATCAAACATTTACCAATTGGACGGCGATTTGCGTTGATGATGGTTCGCCGGATAAATCCGGTGAAATCGCCGAAGAATACGCCGCACGTGATAAACGATTCATTGTTGTTCACAAAGAAAATGGCGGTCTGTCGGATGCACGTAATGTGGGTATGCCGTATGCCAAGGGTGAATACATAATGTATCTGGACAGTGACGATTTTATCCATCCGCAAACAATGGAATTGGCATATGCGATGGCGGTGCGTGATGATTCAGATATTGTTTCTTTTACTTATGACCGTTTTTATCGTCCGCAATTAATGGTGTATCATAAATTGGGGCTGGATACGGATAATGTTGTGCCAATCGGTATTAAAAAACGGTACAAGTTAAATAAAATAAAAACGCGTGTAACAAATGATGTTTATGAATATGCCACGGATAGTGCGCATAATGCGTTTAATAAAAATCGTCGTTGGTTGATTAAGCATTGCCAGGTTTGGAAAAATCTGTATAGGCGTAATTTGATAGAAGATATACCGTTTATCAAAGGGATATTGTTTGAAGATTTTCCATGGTGGTCGCGTGTAATGTTGCGTAACCCACGTGTGACGATTATGCCATTACCGCTGTATTATTATATCCCGAATTTTGGTGGAATTGTTTTATCTGCGAAACAGTTGCGCATTATGCAGAGTTTAATTACAGGTATAAAAGATTCTTTTGTTTTATATAATGACCAGGCCGATTCGCATCAAATGGATTTATGGTCGAAAAACTTTTTATGGTTCTTTGTGAATTGGGCATTTCGGAAAATAAAATATCTTAAAACTGATGAAGAATTAAATACCGCTAAGCAATCTTTCACAGATTTATATAAATTGGGTGTATTAAACAATCCGCCGGCATCACGTCGTGTATTGGCAAAACGTGTTTTGAGATTTATTGGCAAATAATATGTCTGAAATGCTGGATTTTTATGATAAAGATATGCGGTTTATTGGAACCGAAACCCGCGAAAATGTTCATAAAAATGGATTATGGCATAAAACGGTGCATTGTTGGTTGTATGATGAAAATGGTAATATATATTTCCAAATCAGGACGGATACAGGAACGCTCTATACGACGGCATCTGGGCATATTCAATCGGGCGAAAGTATAGATGACGCATTGCGTCGTGAAATAATGGAAGAAGTTGGTTTTGCGATTGATGTTACCCAAAAAGAATTATTGGCGATTGATGTTTGGACAATGTGCAGCGAAAAATGCGGAATAAAAAAACAAGATAATGTTTTTGCAAATGTATTTATGTGTCGGGTGGATAGCAATAAATTAGATTTCCTTTTTGACGATGTAGAAGTTTCTGGTATCGTTCGCGTAAATGCCACCGATGCATTAAATTTATTCCTGGGTAAATGCGACAGCATAAATGGCACATTGTTTGATAATAATGGAAATCGTGATGTTGTTGTGATGGCAGATGAATTCTTGCTCTGTACTGGGGAAATCGCCGTATTGAAGTATGGACGTCAGTTAAAATTCGTTTGTGATAAATTCAGAAATAAATAATGTTTATATATTGAACTTTCTAAAACGTGGCGGTATTTTAACGACCCATTTGATGCGCAACATTCCGGGTTTGCCAATTGCATAAATTGGGCGGAATATGCGTTGCATAACGCGTGCGATTTTAATATATTTTTCTCCATGTGCGTTTTTTTTCGTTATTAAATTTATGGTTCCGTTGCCACGTCTGCGTAAATGGTTTACCCAATCTGGACCACGACTTGCTGCCTTTGTTATCAGCATTTGCATGTCAACCGCACCAAAGTGCAAAAGGTATAGATTATTATCTATATGAAAGTTTGCGCCGTGTACACGGTGAAAACCGCTGCCCCAACGGGCTGGTTTGAATAACACAACTGATTTGGTATACCGTGTAGAGAGCAGGGCATATTCGCGTTGAGTTAACATTGGTTTTGTTCGGTTTAATTGTTGTTCGCAATTCATATTTTGACCAATGTCTAAACCCAACCCTGATACGGTCGTTTTGTTTTTGATTTCGGATAAATATTCAGCCAATGTTTTTTTTGTGTTTGGATCAACGATTAAAAATTCATCAGAATCACATCCTATAACAATGTCATATTTCTTGAACAGGTCACGTGCCAGATCTGATATTTTCCCAATACGATATTTATCGCCCGCGGCGCGTGACATTTCCACGTGTGGCAGTTTTATAATATTTGCATTTGTAGCACCCTTTGGTATTTGTTGATCTGTGCCATCCAAGATAATATAAATATTTTCAATACCTATTTCATCGCCGTAGTATTTAACCCAGCGTTCCAAGAAAAAATTGTCGTTTCGTGCCATTGTAATGGCGGCAATATGTTTCAATTTCTTCATATCTTACCGTTCTTTATTTTTTTTACCGCATAACGCATTTTGCGCCATAATATTTTTATTGGATTACGCGTTAATAACCAATTCATATAATCCGTGCCATAAACACGATTTGCGGTATCCATAATTTTGTTCGCAATCTTGCGGTCGGAATGTTTAAGTATATATCGTAGTTCACTACCTAGTGCGCCATAGTGCCGCGTAAAGCACGCCTTTTTAATAAATGGACACCCACTTTTGCATAGTTTTTTCGGGCGGTTATACGTAAAACGGCCGTGACGGATAAAAACACCATCCCATGAAAGATTGTGTTCGTGTATCAAATCGCTAAGCCCATGTTCGTATTTTATTGTAACGCGGTTTTTCGTGGGTTGTTTTGTTACCCCAAGTATAAATTCACGGAACCAATCAGACAAGAAAATGCTTTTATTCAACCGTATAAACCAAGATTCCATATATGAATGTGTTTTGTGTGTTGATACAACCAAACCCACCGCATCAGCTGATATTGAATCAATTTTTTTGATAATATTGGACATATCAAATAATGGGCCAAATACAGAATCATTAATCAAGAAAATCGCATCATATTTATTAAGCGTTTTATTGTCGTATGCATATTGGTATGCGCGTTTATATGATCCAAAATCATATTCACCGTGGCGCATCGCACCGGCATATTTGCAGTATGGTTTTAATTTAGAAATCTCGCCATCATTGCAATCGCAATCCATAAAGGCAATCACATCACCATATTTTGATATAGATGATATATGGTGAATCAACGCATCATCAACAATGCCGTTGGCATCATAACCCGCAAATAAAAATAGTCGCTTTATATTTGACATTTTTTATCTTTGACATCACTATACAACGTTTGCTACGGTTTTTCAATAAAGGAAATAGTGTAACGTAACCGAGAGTAATAATTTAGACGTTTTATATTTTTTCTTTTATTTTATCCGCATACTGTAAAATAAAAGTATCTTCTATTTCATTTATATCATTCTGGTCAAATTTATTTTTGGTAAAAGTATCTTTTGCAAATTGATTTCCATGATATACATCGCCACGTGTCGCACGGTTTTGATATTCTTCCCAAGATTTACAATAATAATGATTGACCATAATATCTTTCATGTTTGGGAAAATCATTTTTCCGACAACAAAATGTTTATGTACATGTGTACTGAGGGTTAAATTTGGTCTAAAAATGCTTTTGTACATTTTTGCTCTTCTTGCGCGTTTGGTGTAATTTTCAATAACAAGACCTTCGGGTTTCTTTATATGACCGTTTGAACCAAAAAATACCCAAGGAACAAGTATTTGGGCGACGTTTTTGTGCTGGCCTTTTAAGAAAGATACAAGAGATTCTTTTTTAGATACAATAAATTCATCAAGATCTATGGTTGCTGCCCATTTGGTGTCTTGGCGGAAGTTTGTCAAAAAATGATCATATGCGGGAAGTTGCATCTTTTCACCGGGAAAGTATATGTATTCCACGATACCGGCGTCTATGTAAGGTTGTAAAATTTCTTTTGTACTGTCTGTCGATTCATTGTCATAGATATAAAATTTTTCTATGCCGACGATTCTGTGATATTCTATCCACTCTTTAAAGTTAAGAGCTTCATTTTTAGCAATCGCCACAATAGATAAAAAGTACTTAAAATTTTGATTGTTTTCTGCAAGTAAGGTGTTTTCTTTTTGTTTGAAATCTTCTATCCCATACGGCCAATCCCAAACCATTTTTATCTTTGTGCGCACGGACCGATATGGTATAAAAATGTGTAAAAGTTTTTTTACTAAACTAGAATGCTTTCTATATATTTTTTGGAGAAACGATAGATACATATTTTTACCCTGTGTTTAATTATATTTTGTATTGTATATAGTTTAACATTTGGTTCCGATCATAACCTAACAAATTGTTTTGTGTTTATATTTGACATTACTATACAATGTTTGTTACAGTTTTTCAACAAAGGAAATGCTATGGCTTGTACAGTTATTGGGGAATCAAATTTCAAGAAATATTTTAGAAAATCTATATCAAAGCAATATGTAATAGATACGCATATCACGTGTTTTGAGAATGCCATTATTGTGAATGAACATGAACGTGGTTTCGGCGTTTTTGACAAGGATTTTAATCTTGTAAAAGATTCCTTGCAAACGCGTCGGAATAAATCACAATTTATACCAAAATTTAATCATGATAATATCCCGTATGTTGACGAAGATGTTGCCTTTATTGGAAATGTAAATGCGTTTTTTGGCCATTTTTTATTAGAACACATGAACAGAATATACGCATTAATGGATAAAAAGTACAAGGACAGAAAAGTAGTTTTAATAAACGACAAACGATTACAGACAATACCGGGATATATTTTTCAATTTATAGAATTATTCGGAATTAAACGTGAAAATATCATAATACTTGAAGAAAACACAAGATTCAGAAGTGTATGTGTACCATCACAAAGTTTTAATGCGCGGTTATATACATCTGATTCTTTTGCCAAGACATTTGATAGAATCGCCAAAAATGTATCCGATGAAGAAATATATGACAAGATTTATGTGTCGCGTGCGAAACTGGATAAATTGCATAAAACATTGGGTGAAGAAAAGGTCCAAAATGTATTCGAAAAAAATGGGTTCAAAATAATTTACCCAGAAAAACTGCCACTACAAACACAAATCGCTTTGGTTAAAAATTGTAATGTTTTGGCGGGGTGCGCAGGAACCGCGTTGCATTTGGCATTGTTTATGAAACCCGGTGGCACCGTGATTTCTATTAAGCGTAATAGACGACCAGCATGTAATGCGATGATTCAGAATAATGTCAATAATACAAAACATTTGGACGGCATATTTATATCTGGGTCGGTTGAAACGATACAAACTTTCCACAGTACCAGTGCCCCACAAATCATAGCGGTTAATCAGTATATGCAAGAATTCTTTGATAAATATGGATATAAATATACCGATAAAGATTTGGGCGTAGATGCCAATGCGTGGCAAGAATACGAAGAGGCGTTGACCGAATATAATAAAACGCACGGAAATGCATTTGTAAGAAAGATAAAAAGATTCATTATCAAGTACAGCAGTTTATTCGTGCCGGGGCGCGAAAGACGTGGGGCATATAGAAACTGGCTTAAAAAGGTATTAAAATATTAGGTTATGAAAAAAATTGCACGTTTTATACGTGTAATTTTTGTTTAAGCCATTGGCGGGCGTTGCGACGGTGCACACGGCCGGGTACAAGGCATACGACAATTTTTATTATTTTACTTACAATATTTCTATACGCTTTTCCGCCGTGTTTTGATTTGTATTCTTGGTATCTTGCGATATATGTATCCATTGCCTTTTTATTAAATGCGATGTCGGTGGGTGTATATTGAAAATCGAAATCATCAAGGAATTTTTTGACACATGGATTTATACCAACTATTTGTGGGACTTGGGTGCCCCCATGGCCAGATGTGTTTGTTTCAATGGATGCAGTTATAAAAACAGAATTTAATCCTGCAACTGTGTTCAGCATATATTGCGTGCGAATAAAATCGTCCGGTTTAGAATTCCTTTTTAATGCGATAACCGTACCACCTGGTTTCATACAAAGTGCCCAATGCAATGCGGTACCAGAACAGCCCGCCAAATATTTTGCATTTGCCACGGTTGCGATTTGTTCTGCGATAGTCATTGTTTCTGGATAAACGATTTTATATCCGTTTTTGACAAAGATTTTTTCCAGTTGTTCTTCGCCCAGTGTACGAATTGTGTCGGGTAATTTTGTCCGTGACATATAAATGCGTTCATATACAGGTTTGTTTTTGGCACAGTTTTGTGCCATTGCGCGGTACCCCATAACCATTGCGTGATCTATGGTGGCACCAGACATATTAAATGTTTGTGATGGAATATATATTTTCCTAAACCGTGCGGAATGTGTTAAAACAATAACGTCTTGTTTATCAACCCCAAATGCCGCCATAAAATCATATACAAATTGTTTGACTTCAATATTACGGTTATTTATAAATACCCATTTTAATTTATCTGTTTTTTGTTTTTCTATACCACCCCAAAGCCGGTTTAATTGTTCAACCAGAAAGTGCCCAAAATGCGGATATATAACACCGACGTATATGGCGGTATCAGCTGTATACGGGATGTCTTTGGGAATTTTGTGCGGAATAAAATTATGATGTTTGCCACGGTATTGTAATGATTGTTTTACAAGTTTTTTATTGGCATCAAATATTCCGTATGCACCTGTTTTGGTGTCAACAACAACGGTCGGTTCTTCGATTGTTTCGATATTCGCCGATGATGTAATATTTATCAAATTGATATTTTTATTTGTATGTTTTGTGTTTTTATCATCGCAATATAATTTTAACCACGGGTTTGATGTTGACATATTGATATCTCCTTATGTGCAGGATAAATGTTAGTTATTGAAAAAGCAAGTACGCATAATTAAATATAAAATAAAAACCGCCACTACGGCGGTTTCCTTTATATTTCTTCTTCTTTGCCACGGGCAAGTTTTTTGCGTTTACCGCTATCTAATTCTTTTTTGCGTAAACGAATTGTTGCCGGGGTAACTTCGACCAATTCATCGTCTTGGATGTATGATAATGCTTCTTCTAATGACATTTTACGTGGTGGGGCCAAGAATAATTTTTCATCGGCGGTAACACTGCGCACATTGGTAAGTTCTTTACCCTTAATTGGGTTTACTTCCAAATCGTTTTCTTTGCTGTGTTCACCAATAATCATCCCCGAATAAACTTCTGTTTGCGGACCAACGAACAATACGCCGCGTGGTTCCAGGTTGTGTAACGCATATGTCGCGGTTACACCTTTTTCCATAGATACCAAAACGCCTGGACGATATTGAACAATTGGACCACGATATACATCATATTTATCAAATACGCGGTTCATAATACCGGTGCCACGCGTGTCGGTTCTAAATTCAGATAAATAACCAATTAAACCGCGTGACGGTGCAGAAAATACGATACGTGTTTTGCCGCCGCCTGATGCTTTCATTTCGGTAATTGTTGCCTTGCGCTTGGTCATTTTCTCAATCACAACGCCACTAAATTCATCATCAACGTCGACAACGACTTCTTCTATTGGTTCTAACTTTTCGCCGTTTGGACCTGTCTGCATGACAACGCGCGGACGGGATACAGATAGTTCAAATCCTTCGCGGCGCATTGTTTCAATTAAAATACCCAATTGCAATTCGCCACGACCGGATACCTCAAAAGATTCTTTGTTTTCACTTTGTGTGACACGTAATGCGATGTTTGTTTCGGCTTCTTTGAATAAACGTTCACCAATCATACGCGATGTTAATTTTTTACCGCTTTGACCGGCCAATGGCGATGTATTCACAAAGAATGTCATGGTCAGGGTCGGTGGGTCAATTGGCATTGCCGGTATTGCCTCTGTCACACTTGGGTCGCAAAGTGTATCGGCCACGGTTGCCTTGGTAAAGCCGGCGACAACCACAATATCACCTGCGGATGCGCTTTCGCGTGATATTTTTTCGATACCGCGGTGTTCAATAATTTTTGTGATTTTTGCGTTTTCAACAAATTCGCCTTTCATATTGATGGCTTTGACAGATTGGCCAACACGAACGGTGCCGGATTCAATTTTACCGGTCAAGATTCGACCAACATATGGGTCTGATTCCAATGTGGTCGCCAACATAGTAAATGGTGCGTCCAATTGGCAACGCGAACCATTACAATCGGGTGCCGGCACATGATCGACAATCAATTGGAACAACGGGGTCAGGTCTTTATGTTCGTCGTTCAAATCACGAACCGCCCAACCATCACGGCCAACCGCATACAGGTATGGGAAATCCAATTGTGCGTCGTCCGCACCTAATTTATCAAACAAATCAAATGTTTCGGACAAAACTTCGTCTGGACGGGCGTCACTGCGGTCAACTTTGTTAATGCATACAATCGGGCGCAGACCTAATTTTAATGCCTTGCTTAATACAAACTTTGTCTGGGGCAGAGGCCCTTCAGCGCTGTCCACCAATAACACAACGCCGTCAACCATGGACAAAATACGTTCAACTTCGCCACCGAAATCTGCGTGCCCCGGTGTGTCAACGATATTGATTTTATAATCGTGCCACAAAATGGATGTAGGCTTGGCCGATATAGTGATTCCGCGTTCGCGTTCGATATCACCACTGTCCATGACGCGGTCTTCTACGCGTTCGTTTTCACGGAAAGTTCCCGCCTGTTTCAACATATTATCAACCAGGGTTGTTTTTCCGTGGTCAACGTGCGCAATAATTGCAATATTTCTAATTTTCATATTAAGCCCTTTTTTGCCCTAAGAGCATAGATTATACTATATTTTCTGAAATTCAACAAATTCTAATACATTTTTTATAAAAAAGTTGACAATTATTATTTTTAGTGTATAATGTATAGTGATTAAAACCAAAGGATATAAAATGAGCGTTGGTGCTTGGAGTGATCTTATTCGTGATGATGCCAGAGCGACAGAACTGGCCCATGAGTTGTTTGGTGCGTCCGATGCAAAAATTGGGCATACCTTGCTTGGAACGACTTATATGTATTCAGAAAGTACCGGTGTGAAAATAGAACGCAGGGGTGGCCTTGTTATAAATGGACTTTATGTTGTGGGGCGCCAAGCCGAAAGATTATTGCGTGCAGAATACGATAAGAAAAGGGACGAAATAATGGCGAATAACCCAGTTATGCAATGTTTGCAAATGGCGACACAGAACGTTAAAAAGTAAAATAATACGTGAAACAGCCAAAAGGATTGCAAGATGCGCACAATAGATATGGATAAAACAATTGAAAAAATGTTACTGCTGTACGCGACGTACATAGATTCGTTGATTAAGCGCCGTCATAAAAACGACCCTGAATATGGTGATGATTCAGGTGATTATAAAAATGTGTTGATTGCATATGATTTTTTGAACGAGAAAGTTGTCAAAGATTCCAAGAAATATTTATATCAACCGCAAGATATGATATATACAGGATTGGATGCTGATGGTAATCCTGGGGAAAAACTTGGTAAAGAATCTGTTTATACTAAATTATTGCCGATAGTAGAACTTGAAAATTACTATTATGAAAGAATAATTGTGCCATTAAGTCAGAAAATTTCCGCCCATGTTCGTTCATATGACTATGACCCGGAAAAGGTTTGGACATATTCTCGTACATTTTATGATTCCAATGCAGAAGAAATATTGAATTTGAATCAGCGGGTTCATATGTTGAACAGCAACGGTTTTGTGAGTTGGTTTCAACAATTTGGGGCGCCACAATGGTTTGCCACCAAGGATTCCAGATAAAAGAGGTAATCAGATGAGTAAGAGTATGGATATTATTAATGCAAACGATGTATCACTTTACACTGTGCAAATTATCGGTGGAAATAAAGTGACCTGTTTGAAATCTGACAAGGTCGGATTTGCGTTGTTGCCTGTGACAATGGACAGTGGGCATTTCGCGGGTAGACTGATAAATGCGACACAAAAAATTGTTGACTTAAACTATTCGGGTGACGAACAGGTTAATGGTGACGAAGAATTATCTAATGCGTACAGCACGAAACGTAACGATTTAATGACAAAAAAGATTGCGTGGTGCATTGCGGTGTTAAATAATCCGGGGGCATGGGTGAATTATAACAAGTTAGAAAATATACAACCATATGAAGTATTTGATGTCAATGATGACTTCTTTGATATCGCAACATTTGATGCAAAAGAAGGTCCGTTTATTTTAAGAATCAATAACAAAGAAGAATTCAAATCCGATGAATTTGATGAATTTGTTAAGAAACAGTTAAAGGTATTGTGGCAAAAGGCCAGAGACCAAGAACAAGGCAAATAAAAAAATCACCCATTCGGGTGATTTTTTATTTTAGTGTTTTCCACCAATCTTTGTGCGACCACCCATTAATGGTTGCAACTTTTTCGGAATATTTACCGAACCATCCGCGTTTTGGTGATTTTCAATCAATGGCACCAATGCACGGGGCAGGGCGATACCGGTATTATTCAATGTCGCAACGAATTTGACTTCGCCGGTTGCATTTTCACGATAGCGGGTATTTGTACGGCGTGCCTGGAATTGACCAATGGACGAACAAGAACCCAATTCACGATACGCATTTTCCGATGGGAACCATGCCTCGACATCGTTCATCTTCACTTTATTGAATCCCATATCGCCTGTAGAGTTTGCAATTACACGATACGGTAATTCCAAATCTTCGACCACTTCGCATAGGTTGTTTAACAAAAATTCGTGCATTTCGTCGCTTTCTTCGGGACGGCAGAAAATATATTGTTCTACTTTATCAAAGTGATGAAAACGCACCAATCCACGTGTGTCGCGACCGGCGGCACCGGCTTCTTTGCGGAAGCATGTTGAAAAGCCCGCATATTTAATTGGTAATTCGTTTTCAGGCAGTATTTCATCCGCATGCAGAGAATTTAAAATGATTTCGGCGGTACCCGCCAAGCATCTGTCGGTACCAGTTAACATAAACACGTCATCATTCATAACAGATAAATCTGACCCCATAAAATGGCCCGCATTAAATATTGTTTGTGGTTTTGTTACCGGTGGGCATTCAATATATTTGAACCCTTTGCTAATTAATTTTTGGATAACAAATGTTTGTACCGCCAAAGATAATTCGGCCAATTCACCGCACAGACAATATGTTCTTGTTCCGCAAACCCCAGCAATTTTTTCCGGCATCCACCAACCATTCATATCCAACAATTCCCATTGTGGACGTGGTGTAAAATCAAATGTGCGTGGCGTGCCTATACGGCGGATTTCAACATTTGCAGAATCATCGGCACCAACCGGTGCATCCGCCGATGGGATTTGTGGAACGCGATGCAACAGGTCGTTTAATACCGCTTCTTTATCGGCCAGTTCTGCCATATCATTTGCAATTTCTTCACCGATTGCCTTGGACTTTGCAATCAAAGGTGCCTTGTCCGTGGCGGTTGGAATTTCTTTTGTTATTTTATTTTTTTCTGCGGTCTTTGTTTGTGTAATAGTTTTCAACTCACGTACACGCACATCTAATGACAAAATATCATCAACCACATCAGGAAAATTTTTTACACGGCATGCGTTTTTCACCACATCCGGATTTTCACGAATAAATTTTATATCCAACATATTTTATCCCTTTTGACTTACTGTGCGTTTGTGTTCAAATACGCAATTGCATCCATTGCCGCCGTACACCCAGTACCAACAGCCGTTGCGATTTGCATTTTTATATTCGAATGAACATCACCCGCAACAAACATTCCCTTGGGCAGTGCATCTGGTGCAAGGCGTCCCAATTCATCGCGTTTGGTGTCTTCGGTTAAATAATCTGTATTTGCTTCGTGTCCGATGGCAACAAATATCCCATCACAAATAATTTGTTCATCATTGGTCGTTGTGGCAACCAATTCGCCTGTTTCAGAATTTGGACGTGCGGCGATTTTCTTTAATTCTGTATTGAATACACATTCAATATTTTCTTTGGCCGCAACGCGATCACGCAAAACTGCTTCTGCGCGTGTAAATGATGATTTGCGGTAAACAATTTTTACCGTCTTGGCAATATCGGCCAAATACAGTGCATCGTTTAATGCGGAATTACCACCACCGATAACTAATACGGTTTTATCACTATAGAAAAAACCATCACATGTTGCACAGTACGAGACACCACGTCCAAAGAATTCGCGTGCACCTTCGATTTCAAGTTTACGCGGTGATGCGCCTGTTGCCAAAATGATAGTACGCGTTTCGTATTTATCGCCACGTGCATCAGTTATAACGAATGTGCCATTTTTCCCATCTGCGATATGCACGGCGGTTTTCATTTGTATTTTTGCCCCAAATGATTCGGCTTGCTATTTCATAAATTCGATTAATTACAAACCACTGCAGCTCAATCCGGGATAGTTTTCAAGTGTTGCGATTCCGGCGGTTTGACCACCAAGTGTGTCACCCCCCATAACAAGTGTGTTTTTATTGGCGCGGCCACAATAAATGGCGGCTGTTAATCCGGCGGGGCCGGAACCTAAGATTATAACATCATACATTTCTTTTTGTCCTTTGCGTAAAACGATAGCATAACAAGATTTGGCGCGCCATAAAAAATTATCACTTGCCAAAATGTTTTTTTAGTGTTTGGTATGCAGACGAAACTTTTGTAAATTCTTTGCCAGATGATTCCAGTGCGCGTGCTGTATCGGGGTGGTATTTTTTTGCAAGTGCACGATATTTTGCGCCAATTTCACGCCATGATGCCGTAATTGGCAAATCTAGCGTTTTAAATGCTGCGATAATAGATGACGGTAAAGATTTTTTCGGTGGCATTTTATCAAATGTGCTGCGACCATTGATAAAATCGTTAAGGAATTTTAAATATTCAGCTGATTCTTGGGCGGTACGTTTCTTGATAGGGGAACCAAATGTTCTTACTTCCCAATCTTCTTCGATTTCTTCAGGGGTCATCCCGTCATAGAAATTCCAATTTTTATTGTACTCGGCCGCATGTTCTTGACAGAAATACCAGTATTCTTTCAATTCACGCGTTTTTGGTGCGCGACATGTTCCGGCCTTTTGGCAACCCTTTACATCGCATTTTTTTATCATTTGTTGTGTTCCTTTTTATCAGAAAGTGGATGATGTTCTTCGATGACCTGTTGTAATTTCTCAGGCAGAACATGCGTATAAATTTGTGTGGTTGAAATGTCTTCGTGTCCCAACATCATTTGAATCGCGCGCAGATTTGCACCGTGCGATAATAAATGTGATGCAAACGAATGGCGCAATACATGCGGTGTTACGCGTGATGGTTCAATGCCGGCAAGAACCGCACATTTTTTTAATATCTTGAAAAATCCGTCCCGCGTTATATGCCCTGATGTAGAATTTGTTGGAAATACATATTTTGATTCGTTGTCGCCACGCAACTCAATCCATTTATTTAATGCGGCAATCGCGGCATCGTGCATTGGCACCATACGTTCTTTGGCACCCTTGCCGTGAATCAATAATCGGTCACCAAGATATGCCGTCATTGGTAACTCGCAAAGTTCGGATACGCGCAAACCAGACGCATAGAGCAATTCTATCATAGCACGCAGACGTACAGAATTGCGTGTGTCACCGGCCGAAGATATTAACAATTCTATTTCTTCGGTGGTCAATAATTTAGGCAATAATTTTCCGCGCTTTGGCAATTCCAAATTCATGGCTGGATTTTTTTTGATAATACGTTCAACCATTAAAAACTTATAGAAAGTGCGCAGTGCGCTGGCCTTGCGGGCAACAGATGTTGGACGTGCATCAAGGTTCGCAAGATATTTTTGGATATCTTGTTCGGTTGCGGATTCTAACCCACCCGGAATTACAGAATCAGCATGACGCAAATCATTTTCATAACTTGCGAGTGTGTTTTTACTGCGTCCCTTTTCCGCGGAAAGCGCCTCTAAAAATATATCGATATGATTCATTATTGATGCAATACGACTTCGGTTACATTTTGGGTTGGTGGAAAATATATTATCATTAACACCAATAATATGACAACCAGTGTCCATATAATAATTTTATTCCGTTTTGAATTTTTCTTTTTTAATGGCATGCGTTTTCCTTTTTAGATTACGACAATTATATTGTATCAAAACTTGCAATAAATAAGCCAGATGCCGCGATAATAATAAGCGGGGGGGCAATTATCGCAAGCAGTGGTGGCAATGTTCCGTTGGAACCAAGGGCGCTAAATATATTCAACAGAAAATATAGTGCAAAACACGTAAGAATACCCAAACTGAACTTTGTTCCAAATGTATGATTACGACGTTGACGGGTTTGCGAAAACGCGATACCTAATGTTGCCATTGCAATCATCGTTAATGGTAAAAACAGCAACGTCCAAAATTGCACAAGGTGGGCCCGCATAGATACCCCAATGGCGGACATTTTCCGGATAAATTGGGGCAGATTCCAAAATGAAATCTGGTTGGGTTGCAGGTACCTATCAAGGACGGTTCGCGGCGTTATAAGTGTGTCACCGTGCCAATCGGTGGTACTTATTTGTCCAGATGTTTCGGATATTTTTGCACGTTTTGCGTTTAATCCGTCTTCAGACAGGGTTACTTTATCTGCATCAACGCGTTTTAATAATACGAAATCAGTATCTTGGACATAAATGGTTGTATCATGAAAAATAAGATTTTTTGATTCTTGGGTCATATCTTTGGCAACGATTGTCATATGCCCGGTGTCCGAAGATTCATGTAACCATATTTTCCCATCAACCAAATTTAGGTGTTCTTTGGTTATGTTTTTTGATGTAAGGTTCACCGCGTACGGATTGATAACCATTGTTGCAAATGCACCGATTATAAATGCACCAACCAAAAATGGTCGCCCAATTTGATATGGCGATAGGCCTGCGCCCGACATAATAACACTTTCGCTGGAGCGTGTCATATTATAATATGCGACTAATGTTCCCATAAACACCGCAAGTGGCAAAAACAATGGGACGTATTCAATAAGGCGTATCCACGAATCATTCAATGTTGCGAATATATCTGGATTACTGGGCAGGCGTTCAACAAATGTTACCGCATATATAATGCCGCATACAACCAGCAATACTAACCCGACCCCCGAAAAGAAACGGCGAAACAGGAACCTAGATAAAATCTTGCTTATAACCATATCGTATTTTGTTTTGTGTCTATTAAAAAGTATAAACTGTTTATTTCCCAATTGCAAAATTAAAATGAAGATTTATAATGCAACCCTAAGATGAAAATAGGGAAGTGATAAAATGGACAAGAAACCAATTTCTAAACAAGGTTTTGAAGCCTTGGTAAAAGAACTTAAGCAATTACAAGAAGTAGACAGACCAGAAATATTAAAGGTTGTTCAGTGGGCGCGTTCATTGGGCGATTTGTCAGAAAACGCGGATTACAGTGCCGCCCGTGAAAAGCAACGTGAAATAGATAAACGTATTCAGTATATAGAGAACTTTATAAATAATGCATCGGTCATTGATGTTGATAATTTATCGGGTGACCGGGTTGTATTTGGTGCGCGTGTTGTATGCGAAGACGAAGATGGAAACCGTATGCAATGTCGCATTTTGTCCGATGTGGAATCAGATGGAAAGCAGGTTATATCATGTACTTCACCGGTTGGTCGTGCACTTATTGGACGTTGTGTGGGGGATACCTGTGTCGTACGGTTGCCATCGGGTGAACGCGAATATGAAATATTGGAAGTCAAATTTAAAGAATAAGGGACACTTGTGTCGGTAAGATTATTGCCAGATTACCTTGTTAACCAAATTGCCGCCGGCGAAGTGGTGGAACACGGTGCCAGTGTTGTCAAGGAAACCGTGGAAAACGCATTAGATGCCGGTGCCGACCAGATAATTATAGATGTTGTTGATGGTGGGCGAACATTAATAAATGTGGTTGATAATGGTTCAGGTATGAATAAAGAAGACCTGGCTAATTCCATTATGCGACATGCCACGTCAAAATTGCCCGATGATAATTTAATGCATATTAATTTTATGGGGTTCCGGGGCGAGGCGTTACCGTCAATCGCATCTGTATCCGATATGGAAATTGATACATGCAATGGTACTGATTCTAACGGGTGGCATTTAGATTGTAACACCGGGGATATCAGACCGTCCGATTGGCAAAGTGGTACACGCATTCGTGTACAGAATTTGTTTGCGAAAACACCGGCGCGGTTAAAATTTTTGCGTTCCGATAGGGCCGAAATGATGGCGGTATTGGATGTTGTAAAACGTCTTGCGATGGCAAGGGGCGATGTCGGCTTTATACTTAATAATAAATGGCGCTTTCCAAAAGACCAACCGTTAATGGAACGAATCGCCGCAGTTATGGGCGATGATGTTATTGGACGTATGCACGCGGTCGATGCAACGTCGGGTTCAACAACGGGTATGAAACTTACGGGGTATATATCTGATCCGACGTTACGACGGGCATCATCGGTGGATCAATATTTATTTGTAAATGGGCGTCCAGTCAAGGACAAGGTTTTGGTTGGTGCATTGCGTGCGGCATATATGGATGTTATGCACGCCCGTGAATTTCCTCTTTGTGTATTGTATTTAACATTGCCACCAGAACACGTTGATGTAAATGTTTCGCCAACGAAAAATGATGTTCATTTCTTGGAACCGACACACGTTCGTTCATTTATAATTAAATCGTTGCGTGATGTGTTGGCGCAAACAATGAATCAAAATAATGTTTCGCTTGCGCCGGTTGCGCATGATGATAAAATGTCTTTTACTGGTCCAATCGTATCAAGACCGCATTTCTCAACGTATACAGGTGTCGTTCGGCAACCATCCAGTGGTCAACAGGAACTTTTTTGTACACAAACAAATTCAAAAAATGAAGTCCCGAAATCATCAAGTCTAGAATCTGTAGAGAACGTATTTAATATACAACCATTGGGACGCGTTGTTGGCCAGATTGCAAATAAATATATAATTGCCGCAACGGCTGATTCGTTGGTCGTTATTGATCAGCATGCGGCCCATGAACGCATAACATATGAAAAAATGCGCAACCATACGATAAAGGTTCAACCATTGTTGACACCGATAGTTGTTCATCTGCGCAATGAAGATATAAATGCGGTATTAACAATAGTTGAAGAATTGCGCGAAAGTGGTTTGGTAATAGATTCTTTTGGTGATGATGCAATTGCAATTTTCGAAAAGCCATCCGATTGGGATATGGATTGGCCGGCGGCATTGCATGATATCGCGGACGAGGTTCGTGAGTACGGTCATTCCAGCATTATGAAAGAAAAATTGCATTTGAAATTGGCAAATCACGCGTGTCATCATTCGGTGCGTGCAGGGCAAAAATTGAACTATGAACAAATGGATGCGCTGTTGCGTGATATAGAAAAAACAGAACATGGGGGCGAATGTAATCACGGCCGTCCGGTGTATAAATTTATCCCATTGACCGAGGTTGATAGTTGGTTTGAACGCGCATAGAATAATATTATTGATTTAGTGTATCGGATGCTCTTGCATCCGATTTTTTTTTACGGTGTATAAACCCGCTTTTGTTCCTGTTCAGTATTAGTAGCCCATCTTGATACAATACATACATGAAAATGTCTTGCAATAACATCGCAATTCTTTTACAATCATACCGAATCAGATGGGAATCTGCATTCTGGGCTGTCGTAAGCCCACATAAAGCCGGCACATATGTCGTAATCCGTAATTTTCGATATTTTGTGTCGTAAAAGCAAAAGTCCCCGCGTAGTCGGGGCGCCTGAGGTGTATATATAAAGGCCCAGGAATCATTGCTTTATGTGATTTACGAACGCCCCGACCGCCAGATCCTTATCGGCGGTTTTTTGTGTATGTTGCACACAAAAATAGGATTCGGGGGAAATGAGAAAATTAAATATTATATTTTTATTTGTATTTTTTGGACATGCGGCATTTGGTGTTACGTGTCCAGTGGATACAGTTACCGTGGGTGGAACAACAACATTTGTCGCAATTGATACATCGGGGCATTGCCCATCAGGTTATGCGGTTTATGATTCACCGTCACATTTAAATGCATACTTTAACGGGATGTTGTTACAAGACGAAGTTACGTTATGTGGCACGAACGAATATATGAGTGATGACACATGTACATCGTTATCGCGTGGTCGTTGCGACAGCGGGTATTTCGAGGTAACAACCGCGTCCACGACGGTTGGTGGCATAGACAATAATGGGCATTGTTGGAATGGTACGGCGTTATTTAATGTACCGACGGGGTCGTATGTTATATCGACGGGCGGGATATTGAATTCTGCACCAACGTTGTGTGGCACGAACGAGTATATGAATAATGGTACCTGTACGGCAAATGATAATACGAAATGTCCGACGGGTTGGATTAATTATGTATCGGGTGCGGGTACGACATTTGTTCCCACATCGGGGGGCACGTGCGGTACGAATTACGTTCGGGCATCTGACGCGATTGATTGCGACGAACGCCAAAGCGAAGATTTTTGCACGGCATTTTGTGATACAGGCGAATCATTAACATGGGGCGGACAATGTGTGCCCTTATGTGGTGGGGGAATCACCAAATTGCATGTTGGGTCATATACATTTCCGGTATATGCACAAAAAACCACAGAACATGCATTGGGGGTCCAGGCACCTACGGCCGTATGCTATATCAATTTGGCATCTGGCAATGCACCTGGTGCGGTGAATCTTATAAGCCCCGACGGGACGATATATCACACAACAAAATAAACCAAGGGAACAACAAGATGAAAAGAATAATGATTACAAGTTTGATTGGAATATGTGCGGTTACATGCGCATCCGCGCAGACAATGTGCAAACACAAGAACACATATATTGCATCAATCAGCAAATCCACCAACGGCACATCTGCATCGGTAACAAATGCCACGGACAAGAAATGGTCGGCGACATTTGCAAATTACACGATAACGGGCGATGCGGCCTGTAACGAGATTACCGGGACGGCGAACACGGTTAACACGGCATTATATACCGTTGCGGCGGACGAAGGTCCGTATTGTTGGTGTGCGATGCAAACCCCGATGTCGTCGTATTGGGTGTTTTTAGATACGTATTCTGATGCATCGTCATGTGCATCGGGATGCACATTGGCGTGCGGAACGGCGGTGCAAAGTAGTACGACGTTTCGTACGGCGGTATTGGAATCGGTGTGGTAAAACACGCCGTCCCATCTGCCCGGGGGGAATTGTTGCACCGTATTTCGGGGCGTACTTCCATATTCCTACCCGGTAAAACGGGGTTTCCCCCCCTTCGACAAGGGGAAAAACGTCCCGGCCGCAAAAAATACGGTTGGCCCCCCGGGCAGATGGGATAGGTTGGTGTTAGTTGTTAGTGGGGAGTGTAAATTGTCATTGCGAGGGAGTCCGTAAGGACGACCGTGGCAATCCAGTGAATAAAAAGTTGTGGGTAGCGGCACGGAACACAAATTGACTGGATTCCCACGCTTCGCTGGGAATGACAATGGTATCAGAATGAACGCCGGAATTCTGAAACAAGTTCAGGATGACGGGAAAAAGTGGAAGTGATTAGTGTTAGTGGTTTTACTTTCATTAACAACTTACACTAACAACTACCCACTACCACTAACCACTAAAACAAAGGAAAGAAAGTATGAAAAAATGTATTGTATCAATTGTTGTGATGATGATGGCCGGGGCGGCATCTGCATCGGTGATGTGCAGTGCATCTGATTATGTCACGGTGGTGTTGGACCCGTATATCGAAGGTACGTCATATACATATAATGCCGCAAATATGACGTGGACAACGGTGTTTCCGTACGGGAATGTGTCGGGTGTCGCGGTGTGTAATGACACGGGCGGTTCGTACGCGGTGGCCAGTAATGCCGAACAATACGAAACGGGTGGTGTTAAATGTTGGTGCAAAATGACCCATCCTGCTGTGTCCCGCTGGGTGTTCTACGCCTCGTTCTCGTCGTCGTCCGCTTGTGCGGACAGCTGTGCGAACGGCTGCGGTTACTACGTCCGCTACAACTCCGGCTTCCGGTCGGGCGTTTTTGGGGCTGTCGCAAATTGATGCCCTGATGTGCAACGCACATCAGGTACGGAAACCGGTAATGGGTGGGGGGCTGGGGGCGGCGACCCCGCCCCCAGGGCAGTGTTAGTGATTAGTGTTAGTGGGGAGTGTAAATTGTCATTGCGAGGGAGTCCGTAAGGACGACCGTGGCAATCCAGTGAATAAAAAGTTGTGGGTAGCGGCACGGAACACAAATTGACTGGATTCCCACGCTTCGCTGGGAATGACAATGGTATCAGAATGAACGCCGTCATCCTGAAACAAGTTCAGGATGACGGGAAAAAGTGGAAGTGATTAGTGATTAGTGGGGAGTGGTTTTACTTACACCAACAACTTACACCAACAACTACCCACTCCCCGTGCATTTCACCAAAGGCGAACCCTTGGTCAAATGCATTTGCATTTGGAACAATTCCCGCGTGTGACGCACCAAAATGTGTAACGGTGTGTCACGCACAGGAATGGGCTGTGGTATCGAATACGGTTGGAATCGCTGGTCGTGTTGCTGTGTCCCGCTGGGTGTTCAACAACTCGAACTCGTCGTCGTCCGATTGTGCGGACAACTGTGCGAACAACTGCGGTAACAACGTCCGCAACAACTCCGACTTCCGGTCGGGCGTTTTTGGGGCTGTCGCTTCTTGGTGTGCGGTTATTCTGAATACCAAACAGAATTTTGCTAACCTGCAGGACAAAGTGTATGAAACACTTTTCAGGTAACACAATTATGCCTGTTTCTATACTGCCTTGCATCAAGGTGGGATGTCACAGCCCGGCCGCACGTAATCGTTCCGATTGCGTCGGACAAACACAAAACGCAGGGGATATCTGGGTCAGTAGCCGTTTCTGTATCGTGGCGAACGCCCGGGATATCCAATCGTAAAAACAAAGGGCCGGAATATGACCTTGGACGAAATAAATATGTTACAACAAGACGGTTGCCCAAAATTTTCCGCGTTCGCGCGGGATAAATTGCCGTTGCCCGGAACCAAACGCAGATTGGATAATATTCTAAACCAAGAAATACTTATCGTGGATTTTAGAATCACACAATCAAAAAAACATGATAATGCGGAATGTTTGCAATTACAATTCGTGTTTAATGGCGAAGTTTGTATCCTGTTCACCGGCAGTGTCGTTTTGTTGGACCAAATAAAATCTGTCAAAGGAAATATTCCATTCAAAACAACAATCGTAAAAATAGATAAATATTATTCCTTTTCGTAAAATGAAACGTTACAAAAATTTGTGGGACGAATTTATTTCCGAAGAAAATTTTAGGTTGGCCGCAAAAAAAGCCGTGCGCAGCAAGAAAAATAAAAAATCTACCAAAAAATTCTTGGCGGATAGCGAAAATTTACTGAAAAAATTGCGCCAATCACTGATGGACGGAACGTTCAAAACATCAAACTATCGCGTGTTCACTATATACGAACCCAAAAAACGGGATATCTATGAATTGCCACTTTATCCCGACCATATCGTTCATCATGCAATTATCAATGTGTTGGGACCAATTTGGCAACGGATGTTTATTCGTGATTCTTATGCGTGTATCCCCGGCCGTGGATTGCATGCCGCATCAAAACGCGTAATGCAATTCGTACGCAGAAATAAATATTACCTGCAATGCGATATAAAAAAATTCTTTCCGTCAATTAATCATGATATTATGATGGATATATTAAAACAAAAAATCGGCGATAGTCGATTAATCCGGGTGTTAAATGATATCGTGCGGTCCGTCGGCGGTGATACAAATTTGCCAATCGGAAACCTGACCAGTCAATGGATGGGAAATGTGTACTTGCATCAATTGGATATGTTCGTAAAACATATTTTGCATTGTCATGATTACCTGCGCTATTGTGATGATTTCTGTTTGTTCGGTAATGATAAACATGCTTTGTGGGGGTATCTGCAACGTATAAATGTCTTTTTGGGTAATAAATTGAAACTGATTTTATCAAAATATTTTCTGCATCCGGTATCGCATGGGGTTAATATTATTGGTTACCGGCATTTTATAAAATTTGTATTGTTGCGGCCGCGGGGGGTAAAAAAAATACGTCATCGATTAATGAATATCGCATACTATGGTGACACCAGTGACCACGCCGTCGGCCAATTGGCATCGGCACATGGGTGGCTTAAATGGGCGTGCACGTATAATCTGATTAATAAACTATGCCGTAATATCGGTAATATATCGAATTCAATATCTAATTTTGTATCCCCACGGTTAAATTTCGCCGTTGCATAAAATCTGTTTGCAATATCGCTAAACAATGGGTATTTATCATTTGCACTTATTCCTTTACATTGTATGTTTTTTTTTCTACCCTTGGGGCATAAGAAATAATAAAAAGGAGAAAATAAATGCAAGAAGTTACAGCAGTAGATACCGTTGTTGATACCGCAACTGGGACAGCACCCGCCGCCGCACAACAGGGCAGTTGGGGTGGAATGTTGCTTTATTGTTTGATTATATTCGTAATCATATATTTCTTTATGGTGCGTCCGAATAAACGGCGTATGGCGGAATATCAAAAGATGGTTGATTCTATCAAGGTTGGTGACCGTATTATGGCCGCCGGGATTTATGGTACCGTGAAAAAGGTTGGTGATAAAACATTGGAAATGGAAATCGCCAAAGGTGTCGTGATAGAGGTTAGCAAGAACGCAGTCGCGAGTGTTGAAAAATAAGGGGATTCGGTTATGTTAAAAAAATTAGCAATTATTTTTGTTGCGGTGTTTGGTGTATTACTTGCCGTGCCGACATTATCAACACGTGCGGCAAAATATATGCCGACATGGATGCACCCGATTTCTTTGGGTTTGGACCTTAAAGGTGGGGCGCAGTTGTTGTTAGAGGTTGATACCAACACGATGTTCAAGGAAAAATCTGCGCAATTATATGACGAAGTGCGCAGCGCATTGATTAATCGCGACAAAGGTGTTATTCGTTTTTCTAATTTGCAAAACAAAGACGGCATAGTTTCATTGGTTGTTCGCGAAAGTGATGACGTGTCCAAGGCCAAAGGCCGTTTAAGAAGTGTTCTTGGAAATACGGTTGATATTTCTTCATCGGGGAAAACATTGACATTGTCTTATACCGACAAACAGAAAGAAGAAATGACCGCGGACGCATTGGCGCGTAGTATTGAAATTGTTCGTCGTCGTATTGACGCGTTGGGCACCAAAGAACCATCTATCCAAAGTCAGGGTGGAAAATATATATTAGTTCAATTGCCAGGTGTTGATAACCCAGAACATATCAAAGAACTTATTGGTCAGACCGCCAAGATGACGTTCCATTTGGTAAATGAAAATGTTACTCAAGAACAGCTGGCAAGTGATGTGGCACCGGCGGGTACAGAATTTTTGCCGTATATGGAATCCCCATGGAGCAAGGTTCCGGTTTATTCCAGAATTGAAGTTTCTGGTGAAAGTTTGAAAGATTCCCAGGCGGACTTTGATCAGAATAATATGCCGGTTGTAACAACGGTGTTTGATGCCGTAGGGGCAAGACGGTTTGCGAAACTTACCACTGAACACGTTAACGAGCGATTCGCAATTGTTTTGGACGGCAAGGTTTTGTCGGCGCCAACAATTCGTGAACCGATTCCTGGTGGTCGTGGTCAGATTTCTGGTGGATTTACTTTACAGGGGGCCAAAGATTTGGCCGTGTTATTGCGTAGTGGTGCGTTGCCGGCCCCGTTACAGGTTATCGAAGAACGTACCGTTGGTGCGGGACTTGGTGCGGACACCATTGCCCAAGGTAAAATTGGTTCGGCGATTGGGGTTATATTCGTATTATTGTTTATGTTATTGGTATATCGCGGTTTTGGGTTGGTTGCTGATATCGTTTTGATGGTTAACCTTGCCATGATTATTGGTGTGTCGGCATTGATGGGCGCGACATTAACATTGCCTGGTATTGCCGGTATCGTTTTGACATTAGGTATGGCGGTGGACGCAAACATATTGCCGTTCGAACGTATTAGGGATGAATTGCGTTCGGGGGCAACACCGTTGCGTGCGGTTGATTCTGGATTTAATCGTTCAATGAAAACTGTTTTGGACGGTGAATTAACCAATTTGATTTGTGCGTTGATATTGTTCCAATTTGGTGCCGGACCGATTCGTGGATTTGCGGTTACATTATCGTTGGGTGTTATCACCACATTGTTCACCTGTATATGGTTAAGCCGTTTGCTGATAGATTGGTATATGGGTGGTAAAAACAAGAAAATTGGTTATGTAAGAAAAAAGTAAGGGGTTTTGATATGAAATTGCATTTTATGAAGTATCGCAAATTATCGTACTGGATTTCCGGTGCATTGGTGTTGATATCTATTTTATCACTTGCGTTCAAAGGGCTTAATTATGGTATTGACTTTGCGGGTGGTATTTCTATGGAGGTTAAATCCAACAGCCCTGAATACACCGTTGACAAGATGCGCCATGATTTGGCGGCGTTTAGTCCGGAATTGCAATCTGTAGACGGCAATTCTATTTTGATTCGTGTCGGATTACCAAAGGGGGCGACCGATGCCGAACAAAATGAACGTGTACGTGAAATCAAAGATATTTTGGGGACACGTGTTGAATATGCCCAAGTTCAGATTGTTGGACCAAAAATCGGTGGCGAATTGGTGCGTGGTGGTATTCTTGCTGTATTGGTATCATTTATATTAATGGCTGTATATATTTGGATACGGTACCGTGGTGGTTACGCCGTTGGTTCATTTGTATCGTTGGTATTGGACTTTATTTTGATGTTCGGGTTCTTTTCGATTATGGGGTTAGAATTCAATCAAACCGCGATTGCGGTTGTCCTTATGGGGGTTGGATATTCCATTAACGATAAGGTTGTTAACTATGACCGAATCGACGAGAATATTAAAAAGTATCACAAAATGCCAATGGATGAACTTATCGATTTATCAGTCAATGAAATGTTGTCACGTACTTTGATGACCAGTATCACAACTATATTAGCATTGTTGGGGCTGTTTGTATTTGGCGGTATGGCATTACGTGATTTTGCAATTGCGATGACATTCTCGGTTATTATGGGAACATTGACCAGTATTTATATTTCGAACGTAATCTTGTACCACTTTAATTTACGTGAAACGCAATATTAGTATGTGGCCTGTTGCAAAAGGATAGGGGGGATGGATGACAAAAATTAAAAAAGTTTTTTTCGGAATCTTGCTTGGATTTTTTGCAACAGGTGGTGCATATGCTGGCAATCTGTTTTTTGAAGACGAACCAATCCAAGGTGGTCTTAATGTTGTTGAAATGTCACGTGGATTCGCCGATATTTATGAAAAATTAGATGGTGTAAGTTGGGGCGGTAAAAGCATAAATGTCGCAATCGAAAGTTTGGAAAACTTGCATCAAAATGCGCACATCGCGGCGACTGATGAACGTGTGGTTTTGGTTTGGGGCGATTCAATTATTGCGAATTATCCACGCCCCGCGGCGCGTGATTGGGACGCGTTTGGTGAAATTACAACGGCGCTGGTTCTGAAATTACGTGAACGTGATCCGAACCTTGCCATGGCGGGGGAAAGTGAAATATACCGTGCGGTTGTAGACGGTCTGATGCGCGGTATTGATGAAAGCGGCCGTTATATTTATTCACAAGATGCCGAAGTCAAAAGTGATGGTCGAATACTAACCAGTGTTGGTATCGAAGGTATGCGGGATGAACGCGGAAATTTCCGCGTGTTGGGTGTATATAAAGGTTCTCCGGCGGATAATGCCGGTGTTTCGGCGGGTGATTTGATTGGTGAAATAAATGGCACATTGGTTTCTGATTTGGCCGATTCGGCATTGGCGGCGATGATGTCTGGGTTTAATTCGGGAACATTAAAAATGACATTAATGACACCAAGTGGTACACGTCGTATTGTGGTTCGTCGTGCAACAATAGTTATTGCCGATGCAGATGTTATTTTTATGGATGATGCCAATGGCGGAATATTACAAATTGTTGTGAACCGTGTTTCAAATAACGCGGCATCTATTGTGGCCGAGGCATTATCAAAGCATAAAAATCTTTCCGGTGTTATGTTGGATTTGCGTTCAGCAAATGGTGATGATGAACGCGCAGCGGCAAAATTGGCTGGGCTATTTATTGGGCCACACCCGATTATGCGAATTGTTGAAACAGCACATGATGAAGTAGAGGTAATACCAGCAGGTGACGCAGTGACAAATGCACCAGTTGTAGTCGTTGTTTCTAATATGACACGTGGCACCGCCGAAGCAATCGCGAATTCTTTCTATGAAAATGGACGTGGGGTGATAATTGGAACACCAACCGCGGGTGTTGCACGAATCGCATCACGATTACAGTTAGATGACGGTGGGGTGTTAGAATTGATGAATAAATCGGTCAAAACAGGCAAGGGCAACATGATTGATCGTCGAGGTGTTTTCCCATTGGTGTGTTTGTCTAATATTCGGACATCGGCCCAGCAGAGTGCTTTTTTCCTTAATGTAATAAATAATGATTTTCGTGCGCATGATTATAATCGTGACAATGGCGTTGATGCCGAATCGGTTCGTCGTGGGTGCCCAACAATTACCAGTGGCGAAGATGAAGATATGGTCGCACTTTCGGTCGCGGTTAAGATATTGACCGATGCCAAAGTATACAGCAGATTATTAAATTTTGAATAAGGAATGATTGGTATGAAAAACAGATTGGTGGAAATTAGTATTGCATTTGTTTTGACTTGTGCAATTGTGATATGGGGAATATTTGGATTTGATATCCCGATTTATAATTTTTTGCGCCAATTTGATTATAAGATATGGGATATTCTTAGTGCCATATTCAATACGAAAAATTGGATTGTGATATCGTTCTTGATAGTGGTGATTTTTTATATTCGCAAAATTATCCAGACCAAGACCAAGGTCAATCTTTTAGAAGCGTATCATATGGTAAGACATAGTTATGCATTTTGGGTTTTGTGTTCTGTATGCTGTGCAACGGTGATTGGTGGTGTAATAAAAATACTGGTTGGTCGTATGCGCCCGATTTTTTATGAAGCATTAAATACAACTGGATTTTTCCCATTTGCAAAAGATTGGGCATTTCATTCAATGCCATCAGGACACACATTTGCATCGTTTGCGGGATTGGTGATGATTGGGATGTTGGCGCCACGCGGTCGCTGGTTTTTCTGGATATTGGCGGTGGTTATCGGTGTGTCGCGTGTGTGTGCCGGTGCGCATTGGCCATCTGATGTTATCATGGGTGCGTTTATCGGAACCGCGACAGCAGTTATTGTCAAAGATATTTTAACGCGTCGCGTTAAATAAATGGCGTTGGCGGCTATGATTTTGTGATTTTTTATGATACAATAACAAGTATGAGTGATAAATCGAAACTTTTGCCAGAAAGTGTTTCTGGGGCATTAAAAGGGTTCGCCAAAAAATTGTGTGGCATTGCCGTTGCGTTGTTTGCAACGTGGGCAGTGTTGGCATTGCTGTTTCATAATCCATATCTGGATGGTGTATCGGCCGCGGGAAATTTTGGTAATCAATCTTTGATGGGGAACTTTGTTGGAATATTGCGTTATATGATTGGATTTATTCCAGCATTATTTATCTTGTTATGTATTGGACGGTACGGTGTAAACCTTATGTTGGGGGGCGATGGTGATGGTACCCCGGAATATAACATATTACGTGGATTTGTTGCGGTATGTTTGGGTGCCGCCGGTTTTGGGTTAATTGCGCCACGTGCGACGTTTGGTGGGATGGTTGGTTCTGTTGCCGCCGCCGATATTTCAAGTGTACTTGGTGGGGTGGGTATTGCCGTTGGTATTTTGTGCATTGCGGGATTTCTTATTATCGCCGGCATATTATTACATATAAGTTTTAGTGATGTTATGCGTATTGTTCGTGCATTTTGGCGTGTGTTGCGTTGGTTGCTGACCGCGTTCCATTTGATGCGCGAAATCCCACAGGAAGAAGATGAAGAAGAATCCGAAGAAGACGAAGAAGAGGTTGAAGAAGCCGAAGAGGAAGAAGAGGAGGAAGAAGAAAAAACAAAACCACGCAAGAAACCGCGTCGCAAAACTGCCATTATAACTTCTGATAGTGAAGCCGTTGAATATGAATTACCAGATCCAGAATTTTTGGAACGTTCTAATTTCCGTAAAAATACCGTTACCCCAGAATTAAAACGTCAGGCCTCATTATTGGAGCAACATTTTTCAGAATACAATGTCAACGGTGTGGTCTCGGGGATTCGCCCTGGACCAATTATTACACTTTATGAATTTAAACCAGAAAGCGGGACCAAGATGGTTGATGTGAGCAAGACCGTCAATGATATGACGCGTGCGATGGCAACCGAAAGAATCCGTATTGCGCATATTCCGCGTACAGAATTGATTGGTGTTGAAATGGTCAACCTTGATCGCCAAACGGTCCGTTTCCGCGAATTAGTTGAAGATGATTTATTTGTGAATTCCAAATATAAAATACCATTGGCATTGGGGGTTAATATCGCGGGGGGGCCAATGTATTTTGATTTGGCAAAAATGCCACATATGTTGGTTGCGGGACGTACCGGAACCGGTAAATCGGTATTTGTTCAATCTATTATAACATCTATTGTGTATCACTTTACACCGGATAAATGTAAATTGATGATTATCGACCCCAAAGGGGTTGACTTTGGGTTTTGGGATGATATTCCGCACCTTATTACGCCGATTGTAAAAAATGATGCGGCGGCGGCGGTTAATGCACTTAAATGGGCGGTGCGTGAAATGGACGATAGGTATAAACAGTTACAAACGTTTAATGCCCAAAACATAGAACAGTATAATGAAACGGTTGCCGCCAAACGTGATGCAGGCGAGGTTGTAACACGCCAAGTCGCGGTTGGAACAGATGAAGAAACAGGTGAATTGTTATATGAAACCCAAGAAGTTGATTTGTCTGATATACCATACATTGTCATCATCGTTGACGAAGTCGCAGACCTTATGAACATTGCGCGCAAGGAAGTGGATGTATGTCTGCAACGTATTGCGCAAAAGGCGCGTGCCGCGGGGATACACCTTGTTATGGCGACCCAGCGTCCAGATGCGACAATTATTACCGGGGCAATCAAGGCAAACTTCCCAACGCGTATTTCGTTCCAGGCACGCAGCATCCAAGATTCTATTACATCATTGGGTGAAAAAGGCGCGGAAAACCTGTTGGATAAAGGTGATATGTTATTCAGTGAATCTGGGCGGTTGCCTGTGCGTATCCATGCTGCGTTCATAGATAATCCGGAATTGCAACGTATTGGTGATTTCTTACGGTCCCAAGGTGAACCTAAATATATCGAAGGTGTTGTTGATAATGCGGATGATGCATCTGCTGGTGGTGTTGGTGGCGCAATATCATCGGGCGAAGGTGGCGATTTATATGCGATGGCCAAAGAATATGTTTTGCGTGATAAAAAACCGACAATATCTTACATTCAACGCCGTTTAGGGGTTGGATATAACAAGGCCGCCGGCTTTATGGAACGTATGGAACAGGAAGGCATTGTTAGTGCAGCCGATGCCAAGGGTAAACGCCAAATTTTATAATTTGACAACTTTTTTTGTTTTTCGTTTTGTGATAGTTCCTTTTTGTGATATAATCTAACCATCAAGAAAGGAGAAAATAAATATGAAAATGTATTTACATGTATTTATGATTGCCGCGATGTTTGGTGCAATGGTGCCCGCTGTTGGGGCAACGAATAACGGAATGGGCGGTGCATCGGCAGCCGATTTGACTGGTATGCCGGCGGTTCGCAGTAACCCAAACAATGTGAACTATGCAAAATATGAAACCCGTTCTACAACACGGACATATTCCAATTCAACTGGCGCGATGGGCGGAAATCAATATTACTCTTCGCAACCAACAACAAACCGCAGTCAAATGTATCGTGGATACAACGGTTCAACGACAACGCGTACAACGACAAATAATCGCAGTCAGACCGTTCGTAAAACAATGAAACGTAAATATTATTTGGCGCATCCGTTCTTTCAACCAACCGAAGGTAAATTTGGTTCAATAACGGATCTTGGGTTTAATACCGCATCATATGATTTAGATTTCATTCCGGGGGGGTACATAAGTGACCCGTCCGCAAAATGGAGCATGGATCAAATCGCGGTCAAAGAAGACCTTAGTTTCGGTATTACTGATAAATTCGGTATCTTGTTGATGGGGCGTTATGATTCAACGAAATATAAATTTGATTGGTCTGATGCATCAACCCCAGATGATAAAATGGACGACAATGGATTTAATATCTATGGTGCCGGTTTGCAATGGCGTTTTACCGATAATGAAAAGTGGATTGCGACATTGTCTGGTTATTATGAAAGACAACAAGATATTTCCAATGACATCGTATTGGATTTAAAGGCTGGTTATAAAGTTTCCAAATCTACTATATATGGAATTGCTCGTGTATGGTAATGGCATAACCGGTGTTGATGAATTCGGTAACGAAGGTGGGTTATTCATTGCATACGATGATGATGTAGATAGAACGTACTTCTTTGAGGGCGGTCTTGGTGTGTTCAGTGTGTTGGATGAAGATTGGACATTGAATATTGAGGCATTGGTTGGTAATTATGATTGGCATAACCAGGCATCAATCAAGGGTGCATTTGGGTGGCAACCAAATGATTGGTTCGCGTTGAACCTGTATGTGAAAACATCATTCTATGACAGTGCTGATGGCCAAAAGTTAGATTATTATGGCATAGATGCATTAAGTGGCGATTGGGAGTATATGGGTAAGACGAAACTTGATAAGTACCGCGAAATGTCAATTGGTGGTCAGGTAATATTCTATTTCTAATATGAACAGAAAAGACCGGCGGCTTAATCGTCGCCGGTTAGTTTTTTATATGGAATCAAAATGTTAAAGAAATCTTGGTTGTTTTTATTTTGTGTGGTGTTTATTGGAACGGGGGCGTTCGCATCGGATTTAACGCGTGATACGTCGGATCCATTGTTTTTGCAAGAACGCACGGGGTTACTGTCGCGCACATCACTTGATTATTTTGATACCGGTTTGCGCCTGGGGCAATCGTTATCATACGGTTTGCACGACCGGTTTGCGTTTGGTGCCAAGGTTTTTTATCAGCAATCTTTTAATAATAACCAAGACGGTTTTTCCAGTATAGATTTGGGTGGAATATACCGTATTGGTATGGCGGACGAATCATCGCACCGGGTGATATACGATGTGTTGGCGGGGCTTAAATTCGGTGGTTCACGTCGTGTGCGTACGCCAGAATATGCTGATTCCACATATTATGCGGGGTTGCGTTTTGGTCGTCAATACGAAGCGGTAACATTTGCAGGAACGGTAAAATCAAGTTGGATTTTTAACGATACCCGTGGTATGTCTTATATAGATTTTATTCCAGAAGTTTATTTCCGCGTCAATAATGCGTGGCGTGTTGGTGGAAATGCTATGTTTCGTAAATCAACAAATTCTAAATTCGATGAGGAATCTATTGGTATAAAACTTGTTCGTGAATACGGGCGCACGCAATATGTTGGGCATTGTGATTATGCATTCGAAGAAGACAATATTTCCGTGGGTGCATCAATAAATATATTATTCTAGAAAGTCGTATTGAAACGCAGTGCGACGCTTTCCGGACTTAATTCAACCTGTGTGCTTGTGCCGGTTTGGCGCGATGTGAAAAAGTACCCCGTTAATCCACCAATTGCGGCCCCCGCAAGTACATCGTGAACATGATGTCGTTTGGCATAAACGCGTGAAAAACCGGTAAAGCCAGCGGCAATGTATGGAATTATTGCACGTTTGATACCATATCTTTTGTGTATAAAGGCGGCGCCGGAAAACGCACTTGCCGAATGGCCGGATGGAAAAGATTTTTTATCACTGTGGTCAGGGCGATCTTCGGGTACAAAGTGTTTTAATCCGTTTACAACAATTTCCATTGCCGCAAATTGCGCAACGAATTGTTTTGTGCCGGTCCAATCAGATTCGTTCATTGTCATCCCCAATGCGTATGCCGGAATCATAACCTGGGTCATATCGCCAATTGATTCGATATCTGATTTGGCATGCAGAACTTTGGGCCCCATAAGTATCACAAACGTGCAAAATAGAATCTGCTTAATCATTTTATATACAACCAATATTAGGATAATAATCTTATCGGGATTAAAACAGAATAACGTAAATTAGTCAAAGATTTTTATTTTTGTGTGTTTCCAGATTTCTTGCGCAGGCCGTCCCAGTATTCCAAACGCTTTTTTATTTCGCGTTCAAACCCACGTTCAATTGGATGATAGAAACTTTGCCGGTCCATACTTTCTGGAAAACAATTTTGCCCACTGCATCCGGATTCTGTATCGGGGTCATATATATAATTTTTTCCGTACCCAAGATTTTTCATCATCTTGGTCGGTGCATTCAAAATATTTTTTGGTGGCATCAAATTTGATGTCTGCTTTGCAACCGCATACGATGCCGATTGTGCACGATATGCAGAAACACTTTTAGGCGCCGTCCCCAGGTATATTACCAATTCGGTCATGGCGATGTCACCTTCGGGACTGCCCATGCGTTCATAAATCTGCCATGCAGTAAGTGCCAATTGCATTGCATTCGGATCGGCCAGGCCGATATCTTCCATTGCGAACCGTGTAAGGCGACGGAATATATACATTGGGTCTTGGCCTGCTGTCATCATACGCGCGACCCAATAAAGTGCAGCGTCCGTATCACTGGCGCGTAAAG
>CAMZFU010000001.1 GCA_947306185.1 uncultured Pseudomonadota bacterium | reverse complement strand
TACGGTTGGGATGTTGTTGTTTTATCACCCGCAACTGGGTCGTCAACCGCAAATGTAGATACCGTAACAATCGCCGCAATTACTGATACTAATAATGTTTTTGTTTGCATGGAATAACCCCCCGCCTTAATTTTTTATAAATAAACCGCCAGGAAACTGACGGTCGGGGTGTTGAGAAATCATGACTTCAATGACTCCGTGGTCTTTATGTATACACCAACGGCACCCCGACATCATTTCGGGGGTGTTATAACGATGCAAAACATACGGAATTCTTCAGATTACGATGTCTTGCACCGGAAGTCATGGGCCTCTCACAGCCCCGAACCAAATTCCCATTTGGTTCGCTTGTATGCTATCATATTCACATATATTTATACAAGAAAAAAAATGGACGCAAAAATCGCATCCATTTTTACTAGGCTCTGCCGCGACAACGACATTCACAATACTAAATAATTTACCCTTATTTCTTTTTGTGTTCTTTTTCCAGGTAACCTTCTAACCAATGATTATCAAAATTCAATGTTCTAACATCACGGTTATTCAATAATTTCTTTTGTAATGGAATTGTTGTTTTTACACCCTCGATAACAAATTCATCCAACGCACGCTCTGCACGCATAATACATGCCGAACGCGATTGCGCATGAACAATTAATTTTGCAATCATAGAATCATATGTCGGTGGAATTGTATATCCGGTATAAACCGCGCTGTCAACACGCACCCCCAAACCACCAGACGGCGCGTAAAGTGCGATTTTGCCAGGGCAGGGCACAAATGTTTCCGGATCTTCGGCATTGATTCTGAATTCAATTGCATGACCATGTGGAATCACATTTGACTGCGTATATCCCAGTTTTTCACCGGCCGCAATACGAATTTGTTCGCGGACCAAATCAACCCCATAAACCATTTCGGTAACCGGGTGTTCCACCTGAAGCCGGGTATTCATTTCCAAGAAATAAAACTTACCATTTTCATACATAAACTCAAAAGTTCCGGCATTGGTATACCCCATCTTTTTTGCGGCTGTTTTACATATTTCTATCATATCGTCGCGTTGTTTCTGGGTTAATGCCGCGGCCGGGCATTCTTCCATAACCTTTTGGTTTTTACGTTGCAACGAACAATCACGTTCACCAAAAATTACAACGTTACCATGTTTATCACCTAAAACCTGAAATTCAATATGGCGTGGGTGTAATAACAGTTTTTCCATATATAACGTATCATCACCGAACCCACTGCGGGCCTCGTTCTTGGTAATTTCAAACGCTTCGGCCATTTGGTCGGCAGACATCACAGGGCGCATTCCGCGTCCACCGCCACCGGCGGCCGCTTTCAACATTACAGGATACCCAATTTTTTCACCCCATTTTAATGCATCTTCCAACGTATCAACCGCGCCATCAGACCCCGGCACAACCGGCAACCCACATTCAATTGCAGTCCGCTTGGCATTAACCTTGTCGCCCATTTTGTTTATCATCGCCGCATCAGGCCCAATCCATATAAGGCCATGTTGTTCAACCTTTTGGACAAAATCTGCACGTTCTGATAAAAAACCATATCCTGGATGAATCGCATCGGCATCGGTAAGTAATGCCGCCGTTAATATTGCAGATTCGTTAAGGTAAGAATCTTTGGATGCGGCCGGCCCGATACAGACCGATTCATCCGCTAATTGCACATGCATCGCCGTACGATCCACCGTAGAATATACGGCAACGGTACGAATACCCATATCGCGGCACGCGCGAATTATTCGCAACGCAATTTCGCCACGATTGGCAATTAAAACTTTCTTTATTTTTGGCATAACAAATTATTCGATAATGATTAATGGTTGATCAAATTCGACGGCCTGGCCATCGGTGACCAATATTTCTTTTACAACCCCATCTTTATCAGATTTAATTGGGTTAAATGTCTTCATTGCCTCGACCAAGATAACCGTATCACCGGCCTTAATCTGTGCGCCAACCTTGGTAAATGGTTTTGCGCCCGGTTCCGGGGAAAGGTATGCAACCCCAACCATTGGCGATTTCAACGCATACCCAGATGCATCTGCATTCGAAGGTTCACTGGTTGTGTGCTTTGCATTTTCAGAAACTGGTAGTGCCGGCATTGCGACCGCGGTCGCTGTCTGCTTTGATAAATGTATATGTTTACGATATACGCCAAACAAGAATTGACGTTCTAAATCAAGTTCTGTAATCCCCATATCATCCATAATTTTCGACATGGATTCTACGGTTGAACGAAATGACATTTCATAATCCTTTTGTAAAATTACTTTTATATCACCAAGATTCTAACATAAAACCATAACTTGTCAAGGCACAGGGTCAAAACCGAACCCACCGCCCGGCCGACACCGCAGAATTCTGCGGATTCCCATAAAAGTTCCACGTATTAAACCGTACCGCGAAATTGCGATTTTTGCATATTCACTGCACGTTGGTGTAAAACGGCACACGGCACGACCGCCAAATGCGGGGGATATAAACCGCTGATACACGCGAATTAGCGCGATTCCAAAATAACGTGGGGCTTTAAGAATCTTGTCTAACATTTTTGTCTTGTTCATGCACAATATGTTGCAATGCCTTGGCCATACCGGCACGTCCCTTGTCGCGCGTGGCCGTTAAAATTGCCGCATGCGCGATAAAAATATAATCATATTTCGGCAACATCAACCCTTCATTAAAACGGACCCAATCACGCAACAGGCGCTTTGCCCGGTTGCGTTCAACCGCGAACCGAAAAGTACGTTTCGCCGCAACAAACCCAACACGCGGGTCGTCTGTGAATTTCGCTGGTTTTACCCGTATAATAAAGTATGCCGAACGTGCCGATGGGGCATCATCGGGTGTGATAAAATCTTGATGTTTTTTTATTGTGTCTCGCATACGGGTAATAATACCAAAATATACGTAAAGTCAAAGAAAAAACATTTTAACTTCTGTGGCTTGATTTTTCGTAATTCCGCGTTTATAGTGGTGTTGAAAAATTGGATACGAAGGGGCAACACATGTATAATTGGTTAATGAAATTCTTCTCGGCAGATATGGCAATTGACTTGGGAACCGCTAACACGCTTATTTATGTCAAGGGGCGTGGAATTGTGCTTAACGAACCATCTGTGGTGGCGGTTGCCGAAAATAGATTGATGGGCCGCAAAGAAATATTGGCCGTCGGGATGGAAGCCAAACAGATGTTAGGTCGTACGCCGGGAACAATTACCGCGGTACGTCCGTTACGCGATGGTGTTATCGCCGATTTTGAAGTTGCCGAAGAAATGATTAAATATTTTATTCGTAAAGTGCACCATCGCAGTCCGCTTACCGCACCACTTATAATTATATGTGTGCCATCATGTGCAACCCAGGTGGAACGTCGTGCTATACAAGAGGCCGCTGATGCCGCCGGTGCGCGCAAGGTTTATATTGTCGAAGAATCAACCGCCGCCGCAATTGGTGCGGGCCTGCCGGTGGAAAAGCCACGCGGTTCAATGGTATTGGATATTGGCGGTGGTACGACCGAGGTTGCAATTATGTCATTGGGCGGAATCGTGTATTCAAATGCGGTCCGCACCGCTGGTGACCAAATGGATTTAGATATTATTGAATTCGTACGCAAAAATAAAAATCTGTTGATTGGTGAAAATACCGCCGAAGAAATCAAAAAAACTATCGGTACCGCCATTTCGCCAAAAGACAAAGCAAATGAATTAACAATGAAGGTCAAGGGGCGTGATTTATTGTCGGGAACCCCACGCGAAACAATTATTACAGAATCACAAATTGCATCTGCATTATCACAAACCGTAACCAAGATAGTTGATACGGTTCGTCATGCATTGGAATTGACACCACCAGATTTGTCCGCGGATATCGCCGATTTGGGTATTGCAATGACCGGTGGTGGTTCATTGTTACGGGGCTTAGATGCGGCCATTCGTGCGGCAACCGGATTGCCGGCATTCTTGGTCGATAACCCATTAGCATGCGTCGCCCGCGGCAGTGGTAAGATGTTATCAAGTTTAGATAAGAACAAACATATCTTGCAAACAATGTACTAGTCGTTAGTGTTAGTGAAAAACACCGGCATCTGCCGGTGTTTTTTACTTTTTATAATCACAATATTTTGCCAATGGACAACCATCGCATTTGGGTCGCAGGGCCGTACACGTGTATCGTCCAAACAAAACCATCACATGATTCACAATTGAATGATATTTTTTTGGTATTTTCTTTAATAATTCTGTTTCGACTTTTTCCGGTGTATTCGCACCATCATTAACCCAACCATACCGATGCGACAGGCGGAACACATGTGTATCAACACCGATATTCGGCGCATTCCACAAAACATTCATTATTACATTTGCGGTTTTTTGGCCGATGCCCGGTAATTTCATAAGTGTATCACGGTCATGATATTTTTCTGGAAAGGTAAAATTATCACCTTCGGTTTCAATATCCGCCAATTGTTCGGACAACGCGATGATATTTTTTGCCTTGTTATTAAAGAACGATATTACCCTTATATGTTCCTTTAATCCATCCAATCCCAACGCCAACATTTTTTGTGGTGTTGGCGCAATGCGGAATAGGGCGGGGGTAACCTCGTTCACCTTTTTATCGGTGGCCTGGGCAGACAATATCACCGCAACCGCGAATGTAAAATCATTTGTAGAATACAGTTCTGACCGAATATTCATATTAAGATTATTCGGCACAACCGTAAAGAATCGTTCCGGTGTTATCATATTATTTGGCGCCGCATATTTCCCCGCATTTGGAATTGCAGTCCATTTCAACATTCTTTGGATTGCCAGAATACCGATATACGACGGTCTTTTCAATTATACCATCTGCAACGACACAATCACATGTGATTACATTTGTTGCGCGATATTCACGAACCGTTTTACCATTTATCGTATTTGCAACCATATCCGAAGAAAAACTTGAACCACATCCGCTAAATGCTTTTTCAACCGGTTTGATTGATTCTGGTTGAACGGCGGATGGTTTTACGGTTTCCGTTTTTACCTCTGCATCGGTCACAACTTTGGCGTCTGCATTTTTAGATTCAACGTATTTTGATTCGGTTACCTCTACATTTTTATTTTCAGATTTCTTTACCGTACTTGTTTGTTCGGTAACAGAAATCGTACTTGATGTCGCAAGGTTACGCCATGGTTCCGCAAACAACATCCAGAACTTGCAGAAAATAATCAAACAAACCGCGCAAATTAAAATAAATCTATCTTCTTTCATTTTTATGCCTTTTGTATTGAGATTCCAAAGTTATACCCTTCGACATCCTGAAAATGTTCAGCTTCGCCGGGCGACATTTCAAGTATAAGCGCATCCGCCATTATACGTTTGCGATGTTGTTCAATCGCACCGGATAATGCCAAATCCGCAGTATAGGTAAGTTTTATTCTGTCGGAAACATCCAACCCCAATGCCTTGCGCGTATCTTGGATAAAGCGCAACGCATCGTTCGCCAAACCTTCGGCAATAAGTTCGGAATTCAGTTCTGTATCCAAAATTATAACCGCGGTATTGTCGGGCAGGGCGATTCCGGTGACACCTTCTTTGATTGTTAAACGGTTTTCAAATTCATCTGCGTTCAATGTGTATTCACCAACGACAAGTTTATCACCGTCTAATTCATATTCACCACGTTTGACCGCTGGGATGATTTCACGCAACGCACCACCAAGGCGGCTACCGATTTTTGGTGTAACCAGGTATATGAAACTGTCGGCAACTTTATTCGCGCTGTCCACCCATTCCACAGATTTCACATTTAATTCATCACGAATTATGTTTGTATAATCCGGCATTGATTTACCACCCGCAACCGTCAGTTTAGAAAGTGGCAAACGATTACGCAATTTATATTGTTCACGCAATTGCTTTCCAACCGACACGATTTCTTGGACACGGCGCATATCACCTACAATTTTGTTATCGCGTGTTTGTGCGGTCGGGTAACTTTCCAAATGTACAGATTCCGCACCCGTCAGATTTTTATAGATATAATCTGAAATAAACGGTGCAAACGGTGCCAATACACGGCATACTGTTATCAACACTGTGTACAATGTGTTGAACGCATCCGTATCTTCGTCCCAGAAACGGGTACGTGAACGACGTATGTACCAATTGTTCAATACATCCAAGAACCGAACAAATTCTTTGACGGCGACGTCTGGCTTATATTCAGACAACGATTTATTCGCAATGTCAATTAACACATTTGTTTCCGCCAATATGTATTCATCCAATGCGTTACGCGTTGGTTCATTCGTCACATCTTGGGCGACAATATTTCCGGCATTTGCGTATAATGTAAAGAAGTGATACGCATTCCACAATGGTGTAAGTATTGTTTTGATAGATTCAGCAAATACTTTACCTTCTTTATCAACAGGCACTGGTTCGGCCTTCATAAAATTACTGCCCAATATAAACAGACGAACTGCATCCGCACCATACACTTCCAATTGTTCGGACGGATCAACGTAATTATGTAATGATTTCGAGAATTTACGTTTTTGTTCATCAACAACCATACCATTCGCAGAAACAACCTTGAATGCCGGTTTATCAAATAACGCAACAGACACAACCATCAACGAATAAAACCATCCGCGTGTTTGGTCTTGGCCTTCGATAATATAATCGGCCGGGAAAGTTTTCTCGAACAATTCTTTGTTTTCAAATGGGTAATGCAGTGACGCAAATGGCATAGAACCACTTTCGAACCAGCAATCCAAAACATCAGGTATGCGTTTCCAACCATCTTTTTCCAGTTTATCTAATGTCGGTCTGTGCAAATCATCAATTTTTACCCCAAAGAATTCTTCCAATTCGGCAATTGAACCGAATATTTTGAATTCGCCATCACGTTCCCAAATTGGTAACGGCACACCCCAGAAACGATTACGTGATATTCCCCACGGACGTGCATTTTCAATCCACGCCATAAAACGATTACCCGCGGATGTCCACGTTGTTTCTTGTTTTGTGATTTCAACTAATCTATCGCGGATTTTTGGTACATCGATATACCATGCATCCGTTGCACGATAGATAAGTTTTTCTTTACTGCGTGGGCCAAATGGATAACTGTGTTTATGCTGATCTTTTTTAACCAGTATTCCATTACTGCGCAACCAGTCTATTATCTTTGGGTTGGCAACGAATATGTTTTCACCCGCCCATTCTTTTACGGTATTATCAAAGTTGCCATAATCGTCAACGTTTAATATGACCGGGAATTGCGGATCGATTGCCTTGGCCACAAAATAGTCGTCTTCACCATACGCGGGTGCAATATGTACGATACCGGTACCATCGGCATCAGATACATAATCACCAGAAATTACAGTGTACAACCCATGACCTTCTTTTGCCAAATCTGTGTAATACGGGAAAATCGGTTTATAATGCAAACCAACCAATTCGGACCCTTGGACGGTTCCAAGATTTTCAGAAGTTGCAAATATCTTTTCGTATGCATGCAAGCGTGATTCTGCCAAAACATAAACATGACCGTCGTCGTGACGCATGCGAACATATTTCATATTATTATTTACCGCCAATGCAGAATTCGCCGGCAATGTCCACGGCGTTGTTGTCCATGCGATTGCGCGATCACCATTTTCCAATTCGAACCACACGGTCACCGTATCATCAACGATATCTTGGTATTCACTTGATGCTTCGGAATTAGAAAGAACTGTTCCCAATTTCCAATCAAACGGATTTACCTTGAAATCTTTATAGAGCAATCCCATATCATATAATTTTTTCAATGCCCATATCACAGATTCCATATAATTTTTATCCATGGTGCGATATCCATAATTATCGCCACCATCAACCCAACGGCCCACGCGTTCAATAAATCTTAACCATTCATTTGTATAGGTCATAACATCTGTTCGACACATATCACAGAATGCCGCAATACCATCGGTTGCAACGATATCTTTCGCGGTACGCTGTTGTTTCTTTTCAACCGAAGATTCTGCCGGAAGCCCATGACAATCCCACCCCAGGGCACGTTCAACATAGTTCCCTTTCATTGTTTGGTATTTAGACACCATATCTTTGACCGCGGATACACCCAAGTGTCCCCAGTGTGGCAGACCATTTCCAAACGGTGGGCCATCGTAAAAAGTAAATGGGTGTCCCAATTTGGTCTTGTTTAGTGTTTTATGAAACGTATCATCGCCGCGCCAGAATTCTATCATCTGGTGTTCCAATGCTATAAAATCTGCCTTGGGTTCGGTTTTTAGATATGCCATTTTTATATACTCCATATGTGTTTATATCATAAAAAACGGGCGCCATATGCGCCCCAGCATACGCCAAAGCGCATCGCCAGTTATCTAATGATAATTATTTGTTTTGTTTTCATCGCGAACTAGTGTAATATATTAAAATTGGAATTTCCAGTATTTTATGCAAAAAATACAACTATGCTTGACAAGTTTTTGTTTTGTGTTATATTAATAGCATAGAAACATTTAGGAGATAACATGAAAAAAATATTTAGAAACAGTAAATGTCTTGAAAAACTTGCTATTTTTGGCGATAAAGTAATTGCATATTTTATTGCATCGGTCATCACCCCAAAGAATGTTCGTGATGAAATTATGGATCCGGCGGAACCTGTACACTTCTTTGAAAGATACAAAAGAAATTTTAGATACCATTTAGATGCGCAAAATAATCACAGATTACAAAATTTGGTAATTCGTCGCAATGGTGGCGTAAAACAAACAGTTGAATATGATCCGACCCCAGAAATACAGGCCAAAGGATTGCAAGAAATTTACGATATCTTGCAAGATACAACCTTGAAAGATTTTGCGGACGTTCGTTATTTCCAAAAAACGGAACATCAACCAAGTGAACCCATGCGTTGCACAGTTGGCGATTATCAAATCGATTTCGGTGTGGTCGGCACAAAATGGTGCGGTGGCCGTGGTGGAAACGGATACGTTTTCAAACGCAATGCTGAAGGTAACTATCAACAAGTCGCTGTCATTTCACACGAATTATCAAAACACTTTGCCGAAAAAGCAATTGAACGTGTAAAATTACAAAAAGAAAGAACAATGTAATTTACATATTGATAAAAATAACCGCCCAAATGGGCGGTTTTTGTTTCTGGTGCCGGTGATAGGACTTGAACCTACGACCCCCTCATTACGAATGAGATGCTCTACCAGCTGAGCTACACCGGCAATGTGAAAATCACTTTACATAACATAATTTTCTTTTTCAAGTATTTATTTATGATATTTTGCGTAATACGACCATTATGCCCGCAGGGGTCATTCCGGGTATTCGCTGCAGGTCGGCGATTGTGGACGGACGCGTCCGTTTTAATTTTTCCCGCAATTCGTTGGTTAGGCCCGACAGCGCATCATAATCAAAATCAACCGGAATTTTTATTTTCTTGTCCCGCGAATAAGATTCTATTTCCCGTTCGTTTCGTGCAATATAACCCGCATAGAATTTATCGTTTTCGGCAATTTTACCGGCCTTTTCTCGCATTTTTTTAGAATATGCCAATTCCGATATCAAACCCAAATCAACACCCAGATGCCCCAGGCGTGAAATCGCATTATCCGCCCGCAGGTTCAATCGATATTCTGAACGGGATGTAAACATACGGTACGGTTCATCAACCCCAAGTGTTGTTATATCGTCTATCATAACACCAATCATTGAATTGGTCCTGTCAATATCAAGTGTTGGCAAAGAAAGTGCAAATGCGGCGGCGTTGGCCCCGGCGACGATACCTTGGGCGGCGGCCTCTTCATATCCGGATGTGCCGTTTATTTGGCCTGCAAAAAACAGTCCCGGATTATCACGCGACATAAGGCGTGAATCCAACGCGCGCGCATCAATTGCATCATACTCTATTGCATACCCATACCGCGCAATATGCGCATTTTGCAGTCCCGGAATTGTACGAATCCATTTGTCTTGGATATCACGACCAAAACTTGTTGAAATACCATTTGGATATATTAAATCACTGTTTAATCCTTCGGGTTCCAAAAATACGTGATGGGACAGATGTTCTGGAAAACGCATTACTTTATCTTCCAGTGATGGGCAATAACGCGGACCAATGCCTTCGATATCGCCGTTATACATTGGGGCATCTTGGATATTATCACGAATTATCTGATGTGTTTCTTCATTTGTATGTGTAATAAAGCATACCGCAACATTATTATCTATATCATATCCATCCGAAAACCAATCGTGCGGATTGTCGGGCAATTGTTCTTCACATACCGAAAAATCGATTGAATCACGATATATACGCGCGGGTGTCCCGGTCTTTAATCGTATTATATCAAATCCAAAATCACGCAATGCGGCGGATATTACCGTATCAGGTGATTGATATGTTCCATCATCCATAATACGCCCCGAAGGTGTTTTTTCGCCCCCCATTGTGACCAGGCCACGTAAAAATGTTCCCGTTGTAAAGACAATAGATTTTCCTGCATACGTACCATTTATAACCTTGTTTGCCAAATCTATGGATTGCACCGTTTCAAATAATACGGTCAGGTTTTCATATTCCGCCAGAATCTTAATTATCGCGTTATGATATAAATTGCGGTCAATTTGTGCACGCAATGCCTGTGTTGCCGGGCCGTGTGATGCATTTAGTGTTCTGAAATGAATTCCGGCCATATCGGCGGCACGTGGCATAACGCCACCCAACGCATCTATTTCCGCAACCATTTGTGATTTACCAGGCCCACCAATAGATGGATTACAAGACATCGCACCCAAATCTGATTCGCGCATTGTCATCAGCAATGTTTTTGCGCCACGACGCGCAGACGCCGCAGCCGATTCAACCCCGGCATGTCCACCACCAATAACAATTACATCAAATTCTTGCATTTCTTTATCTTATTTTTGCATACATGGCGATATCTTCACGTGCTTTTAATCCAGCATTAAAAGAACAACTGCGCATAATACCTTCGCGTTCAAACCCGCATTTTTCCGCGGTCTTGCACGAAGCGATATTTTCTGGATTTGCCTTGATTATAATACGGTGAAAACCACGATTGAAAAATTCATTTGCAACACCATCTACGGCTTCACTCATAAAACCGTGTTTTGCATATTGTGGATCCAACCAATAACCGATTTCGCCAACTTCATCATCCCAATCTATGTTGAACATAGTGCACACACCGATGAAATTACCAGTTTCGCGCAGATGTAATCCATATGTTGCTTTGGTTTGATTTTTCCATGCTTTTTCTGCACTGCGCAAGAAATCGAATTCTTGTTCCGCATTCTTTATATCCAGCCACGGCATATACTTAAAGAATTCCAAATTGTTAGAAATCACGTCAAACAAATGATTTGCAAAATCAAATGTTGCAACCAATGGTTTCAAATCAAGACGCGCGGTTTGTAATATTTTAAATTCTTGTGGTTTCATAATTAAAACCTCCCCAGACCACCATTAATGTGGATTGTTTGGCCATTGATATATGATGCCTCATCACTTGCCAAGAATACACATGCGTTTGCAATATCTTCTGGTTCACCAAAACGGCCCGCCGGTATTTGCGCAAGGTAATTTTTCTTCAATTCTTCGGGCAAAACGTCTGTCATTGGCGTTTTAATAAATCCCGGCGCAATGGCATTCGCGGTGATACCACGCGATGCAACCTCGGCTGCGATAGATTTTGTCATACCAATCATACCGCCCTTACTTGCCGCATAATTTGCCTGGCCTGGACCACCAATAACACCGATAATAGATGCCATATTTATGATACGACCAAAACGCTGCTTCATCATCGGCATAATTGCAGCTCTGCACATTTTGAAACATGAACGCAGGTTTGTGTTTATCACATTATCAAACTGTTCATCGGTCATACGCATCATCAATGTATCCGCCGTGATACCCGCATTATTTACCAACACATCAATATGGCCACATTTTTCAATCGCAGATGCAACCAATTTTGCCGCACCATCTTCGGATGCCAAATCACACACAATCTTTACAAAAGAATCATCAAATTCTGAATTTAATTTTTCTGTATTACGTCCAGACACAATTACCGTCGCACCGGCATCTTTCATCTTATGCGCAATTGCGCCACCGATACCACCTGTTGCACCAGTAATTAAAACAACTTTATTTGTTAAATCAAACATCTTATTCCTCGTATTTTAAGCATATTGTTTTTCTTGCAACCCCCATTGCCAAGTTTTTTTGCGACATGGATTTTGAAAAGAATAAACGCAAACCGGAATCCAATGTCGTTGTTGGGGTAATGGTCATTTTGAACCAATTATTGTATATAAAAATATAATCTTTATTATTGGCTTTTGCTAAATTTATAACTTCCACTATGGCATCAGCAATATATGTACCGATATCATATTTTTTAATATCATTTTTCTTATCTGCCATTTTTATACCTCTAATTTTTTACCTTCCATCTCTGGACAGATTCTTGGGGTCAATCCGGTTAAAACCGCCCCTGGACCGACCTCTATTGTTTCGGTTATACCCAAACCATGCATCGCCAAAACACTTTCACGCCAACGCACCCCATGCGTTATTTGATACACCAACGCATCACGTATTTCATCCGGATTTTTTATTGGCGCACATGTTTTATTAGAAATTAATGCCGCGACCGGTGTTTTTATTTCTGTATTTCCTAATGCCGCGCGCATTTCATCCGCCGCAGGAGTCTGAATCCGACAATGAACAGGTACAGACAATGCCAAAGGCATGGCGCGACGCGCACCAGCAGATTTGGCGTCTTCCAATGTTTTTTCAACAATATCTTTCGCGCCGGAAATTACAACCTGGCCTGGGGAATTATCGTTTGCAACATCGCAATCGTTCTTGGCACAGATTTCACGAACAACATCTATATCCAAACCCAAAATCACCGCGGTTAGACCATGTCCCAATGGTATCGCACGTTGCATTGCGTCCCCACGCAGGCGCAATAATTTTGCCGTATCCGCCAATGACAATGCACCCGCCGCACACAGCGCCGTATATTCACCCAACGAATGCCCCGCGACATATTCTGTAAGCGCCACACCTGATGCACGTAATATCGCAATAGATGTTGCCATAATCGCCGGTTGAACGTTTGTTGTTAATGTTAAATCTTCCATTGGACCATTAAAAATGATATCCGACAGTTTTTGATTTAACGCATCATCAACCTCGTCAAAAACGGCACGCGCCGCGGCGTTATTTTTATATAATTCATACCCCATACCAACGCTTTGTGAACCTTGGCCGGGAAACACAAGTATAGATGACATAATCGCACCTTTGGTTATATTATATGGGTATTATACTTTGCGAATACTGAATTCGCAACCGCAATAATTTTGACGGTAAAAATCAGATTCGCGGTTGATTTCCTGGCGTAATTTTTCATCCCATTTAATTGGAAAATACTTTATTTTGTCCAATACAGATTCGGCCGCGATGTCAACCTGGTGCTGGTCTTTGTGGCGCGATACACCAAGCACACTTGCAACCGCATTATATCCGTGTTCACGTGCAAACCTTTTGGCATATTCAAAACGATATGCAAAGCAAACACTGCACCGGCCCCCGCGTTCGGGTTCGTTTTCTAAACCACGAACCGCTGCACGCCATGCGTCATGGTCGTATTCACCAATTGCGTATTTTACGCCCAATTTTTTACAGTATTTTATTTGTTCGTTCATACGTTTTGTATATTCGCCTTCGGGAAAAATATTTGGATTGAAAAATAAAACAATAAAATCATCAACATTGGCAATGTTGCCATCGGCCAATTGCTTTATCGCACCCGCGCTGCACGGTGCACAACAAGATACCAAAACAAGTTTTATTTTTTCCATTGTTTTATCTTTACCGTCCGATATAATTTTCGAACCGTTTAATTGCAGGATTTGCAATTTTTAGCACCCCAGGATACAACCGGTGTTCTTGGAACATTTGACTTTCTTGGTTTGAATTCTGAAAATATTTATCCGCATCGCCAGCGTTTTTAAACAACGATATTTGTACACATGGACGAATAAAATAAAGGTCTGGAATATCACTGACCGTTTTTATTAAACGCAATTCATAAATGTAAATGCACGAACTATTACTGGCGAAACTTGCACAACTGGAAAATATCGGTGCACAGCCATCCACAACAACCGAATCTTCGCAGTCTTTTTTTATAACCAGTGGATTATATTCATCAAACGCATTTTTTATAATGGTGCATGACTTTCCAAATTTGAAATTACTTTTCAATCTTTTTGATAATGTCGTTGTTTCCGGATTATATGCGGAATTAAACAGTGCAATTTCTTTTTTGAACGCATCTGACGTCTTGGTATTTTCAGTAACATCCGGCCCCAAATATTCTTCGTAATCTTTTTGTTTACTTAATAAATTATACCCTTCTGTACAGCAAAAGCTATCTTCAAATTGATATTTTTCTATACCAATATTGCGTCCGTGCCATACTTGTAACACATCGCCATCCATATAAAAAAACAATGCATATACAGCGTTTTCTTTATCATTGCGTTGTAACCCCAGCAAATGTTTATACGCCGTCGATGTAGAAAATAACGGCGTTGGAATTTTCGCAGAATCTTTTGTTTGCATTGTTTCCTCTTATTTTACGTGTTCAACTTTTTTATTGAATAATTGTATTAATGTCACAGGTATTTTTCCTTTGCCATATCCATAAAGTTTTTTCAGGTTCCTATCTACGAAAATATCTTTGTGCGTCAAATAGTGCCAACGTACGAAACTTGGTGGTGGTGTTTTTTTCCATATGTTTGTATGTAATTTTTCATTATCCATTTTTATCTGCGTCTGGACATTATCTAACATGACCGCTCTATTTTCGTTTGTGGCATCAAAGTTAATTGTTGAACGATATTGTTCATTCAAAAAGTTTCTGATATCTATCGCGTGAATTAATCTATCACCAACAAAAAATCTAAGATAATCTGTTGTTTCTTTGTTGGTTATTGGATGTCCGTTTATACTATATGATTGCCCAAGTGTACTGCGTTCAACCTTGACCATTGCATCGGTATTAACAGTATAAACAATTCGTTCTAATTCAACCGTATATGGCATTGATGCAGAATAACATGCAACAAATTTTTTCACATCTTCAAAAGAATATACTTCTTGTCTGGGACCACTGTTACATGGTGTACACGGACCGGTCACGCGCATATAATATTTTACAACACTTTCCATTTTTTATCCCTTTGTATTAACGTTGATAGCCAATAAAATCAAAGAATCCCGCATTTGGTGATTTGGGTTCATCAATTCCACAGTAACTTGCTATACGATAAATCTTTTTATGTGGTTTGTGGGATTCGGGTGCTTTTTGTTGTTTTAACCGGCGGAACCCACTTTTTGACAAATGATAATTCATTGTTATTGTCGTTTTGGTTACTTCCATATAAATTCCAGATTTATTTTGTTCTTGCACATATCTTATCATTTCTTGAATTTCTAATTCACTAAATGTCTTTTTTGGGGGCACGTCATTGCCCATATATGATGTCACCGTGTATGTTGTATATTTGATATTTTGCGACATAGTCTTTATCCTTTTATTAAACTACATCTCTCTCCCATGATTTATTTTATTCCTTGTCTAATTCAATACGATTGAACAAGTTTTCTGGAACCGTGAATTTTTCACCATTTGCAATTCTGTGTTCGTATTCGCGTGGCCAAGATAAATCATGTTCGCCGGCAAATATATTCTTAATCTTTTCCGCTGCATCCGGAATAATCGGCGCAGATACACGCGCAAATAAATCTATCATTTGAAAGCATTCGTTTAGCACTGCGGCCGCGCCATCCATATCGCCATTTTTAACCAATGTCCACGGTTCTTTTAATGTCATATATTCATTTGCAATACCATAAATATCACGTAATGCGGTTATCGTTTTACGGAATTCACATGCCTCTAATGCACTGGTTAATTCCGCCAATTTTTCGTTTATGCGACCATCAAGTTCCGCATCACGCGCACCCGCATTTGGCACGACATCACCAAAATTCTTGGCGGATAATTTACACACACGTGAAACAAAGTTGCCCAACAACCCGTTCAAATCTTTGTTCACAATTTCGGCGAAACGCGTCATTGTAAAATCTGTATCATCTGTTTCAGGCGCAGATGCGAGCAATGCATACCGCCAACAATCGCTTGGCGCGATTGATAATGCCTCGTCCAAAAATATTCCATTACCAGTCGATTTGGAAATTTTTGCACCATTAAAGTTCAGAAAGTTTTGACCTTTCAACACATCAACTGTTTTCCAATTATCATCCATTGCCAATTCTTGGGCAGGAAAAAACACCGAATGGAAAGATACATTATCTTTGGCCATAAACTGTGTGTAATGACAATCTGGGTTTTTCCACCATGACGCCCAATCCGGTGTCGCAATTTGTGAAATAGAAACATAACCCCACGGTGCATCAAACCATACATAGAAAACTTTATTTTCATATCCGGGTTTATTTACCGAAATACCCCATTTTAAATCACGTGTGATTGGGTTATCATGTAATCCTTCGTCCAACCATTTGTTCGCAATTTTAATTGCGGTTTTTGGCCATCCTTGCCGAGAATTTATCCATGCACGTAATTTATCCTGCATCTTGCTAAGTCTAAAATACAGATGCTTGGTTTCGCGCATTTCAACTGGTGATGAAGGGTCAATTGCACTATGCGGATTTTTCAAATCAGAAGGATCTAATGACGCACCACATTTTTCACATTCGTTTCCATATGCCTTTTCATATCCGCAAAACGGACATGTACCGATAACATAACGGTCCGCCAAGAATTTCTTTTCATTTACAGAATATGGCTGCATAGATGCCTTTTCTTCTATCATGCCCAATGAATCAAGACGGTTAAACAATTCGTGCATCAGTTTTTCATGCTGCGCGGTATGTGTACGACCATATAAATTGAAAGACAATTTGAAATCACGCACTGCATCCAAATGCTTTGCGCGATATTTTTCAACATATTCTTCCACAGGCATATTTTCGCGTGTTGCGCCAATTTCAGACGTTGTACCATGTTCATCGGAACCACCAATATATAAAACATCGCGTCCCATCGCACGGCAAAAACGCGCATAAACATCACTTGGTAATAAACAACCAATAAGATGCCCAATATGCAACTGATTATTAACATATGGTAATGCCGATGTTATAAGATATTTTTCACTCATTTTTTGCCCGTCCTTTTACGAAAAATGGACGCCAAACGGGGCGTCCCAAAGAATCCCGTTTTAGTTTATGTTGAAAATTATTTTTGCATTCGCATTGTACTTTTTATTCCTAATTTATAATGGTGGGTGGTATTGGACTCGAACCAACGACCTTTACGATGTCAACGTAACGCTCTAACCAACTGAGCTAACCACCCAAGGCAACCGCCATTATAACAAAGAATTTGACGATTGCAAGGATTTAGTATAACAACTATTTATCGCGAACCTTTGCCGGGCATTTCTTTTCAACCGCCGCGATTATATCGCTATGTAATTTTGCCAAATCGTCTTCGGACATCTTTTCGGTCGGAATGATAGTTGTCGTGAACGCCACAGATTTCTGGCCATCCGGCATTTCAAATGAATCAAACACAACCACGTCGGATATCAGGTTGGACGCGCCTTGTGCTGCCGCAACCAACTTTGCCGCCGGAAAATCGTTTGGCACAATAAACGCAAAATCACGTGTTACCGGTTGAAATTCACCAAGTTTTATCGATTTTCGCTTTACCGTCGGGCGGGGCAGGGCGTCGATATTTTCAACAATGCCAATAACCACATTGGTTTTTATCTTTAATTTCTTGGCAACGGATGGATGCAATTCGCCAAATTCCGCCAATTTCTTTTTACCCTGGTACAGCGCACCATAACGATATGGGTGTGCCCAAAGTGGCGGATTTTCCGTTTCAATGGTAAAATTCTGACCGTTTAATAATGAAACTATATCTGATTTAACATCGTATATATCAACCGAACGATTGCGCTTTTGCCAATGCTTTGGTGATGTTACGCCACTGCGAACAATACATATTCCGGTATGTTGTTCGTTCGGAATATCGCCATCAAATACGGTTCCCAATTCGAACAAGTTCAAATCTGGATATCCACGTTTTTCATTGTTTGACACCGCAATTAATAAATTCCCCAACAAACCATTACGCGCCGTATCTAAATCAACAATTATAGGATTAGCGATACGAATAATTGGTTTATTTGTTAATATTTCTTCGACACGCGAATTACCAAAACCAAATGTAATTGATTCGTTTAATCCACGCGCGGCCAATTTTTCTTTAAGCGGTATATTAAGATTGTTATGTTCCACAGGAACGACTTTTTCAGGAACATAATTTAATCCTACCTTATCATAACCGTATATACGTATTAAATCTGCAACGACTGTTTCAGGAATCTGAACATCTACACGTGAATTTGGTGCGGTGATTTTCCACGACTTTCCGTCCATTTTTCCGGTATATCCCAAGCGCAATAAAATGTTTTGCATTTCATCAATTGGCATTTCTATACCGGTTTTCTTGAAAAATACATCTGGTGCAAAATCTATTTCTGGGTTCAATGGTGTATCAATACCCGCCGCATTGTACCCAATAACATTGCCACCACACGCATCAGTTATAATCTTTACCGTGCACATCAATGCGGGACCTGTAATTGTTGGGTCAATTCCACGTTCATATCTGTATGATGCATCGGTTGATATGCCCAAACGTTTTGCGGTTTTACGGACACAAACCGGGTCAAAATATGCACTTTCCAATATAATATTTTTTGTGTTATCGGTTGTCATACCACGTGCACCACCAACAACACCGGCCAATGCCAATATACCATCGGCATCTGCAATAACTATGTCCTTATCGTGCAATTCGTGTTTATTGCCAAACAGGTCGGTAAATTCTTCGCCGGCATTCGCAAGACGAACAATTATATCGCCATGTATTTCATCGGCATCAAAACAATGCATAGGTTGCGCCATATCATAGCAAATATAATTCGTCGCATCAATTGGCGCATTTTTTGGGTTTATACCAATCGCGGCAAGGCGTGATGCAATTTTATCACAACTTTTGGCCATTGATATACCGTGAATTTCCGCCAATTTATATGCACGGCACTTATCTGTTTTTATATTAACATTACGCGCCTTGCCAGATATCTCGAACGTGTCATCTTGTGGCGCAATATATTCACCCGCACCGGCCGCAGACAAATCACGTGCAACACCACGCACAGCCAAATAGTCCGGACGGTTTGGTGTAATGCCTGCATCAAAAATCGTTGGGCATTCAATAACCGCACTGCCTATTTCTGTATCTTCTGGCAATTCGATAATACCACTGTGGTCATCATTTACGCCCAGTTCGCGACCACTGCACATCATACCATCAGACAATACACCACGCAGTTTACCACTTTGTATTTCATGACCTTCGATAACACAACCAGGAATTGCCAATGCAGATATTAAACCAACACGTACATTTGGTGCACCGCATACAACCTGGCGCAGGGTACCTGAACCATCATCAACCATTAACACATGCAAATGGTCGCTGTTTTCATGTGGGCGACATTCAACGATTTTTGCCGCAATTGGTGCAACCGGTGCAATTAAATCTTCGACTTCCAATCCGGTGCGGGTAAGCATATCCGCAATTTCAGATGCAGATAAATTCGTTTTCAAATAATCTTGTAACCAATCAAAAGTCCATTTCATTTTCGTCCCCTATTATTAAAAACCGCTATTCTTTAACCAACGAATATCGCCATCAGTAAAGGCCCGAATATCGTTTAATCCATATTTCAACATTGCCAATCTGTCCCAACCAAATCCAAAAGCGAACCCTTGGTATTTTTCTGGGTCAATGCCACAATTACGCAAAACATTTGGATGAACCATACCACCACACAATAATTCAAGCCATCTATCACCCCATTTCATATCAACCTCTATGCTGGGGTCGGTGAAAGGAAAATATGACGGACGAATACGCAAATCTACATCCTTATTGAAAAACTTTGATGCAAAAACGCGCATTGTTCCCAACAAATCAGATAAATTTATATTTTTTTCAACTTTATCAACATACAGACCCTCCAGTTGGTCAAACATAGCCGAATGTGTCGCATCTAATTCTTTGCGGTAACAATTACCAACCGCAAAAATTTTGATTGGCGCACCTAATTTTTCCATCGCACGAATTTGAATCGCCGATGTTTGGGTACGCATAACGTTTCCGTTTTCAAGAAAAAATGTATCTTGCATATCACGTGCAGGATGATAATCCGGGGTATTTAACGCCGTAAAATTGTGCCAATCATCTTCGATTTCAGGGCCAGTCATAAGGGTATACCCCATAGATTCAAATATCGCTATGGCTTCTTTGAAAGATTGTGTAACCGGGTGCAGTGTTCCACGATTTTCCGGTTCACCGTCCAAGGTTACGTCTAATTTTTGCATTGCCAACGACGCGTTCATTTCCGCCAATTCTAATTCGGCCTGGCGTGATTTAAACAATTCGCGCAATTCTGTATTTTCACGGTTTAATTCGGCGCGTTCTTCATTACCAAGATTTTTCATCTCTTTAAGGCGTGCGGTCATTGTGCCGTTTTTACCATACACAGACGTATAGAGTTCCTGTAATTCATCCAACGATTCTATTTCTTTAATTTTTTCTTGTAACATTGATTCAACCTTTTAATAAATATGGGGCCTGCTTTCGCGGCCCCATAATCATAAACAAAAAACAACCTGCCGCCAAGGGTTTTATTTATCCCCTGCGATAAATCGTTTTGCGGTTTCAATAAGTTTAGCAAAATTTGCATCACCGGCATATGCCATTTCGGCCAAAACCTTGCGGTCCAATTCAACACCGGCCTTGCGCAGACCATTCATGAATTGGCTGTATGTGATGCCAGAAGGACGAACCGCCGCGTTAATACGGACAATCCACAAACTGCGGAAATCACGTTTTTTGGTGCGACGATCACGATATGCATACTGACCCGCTTTTTCTGATTTTTCACGTGCGGCACGATAAGTGCTGCTGTGGCGACCAAGGAAGCCCTTGGCACGTTCTAAAATTTTATTGTGTTTTTGACGAACCGTTGTTCCACGTTTTACTCTTGCCATTTTATGCCCCCATTATTTCAAACCATACGGCGCCAAGATTTTCGCCTGGCCGACCATGTTATCATTCAAATACTGCGGTTTAGAACCGGCGTTGTTTGCACGCGCAGATTTATTACGCAGAAGTTTTTTGTGGGCATTTCTGGCAACACGAATTTTACCGGTTGCGGTCATAGATGCACGCTTTTTCAAGTATGACTTTGTCTTTAATTTTGGCATTTTTTAACCTCTTGTTAGTATAATCCTGGTGGCAATGCCTTGCCACTTTGGATGGTTTGACGGGGCTATTTTGACATAATTTATGGAAAAATCAAGTTTTTATTGAATATTCTTTTTTTTGCTATTAAACTGACGTCGAAATGAATCCAAAGAAAGTATCTTCCAGATTACATACCATTATAAAATCCGCCTTTGTTGCGGCATTATTGCCAATTATACTTATATATATAGTGGTGGCAAAACCGGATTATCGGTTTATGAATGGGGCGGCACATGTTATTTTGCCAATTGCCAATGGTGTTGGTAATGTTATTACTTGGCCAATACGTGCGGGTGGCAATTTAGTTAGGGATATTCGTGATATTTCCAACCTTAGACAAGAAAATGAAGAACTGCGTACACGGCTTGATATGGCATTGGCCCGTAAAAACGAATGTGATGTGGCATTGGTCGAAAACGAACGATTGATCAATGAATTAGATATAAAACGCAATACCGAATATGAAACGGTTGTTGCCGATGTTATATTGGATAATACCGCGGTGAATCACGAAACATTTTTAATAGATCGCGGGGCGCGCGACGGATTAAAAACCGGTATGGTGGTTGTATCATTTGATAATGCCATGGTTGGTATTATTATGGATACGGGTGCACATTATTCGCGCGTACGTGCGTTGACTGATTCAAACACAAACATTGCGGTACGCGTTGCGGGTTCTGATGTATATGGATTCTTGCGTGGAAATGGCGCAACAAGTCCAACAGTTGGATTCTTTAACGATCCGAAATTCCAAGGTGGCAAGGGAACAAAACTTGTTACCAGCAGTATTAGTGGTATTTTACCCCCAGATATATTTGTTGGCACAATGCAGAATACATCTGATGTTGATATTTTGTCACCAAGCCAACTTTCAAGCGTTATTGTATTTAAATTTAATGTAAATCAGGAAAATTACAAATGAAGCAAAACATTATTAAATATTTGCAGATTGCTTTTCCTTTTTTAATTACGATTGCATTGTGGCGATTATCAAATCCGTGGATAAATCCGGCCGGTGTTTTGGCGATAATTCCGATATTTTATTGTTCTTTTATTAAACCGGTTCCATATTTTACGGCATTTGCGATTTTGTTTTGTTTTTTAATAGATTATAATTTTGATACCGTAATTTTTTGGACAACACTTTATTGTGCATACTATGCAATTGTAAATATCCAAACCATTATTGATTTAACGCATACCAAGAAATACGGCATATACGCATTTATGATATTTTTTGGTATTGCAAGTTTATCTATGATTTTTTGGTACTTAAGTTGGACAAGTTTAGGTTTGGGGATTTTGATGTTTATTGTAACGTGCGCCGCGTATATTCCAGTCGCCTTTCTAACCAAGGTGGTGTGCGATGATTGATACAGAAATATCAAAAATGTTCGACCGCCGCAGTGCCTTGTTTTTAACAACAGGTATGATTTTAACATCTGGGTTGGTGTTGCGTATGTTGCAAATGCAGGTGTTTAACTATCGTGATTACAAGAAAAAAAGTGAAAATAATTCATTTCGTATTCAGGTAAATATGCCGCAACGTGGTAATATTTTATCAAAGTATGGAACCCCCATTTCGCACGACGCGCCAATTTATCGTATATATATAATTCCCGAAGAAACAGACGATTTGGAAAACTTGGTTTCAACAGTTGCCAATGATTTGGGCCTTACGAAAAAACGTGTTGATAAAATATGGCAACGAATAAAAAAACAACAAAAGTTCCAACCGGTATTGGTTAGTGAAAATACAAATTGGAATACACTTGCGGGATTACAGGCAAAAAACCTTCCTGGGTTGCATGTGGAAAGTGGTTATGCACGTGTTTATGAACTGGGACCCGCCGGTGCACAGTTTTTTGGTTATGTTGGCGCGCCTGATAAACCTGTTGCAAATACACCATTTTATACACATGGCATAACAGGACTAGAAAAGCGTTTTAATGATGAATTGTCCGGTATTCCCGGTCAAAATGTCATGATAACAAATGCATTGGGACGTGTTACCGGCGAAGATAAAACCCAATACAAGCCATCTATTATCGGAAAAGATATTCAAACAACTATAAATGATAATGCGCAACGCAAACTTTACGATGCATTGACATTGCATAAATCGGGGTGTGGTGTCGCCATTGACATTGAAACAGGTGATATTTTGGCAATGGCATCAACCCCCAGTTTTGATCCAAACTATTTTGCAGGCGATGACGCCGAAGAATATATTGCAGGCCTGCGTCAAAACTTTGCAAAACCATTTATGAACAAAGTATTCGAAGGTTTATATCCACCCGGTTCAACATTCAAGATTGTTGTCGCACTTGCCGCATTAGAGGCCGGTGCCGTCACATTGAACGAAACCGTATTTTGCCCTGGGCATTGGGATTACGGGGATCGCCGGTATCATTGTTGGGAAAGCAAAGGGCACGGTCGTGTAAATATTGTCAAAGCATTAAAGCATTCTTGCGATATTTATTTTTATCAACTGGCCCTGCGCATTGGTATTGATGCAATTAAACGCATGGCGATACGTTTGGGAATGACGGAAAAATATATTGAAGATATTGTTTCTAAACAAATGCCCGGTGTTATACCAGACCGTGAATGGAAAGAAACAAACATAGGTTCCAAATGGGTTCATGGTGATACGGTTATTTCCGGAATTGGTCAAGGGTTCATTTTGGTAAACTGTATGCAATTGGCGGTGATGATGGCGCGCGTCGCATCAAACAAACGTGTTATTCCGCGTTTAATCAAAGATGGCACTGTGCCGCAATTTGAAAGTATGGATTTCCAACAAAAAAATCTTAAAATCGTGTTAAATGGATTAGAAGAAGTGACCAAAAAAGGTGGAACCGCTGCAGGCAGTGCCATAGATGTCAAAGGTGCAAAAATGGGTGGAAAAACCGGAACATCCCAGGTCCGCAGTATTTCGCGTGCCGAACGTATATCGGGGGTTTTAACAAATGAACAATTAAAATGGAATATGCGTAATCACGGGCTTTTTGTTGGATATGCACCGACCAATGCACCAAAATATGCCGTATGCGTGATTACAGAACATTCCGGTGGCAGTGGCAGTGCCGCGCGTACTGTATCCGCTGTAATGAAGGAACTTTTAACAAATAACTAACAGATAAAAATGACAAAACAAACACGTGTTTCAAATGCAAATATGATGAACTTTTCGGAAAAACTTGGTCGTTTTTCCTGGGTTATGTTTGCACCTATGTGTTTGATATTGATTATATCCGAAATTATCCTTTATTCTGCCGGTGGTGGTTCATGGCAACCATTTGCTTTATCTCAACTGTTAAAGATTATTGCAGGTATGTGTGTATTTTTTATCGCGGCATTTACGAATATAAAATTCTGGTTAAAGTCCGCATATACTATTTATGCAATTGCGGCAATACTTATTGTATTGGTTACATTTGTTGGTCATACCGGAATGGGGGCACAACGTTGGTTGAACCTTGGATTTATACATATTCAACCATCAGAATTGTTTAAAATAGCACTTGTTATGGTGTTGGCACGATATTTTGCGTGGATGAATTCTGTGGAATTAAGCAAGTTCAAAAACTATATAGTACCGGCACTTCTGATGTTAATCCCATTTGGATTAGTTGTTATGCAGCCGGATTTAGGAACCGCAATTTCTATTGCACTTATTACAATTGGGATATTTTATATTGTCGGGGCAAACAAGAAATGGTTCCTTATCGGCGCGTTACTTGCCGTGATGTCGGCACCTGTTGTTTGGTATGGTGGGATGCATCAATATCAACGCGAAAGGATTATTACTTTCTTGGACCCAGACCATGATGCCAAGGGCGCAGGGTATCAGATAAATCAGGCCAAAATAGCATTTGGTAGTGGCGGTCTGATTGGTAAGGGGTATATGAACGGGTCGCAATCGCAACAATCGTTCTTGCCGGAAAAACAGACCGACTTCATATTTACAATGCTTGGCGAAGAATTTGGATTTTTCGGCGCATTTACCATATTGTTTATATATACAATTACCATTATCATATTGTTTTGGGCCGCAAAAACGTGTCGAAATAGATTCGGGCAATTGGTATGTTTTGGTTTTATGTTGAACTTTTTCATTTATTATTTTATAAATATCTCTATGGTTTTGGGTATGGTTCCAACCGTCGGGGTGCCATTACCGCTTATGTCCTTTGGCGGCAGCAGTTTATTATCACTGATGTTCGGTTTTGGGCTATGCGAGAACGCACACATACATAAAGACCAGCAATTATCGGCCAAAGGAAGTTAGAAATGAATTTACTAATTGTTGAATCTCCATCAAAGGCAAAAACAATTGAAAAATATCTTGGAAAAGGGTGGCATGTTATTGCATCTGTTGGTCATGTTCGCGACTTGGTCCCAGAAAACGGCAGTGTTGATACAAAAAATAATTTTGAAATGCGTTGGCAAATTATGCCAGGTAAAGAAAAAAAAATTAAACTTATTACCGATGAAGTTAAAAAGGCCGACGCAGTGTATCTTGCATCCGATCCTGACCGCGAAGGGGAAGCAATTGCATGGCATATTTTGGATATATTAAAATCAAAAAAGTTGATTGGAAAAACGCCGATTTATCGTGTCGCATTTCATGAAATTACAAAAAATGCTGTTATGAACGCGATAAAAGAACCACGTGAAATCGATTCTAATTTAGTAGATGCGTATTTAGTGCGACGTGCATTAGATTATTTAATTGGTTTTGAAATATCACCGTTGTTGTGGCGGCGTAATTTAGGACGTTCCGCCGGTCGTGTACAATCAGTGGCGGTTAAATTGGTTGTTGACCGCGAACGCGAAATAGAAGATTTTAATCCAGTAGAATATTGGTCTGTATCCGCAGGTTGCAAATTAGATAAAAGTAATTTCAATGCAGGTCTTAGTTATTTTGACGGTCAAAAAATTGAAAAAATGACCCTTAAAAACAAATCGGATGTTGATACGGTATTATCAAAATTAAAAACACCAATAAATGCGACTGTGTCAAATATTGACAAGAAAAAATTGTCTTATCGGCCATACGCACCGTTTACAACAAGTACATTACAACAAGAGGCCGCGCGTAAGCTTTATTTTTCGTCCAAGAAAACAATGTCTGTTGCCCAAAAACTTTATGAAAATGGTTTCATTACATATATGCGAACCGATGCGACAAACCTGTCAAACGAGGCGGTTAGTGAAATAAGAAATTTTATCAGTAAAAATTATGGAAATACATTTTTACCAAAATCGCCAAATATTTATGTTACAAAATCTAAAAACGCACAGGAAGCCCACGAAGCAATTCGTCCAACACATTTTGATGGTGCCGAACACGAACTTTCTGGTGACGAAAAGAAACTGTATGATTTGATATGGAAACGTACAATTGCGTGCCAAATGACCAATGCAGAATTTGATTCTGTGGCGGCAGATATCGTAACAAATGATAAAATTGCAACATTCCACGCGGTTGGTCGCGCGCGCACATTTGATGGGTTTATGAAAGTTTATATCGAAGATAAAGACGACAATGATGATGAATCTGATGCAAAATTACCGGTTATGAATGTTGGCGATAATGTCACAATTTCTGAAATAGATACAGATCAACACTTTACTCAACCGCCGGCAAGATATACCGAAGCATCACTTGTTAAAAAACTTGAAGAACTTGGAATAGGGCGTCCATCAACGTATGCGGCAATTATGTCAACAATTGTTGAAAGAAAATATGTTGAACAAGATAAACAACGACGTTTTCATCCAACCCCTGGTGGATGGGTTATCGCGGCATATTTGGCAAAGTATTTTACGGACCTGGTGGATGTTAATTTTACCGCAAAAACCGAAGATACATTGGACGATGTATCAAATGGAAAAACCGATAAACTTGCCGCATTAAATGATTTCTGGGGCGATACAGAAAAAATGATTTCTGGTGCGCGTGATATTAAAACAACAGATATCATCGATGAAATAAATAAATTTATGAACAAACATTTATTTGTTGATGGCAACGATAAATGTCCGAAATGTGGTGGAAAATTGGGGATAAAATTATCAAAATTCGGTGCATTTATTGGTTGTGAAAATTATCCAAAATGTGATTATACAAAACGTTTATCTGATGCCCCCGAGGCAAACGCCAAACAAGAACCAAAAGACCTTGGGGACGGTATATCTTATCGTATAGGGCGTTTTGGACCGTATGTTACCGATGGAACAAAAAATGCACCGGCAAAGAAATATACATCTGAAACTATCACTCTTGAAATTGCACGTGAATTATTAGAAGGTGGTAATAAAAAGGCCGAACCGGTGGAAATTGGTGTAAATCCAAAAACAAATAAAATGATTTATTATTATCCAACCGGACGTTATGGTGCATATATTTCAAGCAACAAGGTAAATGTTAGTGTATCAGACCAGCCAGATTTAGAAACGGCCGCAGATTTAATAAACAACAAAAAACCGACAAAAAGGTTTAGCAAGAAATAATGGCGAAATACGACAATAATTTTACCGATCAATTACGTGAAAGGCTGTCTATTGTTGATGTTGTACAACGTCATGTACCTTTAACACGAAAAGGAGAAAATTATTGGGGATGTTGCCCATTTCATAATGAAAAAACACCGTCTTTTTCTGTACGTGAAGACAAAGGTTTTTATCATTGTTTTGGTTGCGGAAAATCTGGCGATATTATTTCATTTACTATGGAAATGGAACATATCGATTTTATGGCCGCTATTACAGAATTAGCAGAAATGGCGGGTATTCCATTGCCAGAAATAAAACAAAAATCACAAGAACAAATCGCAGCCGAAGAAACATACATAACCATCACAACGGACGCCGCAAAAATATATGCCGAAAAATTATTTACACCAGATGGTGCGCATGCATTAGAATATATACGCGGTCGCGGATTTACAGATGAAATGATAAAAAAATATGGTATCGGATACGCGCCAAAAAACAATATTATTTCTAATAAATTCGTAAATACTAAACAAGATAAACTTATTGCAACGGGACTTGTACGGCGCGGCGAATATGGAATGTATGATTTCTTTCGCGATAAATTGATGTTTCCTATATTTAATGCGCGTGGTCAAATTGTTGCATTTTCAGGCCGTTCATTAGATGGTTCGGAACCAAAATATATAAACACAACCGATACAGAAATGTTCCATAAAAGACAAACTTTGTTCGGTTTCAATTTTGCACGTGAAAATATACATCGTGCAAATCGTGCAATTATTGTCGAAGGTCAAATTGATGCGATTCAAATGCAATGTAATGGTTTTGGTGAGACGGTTGCGCCACTGGGGACCGCATTGACCGAAGATCATATTGCAATACTTTGCAAGGCGAATAGAAATATTATTTTTTGTTTTGATGGCGACGGGGCAGGGCAAAAAGCAGCAGCGCGCGCATGTGGTATTGTATTACCGTTCTTGCGTGATAATTCTGATGTTCGTTTCGCATTTGTGACCGGCGGAAAAGACCCAGATGAAATACTGCGTAAATCCGGAAAAAGTGAAATGGACAAGATTATAAATAATTCCATGCCGTTGGTTGATTTCCTATGGAAAATAACAAATACAAATTATTTAGTCAGTACACCATCTGGAAAAACACAGGCAGAAAAATTTTTGAAATCCCAACTAGAAAAAATAACAGATAAAACACTTCGTGCCGAATACGAACACGAATATGATTCACGCAAATTTAACGAATGGCACAAATGGAAGAAAAAATCAGAACAGATATCCATAGATGTTCCAGATATAGAATTAACAACAAAAAATACATTGAATTTTATTGTAAATAAATATCCGGAATTGGCCGAACGTTATGGTGATTTCATAAGCAGTTTTAATATTGATTTTGATACGAATGTTCCAGATATGAACCTTGGTTTTGAATCTGCGGAAAAATATTTAATATCATTAAAATTACAAAAGTATCTTGAAAAATTAACAATTGATAGAAAACAATTAATCGCGGACGCATTAAAAAATAATAATCCTGATTCAATCAAAGAAATAGATGATAAAATCAAGGTTGCAAAAGAAAAACTTGAACGTTTACTTGATACAAATGATAGATAGTTTATTTTTCTTGTGATTTTGCAAGGTTATACATTTGCCATATGATTTTATTATATTTATTTTTATCCGCATAATGAAGAAATATAACTATACAAAATAAAGACCAAAAAATGTAATTTTCTTCGGGTTGTATTATGTTATACAATTCTGGAAATTTCATATCAATAATAAAATTAGATACCGCCATAATTCCCATAACCAGCGCCAAATATTTCTTGGTTATTGCCAAAATACGCCAAAAAGATACATCACGAGACATATTTTCCAACATCTGTTTTTGTTCGTGTGTCATATCTTTTGTTAAACCTTTTCTTTCGGCATATTGATATGTATCCATACCACTTAATTTTGCCTTGCCAAGGACAACACACGGAATCAAATTTCTGCAACGAACCTCTATCTTTTTTTGTTTTATAAATTCTTCACGTTCTTTATCGGTCAATTTCAACATAAAATATTTGGTTTTTGAATCTAATAAATCTTCAAGTGTATAAGTTTCTTCGGCCAATAAATCGTCCGCAATTTTCATATTTTCTAGTTCTTTTAATTCACGACGTAATGTCAATATATACACCTTTTAGATTTTTATAAAATATCATATACATGTAGTTTGTCAATAAAAAAGCAGAAATCCGCCATATAGCGGATTTCTAATAACAAAAATAATATAATTTTTATTGGTTTTGTGGAATATAACTTGCAACCGGTCCGGCAACAAATGTTCCAGAACCAGCATTTGTAAAGAACTGATTTGATACCAAATCATACATACCCAATTCCCCATCACTATTGCGCCGCACGGGGATAAAATTACGAACCAATGTTGTACCATCGGTTATCTGCATATGATAAATACGCGATTTTGAGTTATAAATCCCCCCTGTCAACCCAAATAATCCTAATGTAACACTAGATGAAGTGAACATTTTTGGTGCCAATTGGGTAACTGGGGTTATTCCGACAAACTGCACAGTACCAGAATTGTAAAAGTTTATATTGTATTGATACACTGTCCCAACAGAAACAGAATTGATAGGTATACTAAGAACAACATTGTTCATTTCCGGGCCATACGAACCAACCATAGCATTACGGCCACTATTTATACCCAGGTAGTAATGCGGATTATATGAACCAAAGATGTATGTTTGTGCTTTTAATTCTGTCCATGCGTATTTTACCGATACTCCAATATTATCAGTCACCATAATTTCTGAATTAATTGTCTGTGTTCCTGTGCTTTCTAAATAATCCAGTTGCGTATATGTATTAGATAATTGTGATAATCTTGCAGGTCTTATTTCCCAAATCAAACATGTGCCGTCGGTATCTTCTTCAACACATACAAATTCATTTTCCAATGCATTGTTTATTCCCGCATTTGCATCACCGGCGGTCATTAATGCCGTTTGTTGTTCTTCATAATTACCGCTAGAATCGTATACACCTTTTTCGCCGATATTACCCACGGTTCCGGTATGTGTTATTACCGTGTTATTATCAACCGCTGGGATTTTGTCCTGTTTTGTTGCAATTTGCGTATCAACATATTTTTTTGATGTTATTGTTTTATCTGCGGCATATACCACAGATGAAAATATAATGAAAATTGCAACAAAAATTTTCTTCATATTGTTAACCTTTCTTAAAAAGAAAAACCACCAAGATAAATTTAGGTGGTTGGATGTTAACTACAATCTGAAGAAATTGTGTGCTTATTCAATATATTCGCAACCATCCAACCATGCGGTTGGATTTTTTGTTGAATATTTTCAACATCTTCAGAGAGGTAGTTACACCCCGCCAATAGAACACCCGTCGGCATATTTATGTTAACATAAAACTTTTAAACCTAACAAGACAAAATTTTTATAAAAATAAAAAAGCGTGGTATTTTATACCACGCGTAATCATTTGTATTAATTTTTATTACCTCTAGTTATTAAACAAGAAATGGCAAATATCACCTTCTTGCATCACATAATCACGTCCAACAAGGCGCATTTTTCCGGCTTCTTTGACCGCTACTTCACCACCATAATTTATATAATCTTCTGGTGAAATAACCTCGGCACGGATAAAACCTTTTTCAAAATCTGTATGGATTTTACCGGCCGCCTGTGGCGCGGTCATACCACGCGTGATTGTCCATGCGTGGGCTTCTTTTGGTCCAACCGTATAAAATGTTTGCAATCCCAATGTTTCATACCCGGTTTTTATAACCTTTTCCAACCCCGATTGTTCCAAACCCAAATCATTTAAGAACATTTTGCGTTCTTCGGGGTCAACAATTTGCGCAATTTCCATTTCTATTTTTCCAGAAATTATTAAAACCGGGGCCTTGCCAGAAAACTTACTTACAACCATATCAGAATATTTATTTCCTTTTGCCGCCGCCGATTCTTCAACATTACATACATATATAACCGGTTTTGATGTAAGTAAATTAAATGGTTTGGTATCCACGCCACTTTCACGCGCCGGCACAGATTTTTCAAGATTTTCCGCAATAACCTTGGCATCGGCAAGTAATTTTATTGCCTCTTTATCCAAACCATGTGCCTTTTTTTCAAGATTTTTAATTTGTTTAGATAAACTTTCAAGGTCCGCCATCATAAGTTCTGTTTCAATTGTATCAATATCGGCAATTGGATCAATACGACCATCAACATGAACAATATCATCGTTTTCGAAACAACGAACAACATGAATTATTGCGTCTGTTTCCAATATATTCCCAAGGAATTTATTACCTAATCCTTCACCATTTGATGCACCGCGCACAAGGCCCGCAATATCAACAATTTCAAGTTGTGTTGGTATAATTTTGGCCGAATTATCAACCGCCGCCAATTTATGTAATGTTTCATCCGGCACGACAACACGACCTGTATTAGGCTCGATAGTGCAAAAAGGATAATTTTGCGCGTCGGCCACGGCACTTTGCGTTAATGCATTAAACAGTGTTGATTTTCCAACATTTGGTAATCCAACAATTCCACAATTGAAACCCATAATAAAATCCTTTATAATATGAATAATATGTCATACATGTGGAACAAATTCAATATAAAAACTTTTCCATCAGAAACTATTGTTTACTGTGATGGGGTTTATAATTCTGAACTTTCAACACTGCCACAAACAGAAAATATAGATAAAAAGTATAATTTACCTATACATATTATATATGTTGGTGAAATAAAAGATGATAACACATTAAATATAAATATAAATGTACCAAATCAACCGGTCTTTTTAAGTGTGAACACAGAAAATAAATTCCCGGCCTTTTTTAACATTTTTATCAAAAACACCGGGAAAAAATCTGAAATTCGTGGACATATTTTATGTAAAAATTCATCTGAATTATCATTAAAAATTGTCGGTGAACATGATGCCCCCGAAAGCGGTATTTTGATTCAGACCAAAATTATCGGTTCCAAAAACAGTTTTTCTTCTGTATCTGGGGTCGCAATAATAAACCCAAATTGTAAAAATTGCCGGTCAGATATTCGTTTCGCCGGTCATTCTTTGGATAAAAGTGCAAAAATAAGATTTATGCCCACCCAACGTATTTTATCGGTTCCAGATTTTGCGGACCATAGTGCTTATATTTTCCATACAGACGAAAAAATAGAAAACTATATGCGTTCAGCCGGTCTGTCTGGGGCAGAGGTTAAAGATGCCCTTATAGAGGCATTTATGAACGATTTTGATTTATTCTAAAAAAAATACGGTATTCCTATTGGCTTACCGTACAAGATATGCGAAAAAACATAGGATTTATTTTCTTTTAAAACCCTGTTTTGCCTTGAATTTTGGGTTATCAGGATCAATCAAAACAACCTGTTTTCCACGACGAACCTGTTTAATATTTCCACGTTTTTTCCATGCACGTAGAGAACTTAAAAACTTCATTTTTTATCCTTTTTGCGAAGGCATTATAAACACTTTTTAACAAAAATCAAATATTATATTTATTTTTTGTTGTTTTTGTTGTGTCTGTTGAAATTGTGGAAAATGGATTTTCAACAAAGTTTTTAACAGTTTTTAGGCTGATTTTAGCGATTTTTATCAATTTTGTTGAAAACTATCCCTATTGAAAAACTGTTAAAAAATTATGATTTTTTCAACATTTTTAACAAATTTATGTTTTTGTTTTTTATGCTTGTTGAAAATTGTTGAAATTGTTATAATGGAATTATCCATGGAGGGATTTTCTGTAAAATGAGACAACAAGTACTAAAAGCTTTGGCGAATCCATCGCTTTTGTTTGGTGTGCCGTATACTTTGGCGATACTGAATTTTATGGTTCAGTTCGTTGTGTTTATTGTCTTGTATGTTGTTGGTTTAATGGTTTTTCCTGATTTTGTAAACAAGTTCCTTAATCCACTGTATTTTTTGATATCTGTGTGTCTGGTTCATATGGTGTTTGCAAAATTTGCAAAAAATGATTCACAAATAGGGCAAGTTTTGATTGCAAAAATAAAAATGATAAGAAGTAAAATACCACGGAGATTATCGGCATGATAGAAAGTTTTTTTAGATATTTTGCCGGTGGTGGTTTTTCAACAACTATGACACTTACTGTTATGGTGGTGGCGGTTATTTGTGTTTTTATCATTTTAATGGTGTATATTCCAACAATCGTTAAGCATGTATTTCCAAAATTTGGTTATAAACATTATTCAGAATATGTGCCATTTGATACAGTTTATACTGATGATTCTTTGGAAATAGATAACGGTTCATTGATTCGTGTTTATCGTGTTTCTGGGGTCCAGACAAGTATGCAAACAGATGAACAACGTGCAAAATTTCTTGATTTAAGGGCACAAATTTTTAATCAGATTCACGATCCAAATGTAATATTGCGGTTTTTTACAATTCGTGACGCGGTCGCAGAAAATACTGATTATGAATTTGATCAACCGGTATTACAGAAAATATATGATAAATGGCATTCCCAGGGTTTGCGCATATTTATTAATAATTATTATATTGTTTTATCTGTAAATAGTGGTGCGGCATCGCGTGATTTACTTAATCAATATGGAAATTATATAGAATCTATTCTTGCACCATATAATCCAAAAGTTCTTAAAAATGATTCTCGTGATAATATGGCAAAATTTTTTGGCCGTATATTTTCACCAATTACAAAACCAGAACCACAAGTATGTGATGAAAAAATAAAAGAACTTTCGACCGTTGATGATGTTGAATTTTTACCAAATGGTAATGTTAAATATATAAGTGGCGATAGGGAATATTATGCGGGTCTTATATCATTTCGTGCCGCGCCGGATTATTTAGACGAAGATTTCTTTGATTCTATAAATACAATCCAAACAGAAGTAATTTGTATGAATGGATTCAAGATTATGGGTGCCGCCGATGTCGAAGCGGTCCTGCGTCAACGTCGTAATGTTGCATCAAAAGAAAACGATTCAACCGAAGAACAAATATCTGATGCAGAATCTGTTATGGATGAAAATGTTTCCGGTAATCAGACGTTGGTTAATTATTATCCACTTTTTGTGATATTCGGAAAATCTGAACAAGAATTGAAAGAATATATAGATGATTTCAAGAAAATATGCGCATCGTTTGGTGTGGCGCCAATACAAGAAAATTTCGCGACCAAGGTATCATGGTTTTCAATGATTCCGGGATTTGATACTTTCCCGCGTACATTTAAAATGTTGTCACGTGCCGCGGCAATAAGTATTCCAATGTCCAGCACACCACGCGGTATTGCAAATTCAGATTGGGGTCAGGGGCCATTGGTTATATTCCCAACCGCCCAAGGAACACCGTATCAATTCCAATTCCATGTTTCTGATAAACCGGCGGCGGTTGGTCATACACTTACAATTGGTCCAACCGGTGGTGGTAAAACAACATTATTCTCGTTTTTAATTGCGCAATCTTTACGGCATAAAAAATTAAAAGCATTTTTCTTTGATAGAAACAAAGGTGCAGAAATATTTACACTTGCGGTTGGTGGAAAGTATATAACTATGCAGGGTAAAGAAAAATCTGATACAGCATTTTTGACACATTTAAATCCATTAAAAATGCAAGATACTGTCGCAAATCGTGCATTTTTGCGTCGTTGGTTTGCGATGATTTCTGAACAAACAGATGCGACATCTGCAGATGAAATTGCACGTGCAGTATCCGTAAATTTTGATTATCTATCTGATAAAGACCGTATGTTAAAGAATTTGTGGGAAAGTTGTTTTTCTTCATCTGGTAATATGCGCAGCGCACTTAAAAAATGGGTTGATCCATTGCAATATGGTGAAATCTTTAATGAAGAAACAGATACACTTGATTTGCAATCACGTTTAACAACATTTGACTTTACCGATATTTTACAAGATTCGACACTTGCACCAGCGGTTATTTCGTATATATTACACCGTATAAATAATACAACTGTGTCTGGTGGAAATCCGTCATTGATTATGATTGACGAAACCGCGCCAATGTTGGAAAACAAGATGTTCCGTGATAACTTTATAACAGGACTACAAGAAGGTCGTAAAAATCGCCAGGCATATATGGTCGCTTTCCAACGCGCAAACGTACTTGATAAATTAGGAATAGGGGACGTTGTCCGTGGTCAGGCACAGACAATTATGTTCTTCCGTAATCCGGCGGCGGATGCGGCGGACTATGAACATTGGAATCTGAATCCATTGGAAATGGCATTTATCCAAGGCAAAGCATATCCGAATTTAAAACGTGCGGTATTACTTGCGCGACCAGTGAATAATGAATCTGTGATATTAAATACAGAACTTGGTGGTTTAGGTAATTTATTACGATTATTTGAATCCGGTCGTTCATCTGTGCTTTTGGCAGAAGATTTATACAGACAATTTGGTTCGGCATTTGTTGCAGAATATCTGAAAAAGCAAGGCGCAGGCGATTTATAGTATGTTGAAAAAAATATGCATTTTATGTTTATCTTGTTTGTATGGAATTGCATATGGAAATGATTGTGTTAAATATAAATTAATTCCAAAAATAAAAATATCAAATCCAGATTATGAAAGACGTGTTGTTCAACCAGACGAACCGATGGATAAATTACATGGAAATGTGCTTGCAACATTGGTGCAAGATTTTGATTTAATCGTAGATATTATTGTCCAAGATGGTGGTTATTGTGTTGTTCTAAAAAAACTTGATGCGGATGTTGGATATAATGATTTCTTGGTAAAAGTTGATAAATCGCATATACGTGGAACATGTTCATATAATGCGATTCTTAATCACGAAAAGAAACATATTGATGCATATTTATCGGTTATAAATGATATGAAATCTGATATCAAAGATTCTGTATTTAATGCGGCGAATTCTGTGATGCCGGTTTTTGTTAATTCGCGCCAAGATATCGAGGCAGTCATAGAAAATATGAATTATAAAATTCAATCACATCCAGATGTTGTTTTAATAAAACAAAAAATTAATGCAGCCCAAGAAATACGTAATAAACGTGTTGATCAAAACGAAGATAACAGTGAATTAAAAGAATGCTTTTAATCGTGTATATGGCGGATTATACCGCATACAGCGTCTATCCGAAATAAAACCATATTGCAATTGGGGCCAATGCCGCGGTCATCAGGCCAGATATAACAATTGCTAAACTGCTAAACGAACCTTCAATATGTCCCATTTCCATTGCTTTGACCGTACCGGCGGCGTGCGATGCATTGCCAATTGCTAAACCACGTGAAATAGGGTTTTTTAATTTAATCCATTTACATAATTTATCGCTAACTGATGCACCAAGTATTCCTGTTATAATAACTGCGGATACTGTCAATGAAACCATACCACCCAATTTTCTTGTTATACCAATTGCCAATGCAGTTGTTACAGATATTGAAACCAATGAACGCGCAATAATATCTGTTAAACCAATAAGTGCGACAACCAAGCATACCGATACAACCGAAGCGATTACACCAACAAGCATAGCGAACAATATTGTCCAAATATGTTTCTTTAATAATGGTAATTGACGGTACATTGGAACCGCAAAACACACAGTTACAGGCATCAAAAAGTATGTTAGATATTTTGCACTTTGATTGTAATTATCATATGGAACTTTTAGTAAAACTAAAATCAATGCAACAGTTATAGTCGACAAAAATAGTGGGGTAGAGAACGGATTCGGCCATTTCTTGTTTATTATGCTGGCAAGGATAAATGCCGCAATTGTTATGGCCGCCCCAAAATATGTCGAATTTGTAAATAATTCCATCATTTTTTATTTTTCCCGCGTTCAAGAAAAAAATCCGCTGTTTTTCCGGTAATAACCATTGTTACAAAATATGCCACAACCAGCAAAAGTACCAAATAATACCAAATTCCGGATATTTCCGGCCAAATATCGATGATTGCGACCGCCGGTGCAACAAAGAATAGTGCCATTATACTGTGAAACCAATCGGCCACATCAGCCACCCATTCAAGTTTTATGATATGTGTACAAAGTGCGATAAAAAGTAATAAAAGGCCGTAAATACTGCCCGCGATAGGCAGTGGAATCAGAAATTCGCACAGTTCGCCCAAAAAGACGAAACACACAATAATCATAAATTGAAATAGGTATTTCACTGATAATTCTCTCTTGGTGAGCATTCTACAAAAAAACATAAAAAAATTAAAGAATAAAAAACTTGACAATGTATATTTTTGTGTTATGTTTTCTGCAGAAGGTAAACAAGAGGTATACAAATGGACGATTCATTAGATATTTTATTAGATTTTCTTAAGATGATGGGGGTTACACCAATTGATGTTGATGACCAAGCAAAAAATGCGTTATTAAATTCTGTTGGTTTGCCAGGTGGTGTTTTGGATCCAAAAAACGTGTTTTTGTTAGACGCAGATGATTTTGAAAAACGTTTTGGCAAGGGTTCTGATTTAAGTATACCACAGAAAAAGGAACCAAATTTAACACCAGAAATGGTTATGAAGCATTACAAATTTTCACCGAAGGAAATCAAATCATTGATGTATTTAAAGGTGACAGTGGAAGAAGCGATATTTATAGGTGAGGCCCCAAAAGGTATAAATAGAATAGGCTTATTGCTTGCACTGCGTGGTGTTCAGTATAGTAGGGCACAAAACGGTCAAGGTGTAGAAGTGATTGTTAAATACCCTGATTTTGTACCAGAAAATGCGAAAGAATACCTTAGCAGCATTATACATAAACAAGAAGTTGGTAAATCTGGTAAAGCAACAGAAGTTGAATTGTTGGATGAAGACGAAAAATTTATAATGAACGGCTTTGTTTCCGGAAATATTGCTGTTGCATGCAAAAATATTTTGGCCGATTACCCCGGTAAAATTGTACGTATCAAAGGTAATCTTGACCTAAGAAAATGTATTGATAAAAAATCGGAATTAGATGATGCGTTCATTGGTCGTATTATCGTTGGTGGTGATTTCTATGCATCAAAGTATGGCAAGACATTACCGAAAAAAGTACAAGGTACAGTTTACTTTGTGGGTTTGGGTAAGGGTGACGCAGAAAAAGGTGAACCAAGTTATATTACAAAAGATACTGTATTTCCGGTAGCAGAAAAAATAGATTGCTCCTATAGTATCAGTGGTTTTGATGTGTTCTTTACCACAGATGAAAAAGGCGACATGGTTGGTACATTACCAGCGGGGTTAAAAACGTTGGTTGTTGAACCAGGATTTCTTAAAAAAGAATATATCTGCAAAAATCTTGCCGATGTATTAAAGTTCGTAGAGCTGTACCAAGGTGTTATTGTTGTTGATACCAAGGGTAATATTTTGTTGAATAAACTTATAGAAATATCTAATGATATTGACATCAAGAAAATACCGGTCCAAGAAGAACAAACTGTTAAACCAGTTGAAAGAAAAACAACCAGAATAGATGCTGAATCTAAAATATTGGGTACAGATTTAACAGTTAAAGATTTGATAATGTATGTTCGTTCAGTTCAGGACAAATATGGTGCAGATAAATTTTCAGATAGAGAATTAAGAAATTTTATCAAGGAGGCCTTGAAATATACAAACCTTACCAAGAAAAAAGTTTTGGATAAAGAAGGTAACCTTGTAGATAGTATCAATTTTTCTGATTTTAATACCTTTATCGAAAATTTGGATAAAGTTATTGAAGAACGTAAACCTAAAACAGATGACGGTAATTCAGATAGCAGCGTTATTGTCTTGTCATTTTTATCTAGCAGCAGTAATTTAGCATTACAAAAAATGGCAGATATGTCGCGTTCTGCGCACTAAAATTCATATTTCGTTTGACAACAAAAAAATATGATTTATAATTAGTGCCGTTTATCGCGGGGTAGAGCAGTCCGGTAGCTCGTCAGGCTCATAACCTGAAGGTCGGTGGTTCAAATCCATCCCCCGCAACCAGTTAAAATGAAAATGTGGCCAATACGGTCACATTTTTATTTTAATAGTTATGATGGTTGAATCACCGGGGTAAGGTGGTTCACCACAAGGATTAGGCGGGTGGAAACACGCCGGTTTGCCAAAGGCAAAAATCCGCAGTTGCCGCGCGAGCGAAATCATCCCCCGCAACCAGAGTTTCAAAACTTGCCCACCGGGGCAAGTTTTTATTTGTTTCCCAATACCTACAAAAAGTTCGAAAGTGTAATTTAAAAAAATGGCGGTTTTTTGTTACTTTTGAACTATTTGTGATATAATAATAAATTATGAAAGCATTTACTTTATACCAACCTTATGCAACCGCAATAATACTTGGATTAAAAAAATATGAAACACGGTCTTGGGCAACATCATACCGTGGGCCTTTGGCTATTCACACATCTGTTAAAAAGTTATCACCAGAATTAAAAAAACTAGCAAAGCGTTATAATATAACTAATCTGGAATACGGTAAAATAATTGTCATTTGTGAATTACAAGATTGTATTGAAATGACTGATGAAATTATCAAACGCCAACCAATCACTGAAAAAGATTTTGGAATTTGGACACCTGGACGTTATGCTTGGAAATTAAAAGTATTAAAAATTCTAAAAGAACCAATTCCGGCACGTGGATATCAAATGCTTTGGAATATAGATTTAGCAGAAAAAGACATAAAATGATAATAACAATATGCGGTAGTTTGAAATATAAACAAGAGATGATAAGTATCGCAGAAAAAATGACTTTTCTGGGGCATTGTGTAATAACACCTATATTTCCAAATTCAGATACAGAAAATTATACCATGGAACAAATACAAAAATTAAAAAACGCACATTTAAAAAAAATAGAAATTTCTGATGCGATATTGGTTGTAAATGTAAATAATTATATTGGTGATTCTACGCGTTTAGAGATTGAATATGCAAAACAACATAGTAAACAGGTATTGTATTATACAGACATTATGCAAGATTTAGAAAAATAACTTATGTCTCATCCTATCAATCTCCCGCCCTATTTCAACCAACTCGGTTCGAGAACCGCACACAATTTGGGGCAAATTAAACATTCAAATTATTTTGGTAATTCCAAGAATCACGACACATGTCATCCAAAGAATGTTCCGCAACCCATCCTAATACGCGTTTCGCTTTTTCTGGATTGGCATAGCACATTGCAATATCGCCCGGTCTACGTGCCGTAATTTCATACGGGATTTTTATATTATTTACTTTCTCGAAAGTGTTAATTACATCCAGTACAGAATATCCATGTCCCGTCCCCAGATTAAATATTTCTAATCCACACTTTTTATCAATTGCGGACATTGCACACACATGCCCACGCGCCAAATCAACCACATGGATATAATCTCTGACACCTGTGCCATCGGGTGTATCGTAATCATTGCCATACACAAACAATTTTTCACGTTTTCCGCACGCAACTTGGGTAATATAAGGCATCAAATTATTTGGAATACCATTTGGATTTTCACCAATCAGACCAGATGGATGCGCACCGACCGGATTAAAATAACGTAAAATAACAATATTCATGTCTGGGTTTGCTTTTTGCGTGTCCACCAAAATTTGTTCTATCATGTGTTTAGTCCAACCATATGGATTTGTACATATTCCTTTTGGGCATTCTTCGGTAATCGGCACAAATGCAGGTATTCCATAAACAGTCGCACTGGACGAAAAAATAATATTTTTGCATCCTATTTCATTCAAAACTTTCAACAAAGATATTGTTCCAGAAATGTTATTATCATAATATTCAACAGGCTTGGCCACAGATTCGCCAACCGCTTTTAATCCGGCAAAATGAATACAAGTATCAATTTTATATCCAGATAGGAAATTTTTTAATGCATCCTTATCGCGAATATCGATATTGGAAAATTCTATTTTTTTACCTGTAATTTTTTGGATGTTATCCAAAACACTAACCGATGAATTACATAAATTATCTATACCAACAATATCAAAACCATTATTTTGTAATTCAACGATTGTATGTGAAGCAATAAATCCTGTGGCACCTGTTACTAGAATCATTTTTTGACCTTTTTGTTTGTCTTTTATACTGGTTTCTAGATGATATAATTTTAGGTAAAAAAACGCGCAAAAACAAGTTATTTATATGGGGGTATTGAATCTTAACAAATAGCATTTTATTAATATCAATCTAGTATATTTGTGATATAGTATACTTAAAAGGGGAATAATATGCTGATAGATAAATTTATAGAATTACGTTTCAAAAATGATACCCCATTAAAAAAGGGTGGAAATAAAAAAGTTCGTGTCTTTGATGATTATGTTTTATTGGCCGGTGGATTTAAGGAAGACGAAATAAAAAAAGTAATTTTGATTACGAACGTATTGAAAGATAAAGGTATCGCCGTTGTTCCAACATTGGAATATAAAATTGTTTATCCGCCGAATGAACTTGGGTATGCACGTGGATATATTTTGCAACCACGTGCGAAAGGTACCGAAATATATAATAGTGAAATGTCCGAAGAAGAGTATGAAAAAAGATTACGCGATATTGCCAATATGGATATCAAAAAAATAGATAGGTTTGTATCTGATTGGTTGGCCATTGAAAACGCGGGATTAATAATTGACCCTTCAAAAACAACAAATTTCTTTTATTCCGAAGAAGGTATCAGTTTCATAGATTTAAACGTGAAAGAAAGTAAAAATGAACCATTAAAAGTTTATTTTTTATATACTTGCGGAATTTTAACTGATTATTTAAGAAAGTTATCTTCGGAAAAATTAGCAGAATATATTATTCAGATTATCAAAAAAGTCGCACTTTGTTTTATGCAAAGGGGACTTGAAATTAAAGAAATCACAGAGGTTATATCATCTAGGCGACTTAATAATTCTTTGAATAAAACACAAATTTATTCTGTTATTGAATTTTTAACAAAGAAACTTGACGAAACACCAACAGGTTTAGAAAAAAAATCACCAATAAACCCAATGGAACAAATTAGAAGTGGGCGGTCTGTATAAAATAGTTTAATTAAGAAAGTGGCGAAAAAATCGCCACTTTTGTACTAATTAAATCCAGTCTCTTTATAATATTATTTCTTTTATGATTTGTTATAAGTATAATATCAAAAACGTTAAGTATAACAATTTTATTGACATTTTATGTTTTTTGTGTTATTTTTATGGGGCTGGGGTATATGATGCCAAATAAAGAAGATTTGTTTGAAATTTATAAAAGTAATGTACGGCGCGTGCTGGCAGGTGATCCGATGGAAACCAGCGAGGAAGCTGTACAGTTATTTTTGGAAATGAAACATTTGACGACAAAACAATTGATGGATCCAGAATTTAAACTTCTTCAGATACAACTTATGCAAAGGCTTAGTTGTTATAAAAGTATGAATGGGGATTCTGGTCTAAAATTGGCGTTGTTGGGACAGGCATTAGAATACCACCAAATGATAGCATTGGAACGTATAGACCCAAAATATCAAGAACAAGCAAGTGCACATGATATATTGAATATACTGGGGCAATTAAAGGAATATCAAACAGAAATTTTACGTACTACTGGTATTCCCGATGGGGCAAACGTATTGGAATATATGTCCGCGTTACGCGAATTGAAAAAACACCAAATAGATGTTTGGTGGAAGTTTGGTTTTCCAGATGAAATTGGGGCGGTGGAATATTTAAACATATTGAAAGAATTTGATGAATATAAAACAAATATTCTAAAAAAATTACCAAAAAAACTTCCTGATGGAATAACACTGTCTGTGATAATACGCGCATTAAAGGGTATGGTGGTAACAAAAAATACCAAATCTGGAACAATGGAATTGAATTTTGAACAATGGGTGGATTCATCCATCATAGATGTTATCTCGGCTTCCATATATAAACAGGTTGGTATTAACCCAGAAACCAGAATAACTTTTATTGCGGTTGATACAGAAGGTAAACAAATAGATGTACCCGAAGAATGCGGTCTAAAGGTACTATCACAAAGATGCAAACATGTTTTATCTGAACGTCCAGATTGTTATATAATAATTAGCAATAGTTTAGATGCCAAGACTTTGCAAAACAACGATTTTGATTTTTCTTGTATGAATCACATAGTTATTGATGGTGATTTCACCTGTGCCAAAAATAACAAAACGTTTCCTTTTATGATAAAGGGAACATTTAATTGTCAAAATCTTGGTAAAGAATATATAACCAAAGATACGGTTCTGCCATATGCGCGGACAATAAATTGTGCGTATAGTATTACGGATTTTAGCGTGTTGATAGAAATATTAAATAAAGGTGCGCTGGGCAAGGGGTTGCGTACTTTGATTGTTGAACCAAAATTAATTCGCAGGGGTTCGCCACATCTTGCCGCCGCAAAAGAACTTGTTGCAAAATATAAAGAAAAATATAAGGACACCAAAAATTACCAGGATTTAAATATTGTTGATACCAATGGTAATACATTATCAGATGCATTAAGCGATAAGGTTGAAAAGGCGGTTGATAAAAAGCCCGAACCACAAAAATCAAAAGAAGAAAATCCGGTACCAGCAAAACAAATACTTGAACATAAGGTTCCGGGAAAACATATGGGTGTCAAAGATATTATGAAATATTGTCGCAAAGAAAGAAAAAGTGATTTTGCGATGATACCAGACGATGCGTTAAAACGTCTGATACAGCGTGTTTTGTCCAATCAACGTAGAAACGGAATAGAAAAGAGAATGATGCAACTTGCCGATGGAACACCAGTGGTGTGTATCGATTCATCACAAATAGACCTTGTGTGCAAAGAAATTTTAAAAATTGTAAAAGAAGACGAACAGCGTGAGGAATTAATAAAAAGTAAATTGGCAGAAAATCAGACAACAACAAAACAAGAAAAAGCGCCTAAACCAGTTAAAAAGCAAAAAGTGGAACAACCAATTAATATAACAAAATATATTTCATACGATTTATATAAAACTATCGAAACATCTTCACAACATAAAATAGATGATGTTTTACGTGATATAAATGAAATCAACCTTGATCCAATTGACCCGAAAATGCAAGATCAAACCCGTATTCATATTATCAAGAATGGTGTTAGAACTGTATCCACAAATGTAAAAAGAGACGGTGGCGCATGTCTTGTCCAAAGTGTGGATAGTTCCATAACTACCGATAAAAAGCGCATAGTGTGGGGCGTTGCAAATGGACCAGATGGAGAATTGATAATTGTCGGAATTGGATTCTGTGAAGATCATAACTCTACCAAAACGACCAAAAAGAAGCGTGAGTATATTAACTTTAGAAAACAAGCATTTAAAAAGCGGACATATACCAAAGAAGAATTAAGTAAATATATGAAGGTCGAAGATTTACTTCAAGGTAACACAATTAGTGATATGTTGGTGCTGGCGGCAAAGGAAAGTATGGAACATAAACATTAACGTAATCAATTTAATGTATGAAAAAATTAAATCTTTACGAAAACTTGCAAAAAATGGTGTTTTGACACACAACGGTCGTTTTCATGCGGATGATGTTTTTGCGGCGGCATTGTTAAAATTGGCTGGAATTATAAAATCTATTTCAGAAATCGGGCGTGTTGGTCGTGTGCCACAAGGTTTTAATGGATTGGCTTTTGATATTGGTGGTGGTGCATTTGATCATCACCAAGATGACGCACGTGTTCGTCCGAATGGTGATAAGTATGCCGCGTTTGGTTTATTATGGAACGAAGTTGGTGCGGAATACATACAAAAGAAATATAATGTTGATGCACAAATAGCAATAGATGCAGCAAAAAAGTTTGATATAGATTTTGTATCAAAAATTGATTTAACCGATAATTTTGGTGCCGAACAATATCCGAATACAATATCCATTCTTATATCGTCTATGAATAATATGAAATACACGGATGCGGAAAATAAAAAACTGTTTACAAAAATTGTCAATGATATGGCAAAGTATCTTAGTGCGACGATTGAAAAATCTTGTGATTTTATCAAAGACAAAAATCGTGCGAAAGAATTGGCTTCATCTGATTTTGTTATTTTAGCATTGGACGATTATGTTGATAGAAATGCATTTCGTGGTACGCGTGTAAAATATATTGTAAAAAAATCTCATCGTGGAACATATAACATAACAACCGTTGAACCGTATGAAATACCGTCTTATTGTAAAAAAATGCCTGGGTGTGTTCAGGTATATAACATCGGTGCCGCGTTTGATAGCTTCTATGACGCATTGGTCGCGGCGAAAAGATTTGTGATGGATATTAAACAATCACAGACGAAATAATTTTATTATGCGCGTCGTAATTCTTGTGGCGTAGTCGGTATTTGTTGTGTCTTTTCTGTTAAACCGACTTTGACGCCAAGGTGTTCATTGGCGCGTTGTTCGGCAATCATTTTATCTATTTCTTCTTGGGCCTTGTTTATACGATGCGTTTGTATTTGTACTGTAATTTCGGGACCGACGGTGATACTTATCGGACTTTTGCGTTTTGGTAATGATAACGGTTGCGCATTTTCTTTTGGTTTCCAGAATGATAACACATCTAACACAAAATGTGTTTTGGTTGTGTTGATAAGTGTTCTGTCAATTACCCCTGATTCAATTAATGCCACGGCGATATTTTCCAAATCTTCGGCGGTAAGTGATTTAGCCTCTTGCACAATGTTTCCATTATCATCGCGGACTTCTTTTTGATATTGAATAATATCGGAAAGTGCGGTAATACCGCGTTGTACACCATCAATATACGCGGTACTGATACCATATTTTTCACAAACACGGTCAATATATTGGACACTGGTTGTTAATACTTCTGATATCGATTTACCATTACGTACGCCGTTTATCAACAGATAGAGCAGGTAACCCATTATCCGTTTGTCGTGACGATTTGGTGCATTGTTCATTTGGGCACCGGTATCAAAAATTCCGATGCAGAATTCACGAAATGCCGGATTTGAAAAGTTTTGTTGGCCCGCGTGACGGTCGGTATCCCATTTATTACCGGACAGTAATATCGCCAATTCCAATGTTGTGTATGCCAACGCCATATCGTGTTTTTCTTCTTCGGTCAATTCATCAGAAGTAAGTGGTACACCCGGTGACATTTCCATAATTTTATATGCGTTGTTTTTATCTGGTGCGGCGCCGTATGCCATCCACCGTGCAACATCCGGCGAATAGTCGCCCATAGGTGTATGAACGGTAAATGATTCATATATTTTAACCGCATCGACATATTTTTTATGATCTTGTTCAATATCAATTTCACTGTATGCGGAATCGCGCGCCTGATTTACAATATTTGTTAGTACGGCATATTTTGGATCCTGTGCGGTCATATCCTGAATAGTTTTTGCAATCATATTTATTCCGTCCGATGTCAGTTTTTGTGTGTTTGGTCGCATAAGCGATATAACGCAATCTTTGTCATCGTATTTAACATGAACGGTTACAAAGAATGACCCGGCCCCCAGTATTCCGCCAACATACGATATTTTATTGAATTCAGATTCTGGTAAAGATGTTCTTAACATATCAAACAATTCTGCGCGTGTTGGTATTTTTGCCTTGTCACGCAGGGTTGATAATTCATGACGAATATCCGGGTCAAGGTTTGGCAGGTAAGATAACAATTGTCCAAATTTAATAAATGCGGGTCCTTTGTTTTGCAAGAATATTTTTAATCCACGGCCAACCGCGGTTCCAGATGTCATTTCATTTTCGCCAGATTTTTTACCAGATGCAATCAATGCCGCCAAAATTAATCCGCGTTCAATTTCGTCCAGATTTTTATAAATGCATTTTAATATTAACTTGGCATCATTGTAATATTCTGAATCCGGCTTAAAGAACATATCCAAGATAAGTTGTAGTTTTTTACCGTCTTCGGTACTATATGCATTAAGCAGGCGATTCATCAGGTATGCACGAATTGGTAAATCGGCCGCCCAGAAATTTTCATGAAGTATGGTTAAAGATTGTTTGTTCAATTGGTCACGGTCGCGCTTAGTAAAAATAGAAAATAGTTTTCGTATGGATTCATCGGTTAATTCACCATTTATAAATTCTATGGTTGCCAATGCTTTTTCTGGGGAACCCGCAAGTAAATTAAATAATGCATCGGCATCGCGACCAAAGGAATCAAACCTTTCCGCATCGCCACCCTTAATAGTTCTGTCATTTACAGAATCAAGAATTCTGGTAACGTTTTCTTGGGCATATATTTTATTTGCGATTTTATCCGCCAATGCCCCCGCCATACTTTTGGTAAAATTACGTGGCCCGCGGGCTCTACTAAGTCGTCCAATATTGAATCGACGTTTGGGTTCTGGAACATAATCCAAGAAACCCGCAAGTTCTTGTGCCTTTTGTGCAAATTCTGGTGAATCATCATCGCGCCCGAGTTTTTGCGCCCAATAATCAGAATAAAAATCTATTAATTTTTCACGTTCAACCGCGAATTCTATATCATGGATGTCTCTTTTTTCTGTGGCATAAAAGATGTTTTTACGCATCAATATCTTTTCCGCATATTCTACGGCGGTATTATAATCTGGGTATGTTATAATCTGATTAACAATTTGTTTTATAAAATAGTTTTTATTTGCGGCTTCTTCGGAAAACCCGGTGTTTTCATTCATAAATTCATATAAATATATTTTGTCTTCCAATGTAAAAGAGTCAAACATTTCGTATGGTATAAGTTTTGTTAAAATATTTCTGTAATTATGCAGGAATATAGAAGGTGTATCATATCCAAACGATTTGATGACTTTGATAGGATCACACTTGTACCCAGATGCCATATAGTTGACCAATAATGCCGTACCAATTTCGGTTATATTCAATTGTGGATAAACAGTATCATAATGAAAGAACGGATTAAATGCACAAAGTTCACTTTCGACATTACCATTAACATAATGGAAATTGTACAATTGCATTTGTTTGATAAAGAACAATAATTCTTCTTCGGTTTTGGGCAACCGTTTAAACCCAAGGCATTTGATAATATTTTCAATTATATCGGTTTTGTTTTTATCAATATCTGATAAAATTGCATTTACTATTTCGCTATACATACGCGGTCCGGCAAACGGATTTTTTGATATGTATAGTGGTACTTTTTCAGATATGTATTGTTTTGTTTCTTCTTGACTTCGGACTGACTTATTAAGTAGGTTTGTGTATAATTCTTCTTCTAAAGCCAACGCATTTGTTTTATGATAGTATTCACCCATTTTTATATATGCGTCACATACCGTGCATTCGGTTATATATTGTTGTAGCCGACTACCATACAAACATGAAATCCATTTTAATATTTCTGAATTTTCTGTGTCTTCGGGGAATTGTTGCGGGGCGCTTATTTCAAGCGAATTTCCAAGTTCGTCTGTGTATTTTTTATAATCGCGATAATATGACGAAGAAATAAGCGCATTGTAATGACTTAGTATTTTGGTTTTATCAAGTTTATTTACATATTGTTTTAACTGGGATTCTTCACCATTTCTGTTGTTTAACATTTCCAAGCTTGGGGCGACAATCCATTCTTGAAATGTTTTCATTACAAAATCGTAATCCATATTTTTTGGATCAATTTTTCCGTCCACGAAATCTTTTATTTTTTCATATTGTGCCAGTTGTTCTATGTGTGCATTTGCCAATTTATCAAAGATTTCATTTGCTTGGGCGATATTTTTTCTTTCTTTTTCTTCTTGAATAAGTTTGGCACATTTTTCGCCGTACGCGATTATGTTTCCGTCTTTATCATACATATAATCTTTTTCATTATATACCAACATACGGGTTGGTCTTTGTGATACCAAACTAAGTGCCTGATTTATTTCTGGATTATTCTTTTCCCTTAGGCGAACCCAATATGGTTTTTTACCGATAGTATATTTGTCTGGGACAAATTCAATAGTGTGTTCTGTAAAATCTGTTAATGCGGTTGCCAGTGGAATATATACCGCATTTTCAATAATTTTTTGGGCGGCTTCTTCAACATTATGTTCAAATGAAGATATTAGGTCCCCAATAGCATAATATAATGTGTTAAACTTCCCATAAAATTTAAGTTGAGAAAGACTTAATATTTGCCAAATGTATTTTTCAATAGTTGGATTTGTTTCAGATTTTTCAATAAGTTTATCAACAATTCTTTCCAGTAGGGTTGTTTCATGGTTAAAGTGATCTTCGGAAGCCGGTTTATTTGCATAATCAAATGTTTTATAAACTTTTACAAGGTCATTAAGTCGCGTTTCGTTTTTTACTATTTCATCTAAATAATAATCTATCGCATCTAATGTCTGTGCACGTTCGTTGGGTGCGAATTTAAATGAATTACTTGCCCACTCCTGTATTGCCTTATCAAGAAAAGAAAGATATGGTTCGTTTTTTCTGGTTTCTTGTATTTTTTGTTTAAATGCATCGTATTCGGGGTCGGATGGGTTAACTTCGGGGAAATATCCGCGTTCCAATGATAATTTGGTTAGGTATGTTTTAACATCTTCAATACGATTAAAACTGTTGCCATGAACATCCAAGGTCACACTTTGATAATCTATTTTTTTACCAGATTGACCAAAAACCTTGTTTTCGGCCGACAAAACATTGCGTGGGTTATATCCGCCGTTTATCATTAAATCAACCGAACGCAGGTCCGCGGCGCGTTCTTGGAATATTGTGTTTCGGCCGCCCAATAATTGTGACCACAGGTAATGTCCGCATTCGTGTCCGATAATTGCCGCTAATTCTTCGGTGTTTGATAATGCCATAATCAAACCATAAGACACAGCGATAACATTTTTGCCGTTTTTGGTGTTAGAACCTTCGATAAAAAATGCATTGGCTTCATCGCTGTCGTAACCGGTAAAATAGAAATCGTCAATATTTATATCGGTATTTTGGAACAGTTTTATAAAAATTTGGCGGACTTTTTCACCAATTTCTTTATGCAATGTACTATCGGGGTCATAAAGGCGCAATGCCTCGAAATCGCTTTGTTCCAATATTGGATTAGACGCATTTATCATAACATTCCCCCATAGTTTCGGTCTATATTTTAACAAATTTTGATATTTATTCCTAGGGTAAAATGTTGGATTCCTAATGTATACTTGAAATATGGTTTTTTTGTTGGTAAAATCTAACCGTTATGTTTAGAAAGATATGGAAAAATTTTTGGGGCGTCATACTGGGGATTTCCTTGTTGCAATGGATAATCGTTATATTTATGGCCGCGATGATGTGGTTTATTTACTTTACATGTCGCAAAGAAATAGTGAATTATGAAACATTTAAGAAATTCAAGCACAAACCCGCAATATTTGCGTTCTGGCACGGGCGCAGTTTGATGCTGTCGCCAATTGTGTGCCTTGGGGGAATGAAATCTTATGCGATTACTTCCAAACACAAAGATGGTCGTATGATGGCAAAATTACAGCATTTATTCGGCCTGCGTGCCATTTACGGCAGTTCGCATAGCGGTGGAATATCCGTTCTGCGTGAGGGTGTTAGGGCTTTGCGCCGGGGGGATCATTCGCTGTGCATTTCGCCAGATGGTCCTGGGGGGCCGTCATTGCATGTTCAAGAAGGGGCACTATATTTTGCAAAAATGACTGGGGCACCGATTATTCCAGTATGTTTTTCAGCCAGGCATGTATGGATACAAAATCGGTGGGATAGGTATTTATTGGTGTACCCCTTTACCAAGATAAAATGCAAAATAGGTGAACCTATGTATATTGATTCCAAAGTGTCGGCTGAAGAATTTGAATCTAAACGTCAAGAATTGGAAGATATTATGGTTGCACAATTGCGCGAACTAGATGCGGAATTTAACCTGTATGTGGTGGAACCTGGGTTAAAATCACGCGCATTCAAACGCGCAAAAAAGCAAGGATTGGAACCCAAACTTACCAAAAGGTATCGTTAAAGATGAAAACACCGTGGTGGTTCTTGCATAAAACACCGTTGGCTTTTTTATTGTTGCCAATTTCGTGGGTTTATTATTTGGTGTCGCGCGTTGTGTTTAACTGGCGCCGTATGTTTGCGTACAATTCACGGCGCAAAGTTGTTTGTATCGGTGGAATATTGGCGGGTGGGGTCGGCAAAACGCCAATTGTGCGTGTAATTGCAAATTACCTGGATGCGCCGGTAGTTATGCGTGGGTATAAACGCACGGCCAGTACCGGAAATATTGGGGACGAAGCCGCAATGTTAATGTCTGATGGTATCGCGGTTCATGTGGGGCATCGCAAGAGTAATATAATGTTATTGGATCGGCAAAAAAATGAAAAAGGCCCAATTTTAATGGACGATGGTTTGCAAAATCCCCTTATTAAAAAAGATGTATCTATTTTGGTTTTTGATCAAATGATTGGTTTTGGAAATGGGTTTTTGTTGCCGGCGGGACCCCTGCGTGAACCAAAGCACCATGCCAAAAAGGCAGATGCGATTATTGTTATAAAAAACGAGAAAAATACTAAACGTAAATTCAAATTGCCCGACGGTGTGCCAGTATTTTATGCAGAAAACAAAACGATATCACCATATGATAAAAATGTGCGCGTGTTTGCTTTTGCGGGAATAGGGTATCCGAAAAAGTTTTTTAAATCGTTAGATGGTTTGGTTGGACATCGTGCGTTTGGTGACCATTATCAATATACAGATGAGGATATAGCGGAACTTGAAAAAATTGCAAAACGCAAAAAGGCAAAACTTGTTACTACCGAAAAGGACTGGGTGCGTTTACCGAATGATGCGCGTCGTAATATTAAATATGCAAAACTTGAAACCGTTATTGACCCAAAGTTTTTCGATTGGTTAAAGGAGAAATTAAATGCCAACAGTAAAAAAACAAATTAAGTTTTCTGGTGTTGGAATTCATTCGGGATTGCCGGTAAGTATGGTTATAAAACCATCAAAAGAAAATGGTATTTTTTTTCATCGTACTGATATGCCAAAAAATAAGATTTTGGCATTGTTTGATAATGTTGGTGACACAAAAATGCGCAATACCACCGTTGGAAAATTGGATGGCGCGCATGTTAAGACAATTGAACATTTAATGGCTGCATTATTTATTGCCGGGGTTGATAGCGCGATTATTGATATTGACGGCCCGGAAACACCGATATTGGACGGCAGTGCGATTGAATTTTATAATGCAATTGCCGATGGGGGGGTGACGACAGGAAAACTGAAAAAGGTCATTGTTCGCCGGCCAGTCATTGTTACATCACGTGAAGCCCTGCGCCAGGTGTCATTTATTACGCGTATGAAAATATATATTATGAATTTATTATCGGGGCGTAAATTAGATGGGTTTGTTAAATTATCGCCATCTGATAACAATTGTTTGGATATATGTGCAACATTGGTTTACAAAGAAAAAATTATCGGGGAACAGAGTTTTTCTTATTCTTTTGATGGTAGTGCCAAATCGGTCAAAGATTTTGTGAAAAATATCGCCCGTGCCCGAACATTTGGTAAATATTCTGAATGGGAATATTTAAAGGCGCATGGTATGGCACGTGGCGCAAATGAAAATAATATTATTGCATTGAATGATGCCGGGGATGCCACATTGAATAAGGTTTTTTGGCCAGATGAATTTGTGCGGCATAAAATCATAGATGCGATTGGCGATATGTTTACATCGGGTGGTTTTGTTGTTGGAAATTTAGAATCTTATAAGGGCAGCCACGCAATGAATAATATGGTTCTTAAAAAATTGTTTAGTAATCCCAACAATTATGATATAATTGACGCGTAGTAGATAAAAAAGGAAGGGAAGAAGAATGAAAAAATATTTGGCTTTGTTGTTTGCCGCGTTTGTGATGGTTGGTTGTGGTGGATATATAAAAAATGAAAACGGCAGTGAACATCTTAAACAACTGGATGGCGAACCAATTGGGTGCGTTTTCTTGTATAAACTGGAATCATCTGTTTCTGTGTATGACCAAGATGATGCGCGCAGATATCTTGAAAATCGTATTGCTGATCAGGCGCGTCCAGGTAATGCGTATTGGATTGTTAGTGAACGGACAAAACCAAACGAATGGGTTGTGTTTGGTCCAGAACGTAGTTTTATATTGGCGGCAAATGTTTACGATTGTCCGAATGTGTTGAATGTTAAAACTGCGCGGTCTGATCAACCAATGCCAGAACACGAAATCACAAAATGTGAGAGTGCGGGTTTTTACGGTGTTCCACCAGGTGGATGTGTAACCAGATAAGATAAAAGACATAAAAATAAGGCCGTTATTTATATAACGGTTTTTTTATACTGGAATTGATTTGTCGGTTTGTGTTATAATTCTATCACGATATGTATCGGGAGAGAGAAATTGTCAGGCCAATATGTACACATTAGACGGAAAAAATATGCCGCTGGGTTGTTGTGGCAACCGATGGTTGCGGGCTTCACACCACGTGCATATGCGGCAAAATTGGCCCGTGGTATTGACCGTAGATTAAATCGTTATATTGCATATGGTGATATGATTGGCCTTGGGGCACGTAGTTTGGGTCAGCGTTCTGGTATGCCGTCACTTGCAGCCGAAATTATAGAATCTTTGCCTGGATACGCATCTATGTTATGCGCATTTCATATTGATGGTAAATATATTTTAATTGCAGTTAGAAATGGCGTGATACTGCACGATTTGTTGTTCGATAATGAAACTGATGCGCGTGAAAAGTATGCGGAATTAACCGATATCCCAGATTGGAATGCTTTGATTGCGCCGTCAGAATGGGGAATGCCACGTGCGATTGATCGTGATTTGCGTGAATTATTGTCGGTAAATACACATGGTACTTTGCATCCAATAAGTCGTATGGGGGCGGGTGCAGTGTCATTTTTAATGTTGTTTTTATTTGCGTTATTGTTCTTGTATCTATTCCGTGAACCAATAAATCAGATGTTTACCGCAACACCACAAGTTGCCAAGATAAACCCAGAACTTGCCGCGGAATATAAACGACAAATTGAGGCCAAGAATAAAGAGTTGGATAAAGAATATAACTTGCACCAAGAACCGGTCATAGAACCACTTGTGATGCCGTTTGATTTATTACCAGATGCAATTGAACGCGCAGATTTGTGTTACAAGGCGATTGGTTTTTTGATGCAACCGGTTACGGGTTGGGTTCAGGTTTCGGCAGAATGTGAAGAAAAATATGTTAGTGCGGTTTTCAGACGTTCTTTTGGAACATTGGATGATTTTTATGCGGTGGCCGCGGAAATTATGCCTGGGGTTTTTGTACAAGAATTAAGTGATAATGAAATATCTGTGCGTGCAAAGTTACCGGAACGTGTGCCGTCGCCATCACGTGATGAACGCGATGCGGATACAATAGTGCGCGAATTAACAAGCAGATTTCAGGCAATAAAACTTGATGTGAATATGAATATTACATCGGATGTTATTGCAAACAGTACGCAATCCGCAGAGATATATGTTGTTGAAGTTTCCGCAGAATCAAAAATGATACCGTATGAGTTTATGCAAATCTTTGACGGTTTCGGCGGGGTGTACATGACAAAAGTGTCATGGAATATGATAAAGAAAATCTGGAACTATGAGGTGATAATCTATGCAAAGTAAAATAAAAATATTATTGTGTATCTTTGTGGTTGGAATCGCATCTGTGGCGCACGCGGATGAGCCAACGGAATTTGATAATGTCATAGATGTTATAGAATCTGTTAATAACGTTGATGAATTGAACGATGAAATTTCTGCGGGTGCAATTGAAGATTATCAGATTGAAGGTTCCTTGTTCCAACAAATCACAGATTTGGAACAAGAAAAGGTTTTAATGCAATTAGAAAAAGAACGCGCACAGTTGAATCTTGATTTGGATAGGTTGGCGGCCGAAAAAATAAAATTGCATATGGAAATAGACACGCTATCCGGCCGTGCAGAACAGCAACAGCAGGAATTTGAAACAGAACGTGTTCGTTTAGAGGCCGAAGCAAAACGTTTGGAAAAAGAAAAAGAAGCATTGGATGCAAATCAAGTGTCGCCGGTTGGTGCATTGACTGCGGCGGCATCTGCGGCCTCAAAGAAATCATTTATTGCCGAAGAAGAACAACCAGAAACAGAAATTACAAAAAGGTATAAACTTATAAATGTTTATGGTGCAGGCGAACAGTTACAGGCGACAATCCAAGATTTAGCAAACGGACAAAATAAAAAAATCAGCGTTGGTAAAGATGTTGATGGATTTATGGTGAAATCTATATCATTGGACGAAGGTGTTACGTTTATCAAAGATGGCGAAACACAAACACTTAATGTTGGCAGTAAAAACAAGACGGAATTAGCAAAATAAAATGAAGACCGAAAATAATGGCGTTTTGGATAACTTGCCGATTTCCCGGAAACCGTCTGTTCCGGCTGGGTTAGAACATGCCGATAATAAAGAAATCGTAGAATATCTTTTTTCCGAAGGTAATAAACTTTTGACCGCACCAGGCGGTGAATTTGAATTACCAAAAGAAACGCAAGGGTTATTGGCATACTTTTCTGGTGGATGCATTGTAATTTCTCGTACACACAGATATGATGGTCGTGTGCTGGCCTTTATGGATTTGTTAACCAAAAAAAATCGTCCATTGCGTATACCGTTTTATTCTGATTTGGGGTTGGTTTCCGCAATATATGCATATCACGAAAACAAACTTGGGGATGCGATAAAATCGCGCGTTGATTATAACAATCAAATGCAGAAAGATTTTGTTGATATTGTTGCGCGCGCGGCGGCACAAAAAGTTTCTGATATTCATATCGAGGTTGCAGACCAAACAACAATATATTTTCGCATAGACGGCAGTATGCAACCAGTATTGGAATTCAATTCTGGCTGGGGTGAATCTTTTGTTCGTGCGGCATTTGCATCAGCTGATATTTCAAATGCAAACTATGCGCAAAATGAATATCAATCGGCCCAGAAAGATGGTCGTACACCTTTGCGTGGAACCAAAGATTTATATCTGCCCCAGGGGGTGCTTAGTATCAGAATGCAATTCAATCCGATTGCATTTGGATCACGATATGTTGTTATGCGATTGTTGTATGATAACCCATCTGAAAATATAACAACCGAACAAGAATTTGGTAAATATGAACAGCGTTTATTGCATCGTTTGCGTTCTTATCCGACAGGATTGGTTGTCGTTGCGGGGCCGACAAGTTCTGGTAAATCGACAACACTTGTTCGTAATATGGTTTTGATGTTAAAGGAACATCATTATGAAATAAACCTTATTACGGTTGAAGACCCGGTTGAGCAAAAAATATTCGGTGCGCACCAGATTCCTGTTGTTAATACCGCAACCGAAGAACAACGTGAATCTGAATATACCGAGGCGTTGGCCGCCGCATTACGCAGTGACCCTGATACATTGATGGTTGGTGAAATACGAACACTTGCCGCGGCACAATTAACGGTCAAAGGTGCGCTGTCTGGGCATAATGTTTGGACAACATTACATGCAAATTCTGCGATGGCTGCATTGGTGCGTTTATTGGATATGGGGGTTGAGGCATTCAAATTAAAAGAAGAAACGATGATGCGAGGGCTTGTTTCTATGCGTTTGTTTAAACGGTTGTGCCCGCATTGTCGTGAACATTTGGCGGATCACCCCGAACATTCTGAATATAATCGTGTTATGGATGCATTTGGAGAGATCGGATTGAAACAGGTGTATATTCGTGGGGCGGGATGTGAACATTGTGGCGGAACGGGTACCCATGGACGTATCAAGGCCGGTGAAATTATTATTACAAATAGTGAATTTCTAAAACTTGCACTTTCCGGTGACACAGATGCCGCGGTGAAATATTGGTTAGAAGAAATGGATGGTCGTACATTGAAAGAGGCGGCAAGTGAATTGATGTTGCGTGGGATAATCGGTGTTGATGAATTAGAACGTTGGGTCGGTTTGCTGGATAGACCGGGGGTTTATTAAAAACAATGAACAAACTTGAGATACTTTATGCAAAATTAGTTTGCAGGTTTAGCCGTGATAAACGCGTAACCATATGGCGCAAATTGGTTTCATTGTTGAAAAACGATTTTACGTTGATTGATGCATTAAACCGTATCCAGATGACAGAATCCAAGGGGGGTGCAAAACCAAACGAACCTTTTGCGATATGTATGCGCGAATGGGAAAAGAACCTTGAACGCGGTTTGAGTTTTTCCGAGGCAACACGTGGTTGGATTCCGGCCGAAGAAACATTATTATTGACATCCGGAAATATGTCTAGTTTGGTTGTGGCATTGGAAAACGTTAGTCGTATCATAGTTGCAAATAAACGTATTAGTGGTGCAGTATTTGGTGCGATTGCATATCCGTTATTATTATTCGTTTTGGTAATTGGTATAATTATTATGGTGGGATTATATCTTGTTCCGCCGTTGGCCGAGGTTGCGGGTGATTCAATGGTGTGGACTGGGGGGGCGGCAACTCTTATATGGGTGTCAGACGTGGCCAGTAAATATTGGCATATAATTGCGGTAGTATTTGTTGCTTCTGGGATTTTGATTTGGTGGTCTTTACCACGCTGGGCGGGGCATATACGTGCGGCATTTGATAAATTCCCGCCGTGGAGTATTTATAAAATACGTTTATCTGTTAGTTGGATGATGTCATTGGCGGCAATGGTTTCGTCTGGGGTTGCAATACCAGATGCAATGCGTATGCTTGCCGATAATTCGAACAGATATCTGCGCAAAATATTAGATGCGACATTACGTTATATTGCAAATGGTGATAATTTGGGTGACGCATTGCAAAATACAGGTATGGATTTCCCTAACCAAGAATTGATAGGTGATTTGACTATATACGCTGATATGAATGATTTTGATTCCAACCTTAATCAAATATCAACTGATTATCTGGAAAATTCAGTAAAGAAAATAGAATCTGTATCAAATGCGTTGAACAGTATTGGTATTTTATTGATAACCGCGGTGATTGCGTGGGTCGTGTTGGGGACATTCCAAATGCAAGACCAAATAACGGCATTTTTGTCATAGTACAATTTTTTGGAAAATAACACATTTTTCTGTTAAAATATTCCGTATAGAAAGGAATAATAAATGGATAAATATAAATTTAATAGCAGTGGGACACAGTTACTTGAACTGGCGATGGTTGTGCTTAGTAATATCGGTGAATCTTCATGGATGTTTATTAATGGAAGTAGGACTAACTTTGGCTCATTAGTAGACACAACAGAGACGTTTGATTCGCGTATTTATAGTAGCCAAGAAGATTTTATTAAGATGTTGGACTGCCTTAGGAGTGGTGAACATGATATAATTGAAGATGCCCAAAAAATTGTTAAGATGTTTCAAAATACAGATGATATAGAAGGGCAAAAATTCCTGATTAATATAGTAAATGGAATTGATAAAAATAAAATTGTTGGTAGTAAGTTGCGCTTTGATTTACACATGTGCAAGCTGTATCATGGTTTCCTTTATAAAGATGGTCATGTGGGGCGTGGTTTTCGGATGAACAATCCCGCGATAAATAAATCCTTACTTATACATGTTTTGGAAGTTACAAATCCAGAAGTAGAAAGCGATTTCAAAGTGTTGGTTGATAATGCTGAAAATTTGGGTATTCCAGATGAAGATATTGAAAAAATTTATAAAATGTTGAGGTACAAGTATAGCAAAAATATTGGTAGCGAATGGGGAGCAGATTTTAATGATTCTCCGTTTGCCCGAGCAAATAGATTTGAAATAATGCAAAAATCTTTTGCGCCAGTCCAAGAAAGATTAGAGATAAAAAAACAGCAGGCCCAGCAAGCACAATTGTCCACCGACGAATCACAAATAACGGACGAAGAATATGAACCACGAACGTTAGAAGAAGCGTTAGAATTGATACGGAAACTTAGGACGGAAAATAGAAATCTTAAAAAACAAAATGCAGTATTAGATGGAATAATAAAAGCGCAACAATTGCGACACACATCTGGTGAAAATGTTTATGTCCCCCAAGAGCGGGTAGTACAGACAATATAAAAAACACCGGATATTTTATCCGGTGTTTTTCATTTCTTATAGAATATCTTATACCATAAATGGCAGGTTTTCCAAAGTTCCTTCGGCAACACGGACATTAACATCAATCATTAAAAACATGCAGTCTGGGCTGATACTGGTAATGTCTGGGTGAAACATGTGTGTTGCTAGCAAGTGGCTTGTGTTCACCGATATTTTTGTAATCAAATGGTCGTCATCAAGCAGGGTATAAATTGGTCCCTGGTCACGTGGAACATTCTGACCGATTTCATGTTCATTTTGTGGACAACGCAGACCATCGAATAATGTTTTGATACGATTATCAATATCTGAACGTGGTACGCCAACAATTTCAGGGTGTAACATTTGGATATCTAATTCCGCAATAAGTTTTAACTTTGGTGTGATAATTGGATTCCAATCTATACCACCAATATGACGGGTGGTAATCGGGCTTTTTGTTGCATCTGGGGCCATATATTGTTTAAGGTTATCCCACGGTTGGTGTTCCACTAATTTTTTAAGTTGTGGGTGAAATTGCATACGAATATCGGATATATGTTGGGCTCGTTTTTTTGGGTTAATTAAAATTTCCCCAAAATACAATAACTTAAACTTCATTATGTTTTCCTTTTATTTTGCTTTTTTTTCTCTTTTTTCTTGATAATTATACCATAATTTGCTATGTTTTTGATACAAAAAAAGAAAGGATTTGTCAATGTCTGTAAATAATGAATATACTGGTGATTCAATTAAGGTGTTAAAAGGACTCGAGGCTGTAAAAAAACGTCCTGGTATGTATATCGGTGACGTGGGCGAGGGCGGTTCTGGTTTGCACCATATGATTTATGAAGTTGTTAATAACTCTATCGACGAAGCGATGGCTGGTTATGCGGATACAGTATATGTTTCATTAAACCCAGACGGCAGTGCGACAATCCGCGATAATGGTCGTGGTATGCCATTTGATATCAATCACGAAACAGGGCGCAGTGCGTTGGAACTTATTATGTGTGAATTACATGCCGGTGGTAAATTTGATAACGAAGGCAATGGGGCGTATAAAGTTTCCGGTGGTTTGCACGGGGTCGGTGTGTCGGTTGTGAACGCGCTTTCCACATGGTTGGAAGTTAAAGTATGGCGTGGTGACAGACAGGCTGAAATGAAATTCGCTGATGGTGTCCCGACAATGGATTTAAAAGTGACGGAAAACACAACAGGTCGTGAACACGGGACCGAGGTTACGTTCTTGCCGTCGCCGGATACATTTGCATCAACTGAATTCAATTTTGATACATTGGAAAATTGGTTGCGTGAACAGTCCTATTTGAATGCAAATGTTCGTATTATTTTGGAAGATTTGCGCGGTGGTGATAAAAAAGAACGCGAATTCCATTCAACAGATGGTTTGGCCGGATTTGCAACATACCTTGATAAATCCAAAGAGGCATTAAACAGTGCACCTATTCAAATGATTAAGACGATTGATGATTCATATATTGAAATCGTTTTGCAATGGACAACGGCATATACGGAAACATCACTTTGCTTTACAAATAATATTCCGAACCGCGATGGCGGAACGCACCTTGCGGGGTTCCGTGCCGGATTAACACGTGCAATCAACAAATATATTTCTGAACAAAATACCAAAAAAGATATCAATTTGTCCGGGGAAGATTTCCGTGAAGGTTTAACCAGTATTATCAGTGTCAAGATTCCGGATCCTAAGTTTGGTTCACAAACCAAAGACAAATTGGTGTCCAGTGAAGTTCGACCGATTGTTGAAAATACAACATCTGAATTGTTGTACCAATATTTGGAAGAAAATCCGGTAACGGCGAAACTTATTATTGATAAGATTTTAGAGGCGGCAACCGCACGTGAGGCGGCTCGTAAAGCACGTGAGTTATCACGTAAAAAGACCGGACCGGAATTAGGCGGTCTGCCGGGTAAGTTGGCGGGGTGTAGCGAGCGTGACCCAGCAAAATGCGAATTGTTCATCGTTGAAGGGGATTCTGCTGGTGGTACCGCAAAGCAGGGCCGTGACCGTAAGACCCAGGCGATTTTGCCACTGCGTGGTAAGATTCTGAATGTTGAACGTGTGCGTTTTGATAAAATGTTGTCTTCGGATACGATTGGCGCGTTGATTACAACAATGGGTGCCGGTATCGGTAAAGATGATTTCGATGTTGAAAAAATGCGCTATCATAAAATTATCATTATGACCGATGCTGATGTCGACGGACAACATATTCAGACATTGTTGATGACGTTCTTTTATCGTCATATGCCGGCCGCGATTGAACGTGGTTATATATATGTTGCAAAACCGCCGCTATACGGTGTTACCCGTGGTAAACAGCAGATTTATTTGCAAAACCAACGCGAAATGGATGACTATTTAATGGACCAATTGGCAACCGATGGTATTGTTCAGATTGCGTCGGGTGCGCAAATATCTGGGGCTGATTTGAAACGGTTATTAGATTTGGTTTTGGATATGCGTAATGTCTTGCAACCGCTTAACCATATAATGCCTTTGCGGTTTGTAGAAAGTTTGGCGTTGAATCGTGTGTTTGATTCTGAATCAGCCGAAAATTGCGATGCGGCGGCGAAAATGTTAGATGCACAAGAATTGGAATTCGAACGCGGTTGGAAGGTTATTGCCAATGATGCCGGAATTACAATTACCCGTACGTTGCGTAGTGTGACAGAAAGTTATTTGCTTTCGCGCGAGAAATTGAATTCTGCGGAGATTAGTGCATGGCGTCGTATGTCTGGTCGTGACGAATTGATGGATACATTCTCGAAACCAACGATATTGACCGTAAAGACAAAATCACAGAAAATCTGGGGGGCATTTAATTTGTTGAATACCGCATTTGAATATGCCAAGAACGGATTAAAGATTCAACGGTACAAAGGGCTTGGTGAAATGAATGCGGAACAATTGTGGGAAACCACGATGGATCCAAATCATCGCAGTTTGTTCCAGGTTACCGTGAATGATGCATCACAGGCCGATGCGGTTGTATCCATGTTGATGGGGGATGTTGTTGAACCCCGTCGTGACTTTATTGTTGAAAACGCACTGGATGCAAATTTGGATGTATAACATAAAGGGCCAATCAAATGGCAGATAAATACGTCATCCAAGATGATGGGACGATTGTTTTTACAAACAGGCAGGAAAAACCAGAAACCGAAGAAGACAGGTTAATGGCTGAATTTGTCGCACTGGAACATGACGTTGTCCATAGTATTGCCCACCATACCGAAGACACCGAAAAAATTGCACGATATCATGAGTTGAAAAAGATTCTTGGTATCAAAGATGAGACGGATGTTTTCAGAAACGGAAATAAATTATTACAACAGGCCGATGCAGAAAAAAGTGATAATAGTAATTTATTGCGATTAATTCAAAATTTTAAGAAAAATCGTCAATAAATGTGATATAATTTCACCATAAAGGCCGGCATTATGGATGAAAATAGAACATTAGAAAGATTAGAGTATTTTAAAAGATTGGTGTCTAACCTGGGGTATGCCAATCAGCAGGAGAGAATGTCTCTTTTAGAGCAGATAAAAAGAGAGGTGGGCGAAGCCGGTGAAGATAAGCTTATATCTCAACAGATGCTCCAAGATTATGATGATTTATTTCAAAACAATAGGCTTATTATCGATAGTATAGTAAACGAATTAAATACTGTTGCAGATAAGCATTTATTACAATTTGACGATGCGTATGAACAAATGACCAATTCGTTAGAATTTGACAAAGATGCCGCTCAAAATAGCGAGAAAGATTCCAAAGAAGTTCTAGAACAGATAAAAGATGCAATGGAAAAATATGCCGATGCGTATTCTGAACAAAACGGTGCATTGTCGGCTGTTGTTGAATTTAGTAATATAGGAAATATAATCAAGGATGCATTAAAAGAAGATAAAATCTCCAAAGCAACGGCATTGCGGTTGTCAGAACCGTTGCATCATATGAAAGATTTTATGTTTAATAACGATCAACAAAGATCCGCATACGATGAATTTCAGAGTATAATACAAAAAAGATTGGATAAGGTGGCAGAAAAAGAAGAAAAAAATGACGGTCCGGCAAGAACAGGAGTTTTGGAAAAAGCCGGAAATGTATTGGATAAAACCGCAAATGCTGTTGTACATGATGTTAAAAAAGCGTTTGTAAAAGACGGTAAAAAATCTCAAAAGGAAAGTGAAGCCACGGATAAAGTTCAAGAACAGCAAATCAGGAAAGATGAAGCACATGGGGACGGATTAGAACACAAAGAAAAAAACGCGGATGTCTCTCTACGGCCAGAAAATTTAATGCAACGCGAAGACGAACAAGAAAAAATGGACCCAAAAACAAAAGAGGCCATGTTAAGGTTGAAAGATGCTATAAACGAGTATCGTGCAGTGGCGTCTAAAAAACCGGTTTCTTTTGTTGAACTTAATAAGGTGCGTGACGCGTATAACAATGCGCTCAAAGACCCCGGTTTGGAAGATTTCACAATGGAGTTTTATACCACTGATGCGCATATGGGAGATATTGATTATAATCAGACAAAATTGTTGGAGTTGATAGATAAAGAGTTGGGTAATGAACCTAAACAAGAAAAACATAGACAAAAAGAAAACGAAAATATTTCACCAACAATTGTACATAATAATGTGGTCAAAGAAGCAAAAACCGAATCTCAAACTGAAGAGAATGCATTAGAAAATTTAAGACATTTATGGGAAAGGTTACATGAAACCAGGGCTAAATGGTCAGAAAATCCTGGGTTGGAAGGATTGCAAGAAAGCAATAAATTGTTCAGTGATTTTCATCAGGCATTAAGAAATCCAAAATTGAAAGATATAGCAGATGAATATTATAAAATATCACGAGATACGTTTGAAAACGGCTTGCCTAATTACGAGGCGGTAATGGATGCAATAAATAAGGGCTTTGGACAGGAGGAACAGCCACAGCAGATGCTTGGACCAGATGATATGGCGCATGGCGCAGATTTATCCAAGAAACAAGAAAACAAAGATGTTTCGCCACGTCCAGAAAATCTAATGCAACGCGAAGATATGACCAATGATAAGGTTAACGCAGGTGAAAAAAAGCCAGAAGATTACGAAGATTTGATATACGGATTGGAAGAGGTTTTGTCACACCACAAAGATAGAGACCCTGAATCATTCAAACGGATGATGTTCGCCTTGAAAGACCTTTCGCAACAGTGGCTGTTGCCAGAAGATATGAAAAAAGAGTATAGGGATGTTTTTGATAGAGTCAAAGAACTTTCTGGTGACCAGGAACAATTTAACTATGGCTCTACAAGATTAAGAGATGTTGTACTTAATCATCTAGATACATTAGACCTGAAAAGACAACAAGGACAGAATCAGAAGATACCGGTGCCAAATGCACAATATAAACCCGGATTGGAAAAGAAAGAAGAAAACACAGGTGCAAAAACAGAATTGGGCGCTGATGATATCAGATTAAATACGACCGTACGTGAACAAGCACATAGCAATAGTTCAATAGAACAACGTAGTTTAGATAGATCTGGTAAAGATGCACCTTATGATTTCAGAATGGAAAAACCGCAATTAAGTAGAGAACAGCATATAGCGAATTATGTGCAAGGAAAAGGGAAAGTAGAAGAAATGTTTGCCGACAAAGAACCGCAACATAAGAAGATCGATCCAAAGATATTAGAGGCATATAAACGCAAAATGTTGTCTGGCAGGGTTGGTGGTGGTAATGTTTGATGCGCAATGGTTTTTTGATTTGGAAAAGCAAATTCGCGCGTGTGGCGCAGATAGTGACGCGCAATCTTTTGATGAAATTCGTGATAATTTGGCAAATCCCCATAAATTTTCACCTGATGCGTTTGCCGAAATGTGCGCGTATGTGATTTTGGCCGGCGGTTTTTCGCAGAAAACCGCGAAGCGTATTCATAAAAATATTATGGATTATATTTATAAAAATGGTGCAGATTTTGACGGTCTGTTCCAAATGTTTCATAACAAAAATAAAATATCGGCGATATGCAAGATTTGGGAAAATCGTAAAGAATTATGCGATGGGTTTTATGTATGTGGTACCGATGAAGAAAGGTTGAGATATTTGGCAAAGTTGCCACATATTGGAAAAATAACTGCGAATCATTTGGCACGGAATTTGGGTGTTGATACGGTAAAATATGATGTATGGATAAGACGCCTTGGGGCGCTATATGCCGGAATCTGCCGTACAGACGAATTAACACCGGATATAAAAAATGCGTGTGATGATATGTTTGCGCATTTGGTGACCGCAACAAAATTGCCACGCGGATATATAGATGTAGTATTATGGAAATCTTGTCAAATTGGATTGATTAAATTGTAGGTGGTGTATATGGATGTAAAAATAGAAGAATCTTGGAAACGTGTTTTATCGGACGAATTTGATAAAGAATACTTTATCAAACTGACTGATTTTGTGCGCGGTGAGTATTTGGCAGGCAAACAAATTTATCCGGCTCCAAAAAATATTTTTAATGCGTTTAATCTTTGTCCATATGATGCGGTGCGTGTTGTAATCATTGGCCAAGATCCATATCATGAACCCGGTCAGGCGCATGGTCTTTGTTTTTCTGTGCCAAATGGTATTACGCCACCACCATCATTGATAAATATTTATAAAGAAATTGAAACAGATATTGGACGGCCCAGTTCAACAAATGGCGATTTAACCCATTGGGCAGAGCAGGGTGTTTTGTTGTTAAATTCAACCCTGACTGTGGCGGCACATTTGGCGGCATCGCACGCCGGACATGGATGGGAACAATTTACGGATGCGGTTATTAGGGCGGTTGCGAAAAAGACGGGTGTTGTTTATATGCTCTGGGGTTCATACGCGCAACGCAAAGCAGAATTTGTGGATGCCAATAGTAATTTGATTCTAAAAAGTGTACATCCATCACCACTTTCTGCATACAGGGGATTTTTTGGATGCAAGCATTTTAGCAAGGCAAATGAATACTTGATTTCGCATGGCCAAAAACCAATAGATTGGTAGATTAGAAATTATACGTAACCCCAAGTCCATAAAAGGCATAGGAATAATTTTGTAGGGCGGTATTCGCATTGGAAAAGTGTTGAACAAAAATTTCTGTTCCCCATTTATCATTAATATGCAATCCCGCGGTCAATTTAAATTGAAATAGCAGTTTCGCGCCAAGACGTTCGTTTTCTTTGGCCTGGAGCCCGACCCCCGCCCCACCAGCAAAATAAAAATCACGAAAATCGGCCAACAAAACATCACCAGACATCATTATCATAGGAATAGTATAATCGCGCCAATGCCAACCATATTTATCTGAAAATCCAAGTGTTTGTCCTATGTTTAGCGACTGACGCGCAGGCAGACCAAAAAACGTCGTTGGCTGCGAATATTGCAAGTTAAATATATAAAATGGTACTAGTTGGGTTGGTGGTGGAATAATGAAACCGCTATTTACACCCTGGCCAATGAAGAATGATAACTGATTATTGTGATTACGCATAAACGGATTATATCCCGTGAATGCAAATACGGGCATACAAAACACACAACATAAAATTGCAACAACGGCTTTCATTACCAAACATTATACAATATCTTTGCGATATTTACAAATACGATATATAAAATAATAAATGTCAAAAAGCGGAACAAATTCATATTATTTATATATCTTGACAGAAATTCTTGCAATTGAGAAAATTATTGTTATAATAATGCGGTCATTTTAGTATGGCGGCGTAGCTCAGTGGTAGAGCAGAGGAATCATAATCCTTTGGTCAGGGGTCCGAATCCCTTCGCCGCTACCAAAAATTCAACCCCGATTTATTCGGGGTTTAATTTTTGGTTAGTAGAGAAAGATAAGGACCCCGGGTCCGACACGATAGTTGGCGAGAACGGGCGTATGCGCCGATCGAGCCTTACGAGTGGAAAGGGTTCCCGTCGCACAGCGATGGGAATGTGCAATCCCTTCGCCGCTACCAAAATTCAAACCGGGGCTATCCTGGTTTTCATTTTTTGGATAATCGCCACAAAAAATTATATATTTGTATTGACAATTTGTATTTTTGGTCTATACTATATCATCCATATAGTAAGGAGTGCATAAATGAAAAAAAGAAATCATGTGATACCAATTTGTACATTTGTAATTGGTTTTACGTTAGGTGGTATAATCTTTGGACATAATGGTTCAAAACCAAAAACTATGGAAGAACGTGAAGAAGAGGCGTTAACTACGTTCCGTACAGAATATGTTGATCCTGTGACGGGTGAACGTATAACGGCGGAAACATTTAATCCGGTGGCAATGAACCGTGCATATTTTGACCCGGCATCTATTCCTACTATCAATTGGACAAATTATTCCAACGAAAAAATTAGCAAACTTTTTGGTGAAACTGTTGTCAAAGAAATGGCCATGGTTATTGATTCTATTAATTATGGTTTAACAACACCAGGCAAGGCATTTCGTTTGGATCGCAATTATTGTAACAAGGCGGCAACAACCGCAATACAAAGGGCACAGGTCCGTTCTGGTTTGACCCAAACGGGCAGAGTTGATTTGTTTAATCGCAGACAAGGGCGCCCGAGTGCACTGGAAAACGGTGACAAATTGCTTTCATATTTTAATGAGCAATATGGTGAAAAGGTTGCGGATGCCTTTATAGAAAATCCAGAACCGGCGGATTTTGCAAATATTGGTGTTGGTTCAATTGTTAGATTTTCTGGGCACACCAAGGTATTCATTGGTATTGGATTTGTGGGTGATTCTGAACGCGTATTTGTCCCAGATCCACACGGGTTCCCAGTTATTGCATCAGGATACGATGATAAATTTTCATACTATACTGGTGGAGACTGCAAGGTTCTTGATGTGTCAAAGCTTGTTTATTACAAATTGGAAAAAGAAGCACACCGTTAAATAAAAAAGACCCAAGTTTGGGTCTTTTTTTTATCTCATACCCGGTCTAAACAGAGCACCACCGTATGGGTCACTTAAATCTTGTTTGGTACCACATATTGATTGAAAGACATATTCTTCACGTACGTATGGATAAATGCCTTGATTAGATGTGCATATAACAACATCAAGTTGAGTTAGTGCATTGCAATTTCCACGACAGGATATATCTGTTGGGCCGTAACTTGCTATTACATTCGATTTTGCCATACTGTATGCCTCATCTGGGGTTCGAGCCACGTGATGTGCAAACGTCTCGTTTCTTTTGGATAAATTTTCTCGTACCCATTCCATACCCAGTTGCCATGCTTGTTGTAAGTTTAGTGGTTCTTTGGTATCACCATGTGAAAGGCGATGTGCCGCCCATTTACCCCATTCTTCGGGGAGCGTTGATTCAGCAAGATTTGCCCCGAATAGCCAATGCCCCAACCAATCAAAGTGTGCGACCTTATTATGGAATATTACCGCATTTGTATTCACATCGGTATCGGTTTGACCATAAATTCTCATTCTTTTAGCTTGATCTAGTTCATGAATATCATACTCGCGTCCCGGAAAGCTTTTATGTGCATTTTCAATAGTAGCAGTGAGCAAACCACGATTTTCATCGTATTTGTCTTCAATTAGCCATGTAAAATCGCTCTCCCAGAATATATAACTGTTGGTAAATGCACCACGAAATGCACCGGTTTCTTGTTGGGCGGCAGATGTGTTAATAAACATATCGTTTGTATGTGTGTGCAAAGGTTGACCATCTTTCCCTAATAATGGGGTAATATTCCCATTATCAACCACATATATCATTGTATTTTTATCGGATGTGTTGGATTCTAAATTTACTTCATTATTTACCCAATAGTCATTTGCCAACACAACATCAATGATTTTGTATACTTTGTCAGGGTTATGTATCTTTACATATGTTCCTGGTTTGTTAAAACTTAAAATTTTGCGGTATTGCTCATTTTTATCAATAAATGTCGTTATGAATATATTACATCCGGCAAATGGGGTATAGTTAACTTCACCACAATTGTTATTGTGGCAATTTTTTGTTGGTAATTCGCACTTTAATTTGTTGCCTTTATCATCTATGTAGGCTCTATTAATGTCACGAAGACCGGTTTGCTTGCAGACCCAAGCGAGTTGATGTTTAGAAAATTTTGCGCCATTGTTGCGAACCCAATTTCCAATAGCCGTAAGTTGTTGAATAGATACCGGGTTACATTGTTTATTCATTTCATTTATGGTATCAGCCAACGCGGCGTATGACCATACTAGTTCTATATCATTGTCGTCTGCAAAAACACTTCTTGATGCTTGTGGATAGGGTTCGTTAAACGGTGATGGGTATCTGCCAGGTGGGTCATCGGCAATTCCAACGAAGGGATATAAAACAGTCAGTAAAATTAATAATAATTTCTTCATTGGTTAAGTGCCTTTTCACAATTTTCTGCAACCTGTAACGCATCTTTTATTGCCTTGATTTGTGTTGCATTAAATACTACCGCCACCCCAGATGCCACCGTGGTTCCACCCGCCAAAACATTTGATGCAGTGTTTAGGTTCTTCTCTTTCTGTTTGCCTTGGTCGGTATTGTTGTCCCGTATGCGGTCAGAATTTGCAGATGCGCTGGTCGCGGTTCCAGCAATTGCCATCGCGGTACCAACACCCGATGATATCGCCGCACCCGTTGCACGTTTGTTTATCTTAGACAGGTCAATTGTGCGCCATTCATTGCACCCTTGGACAATATTTTGGGCCCGTGTTAATAATGTGTTGTCTTGTTCTTCCATTTGTGCCTGAATGGATGCCTTGGACAATTCTTGGACCGCAAGTGCACAATTATCAATGCGTTGTTGTAAATCATCATCAACACGATTTTTTACCGCGATTATTGTTCCGGCCGCGTCGGTTACCGCCGCGCCGGCAAGTGTGCCCGTGCGAACATTACCCAGTGTTTTTGACTTTTGTGTTGCGGCATCCAATTCGGCCTGTTTTTGTTTTATTATTGCCTGTTGTTTTTCAATGTCCGCCTGATCGGTTTGCAGTTGTGCTTGGGGCTGACTGGTTGTTGGTGAATCGTCCGATATTAGCGTTTGTCCCGCAGGTATGTTAGATTGTGGTATATAATCAATATGTGTTTGTGTTGTGGCCAATTGCCTCAATTTATCAATTTCTGCCTGTAATTCTGCCTCTAATTGCTCGGCTATTTTATCCACTTTTGCCTTGGCTATACCGGTACCCAATCCAACACCGCCCGCAACCGTGCCAACAGACGTAATGGCGGTATTGATTCCGGCCATGCGTTTTAATCCATCCATTTTGGAAGATATGCCAGAACATTGTGCACGTACGTTCTCAATTTGTTCACTCAAAGGGGTGGAATCACAAAGTGCCGGGCCATACACAAATGCCAAAATACAAAAAATACCAATCTCTCTACGCATACGAATATTTTATCATATTTTTGGTGTTATTCCTAAAAATTTTTATGGTGAGTGATTAAAAAAATTATTAAAACTTTTACGGTTTTTGTGTATCATTGTCGGAAAAGGAGAAATTATGAAATCATTAGTTGCATATTTTTCACATACTGGGCAAAACTGGTTCGGGGGTGGAATAGTTAACCTGGTCAAGGGTAATACAGAGGTTGTTGCCGAATATATTCGTGATATTATGTCCGCAGATATGTTTAGAATTGAAACCAAAAACGAATACCCAAACGACTATAATGAATGTACTGATATCGCCCAACAGGAAAAGACCAAAGATGTTCGACCGACACTTAAAACATTGCCGGCGGGCGATTTGTCTGAATATGATGTGATTTTTATTGGTGGACCAGTATGGTGGGGAACGTACCCAATGGCGGTATTTACATTTTTAGAACGGTATGATTTCAAGGGTAAAATAATTATGCCGTTTGTTACGCACGAAGGTTCGCACCTGGGGGAAAGTGTGGATGATATTAAAAATCTGTTAAAAGGTGTGGATGTTAAACCGGGGCTGGCGTTGTATGGTTCAAATGTATCTGATGCCCGTGATGCAGTTGAAAAATGGATAAAAGATAATTTAGAATAATGACGACAAAAGACGATATCTTAAAATCCCTGTATGCGTTGCAAGACACCGTATACAGGGATTTTCAATCTGCACTATTACCAACGGTTGATAAAATGTCTGTTATTGGTGTACGGACACCAGAACTTCGTGCCTTGGCGCGACAAATGCGTGATACGGCGGATGATTTTATTAAGAATTTGCCACATAAATATTTTGAGGAAAATCAATTGCATGCATTTATTATATCTGATTTTCGTGATTTTGATTCTGCGGCCTCGGCGGTGGATAGTTTTTTATCATATGTTGATAATTGGGCGACATGCGACCAGATGTCCCCACGTGTTTTTGCCAAAAATGCCGACAAATTATTGCCATATATTAAAAAATGGATTAAATCAAAGCACACATATACGGTGCGTTTCGCGGTATTATGCCTGATGCGGTATTTCTTGGATGATGGGTTTGATACAAAATATGCCGATATGGTCGCCAATATAAAATCAGATGAATATTATATAAATATGATGCGTGCGTGGTATTTTGCAACGGCCGCCGCAAAACAGTGGAGGCATATATTGCAATATTTCAAGAATAGGGTGCTTGATACATGGACACATAACCGCGCCATCCAAAAGGCGACCGAATCGTATCGGGTATCAATGGAACACAAGGTGGAATTAAAGAAATACAAAATAATATAAAAAATCGGGCAGGGCGGTTTTTGCTTGATTTTTTTCTGGATGTCCGTATAATTTGCCCGTGATTTTACGAATTGCCCTAATAGTCTAGTGGTAAAACACGTCCTTGGTAAGGACGAGTCGCAAGTCCGATTCTTGCTTAGGGCACCACGAATTTTTGTTGTCCCGCGCATTGCGCACGGTTAAAAAAATCAGTGTTGTAGCGTAGTGAGTGAAGCGAACGAAGACGGGTATGTAGATACGCAAATACAAAATATGTTGGGAGTTCAAAGATGTCTGGTTATGATAAATATGTTCCACGTTTTGTTGGGAATGGGTTATTGAGATCCTTTGTACGAAAGGTTGTTTCAGGTGTCGTTGAAAGCCGAGATGCGTATACGCTGGATTTTACCGATGAAAAAGGCGAAATACCGTTTGTTGGTCGAGGTATGGTTTTACCCAAGAGTTTGGGGTTTGTTCCAACGGTCGGTATGAAGGCTATTTACGATAGGCCTGACTATGTTGGAGCCGATGGAGAGGTTTCTTTTTATGATGACACTGGGAAACTTTTGTTTGATATAATGTGTATAGGTGGAGATTGGATTGTTACCAATAAGAATCCTGTTTTACTAGGAAAGATTAAAGAAAAAGCCATGTAATTTATAATTCTTGCAAACCGTAAAAATCATTTGTAGAATACATAGAAGTTTTGAATGTTGGCGGTGATGTGACCAACAACCACGGAGTCGGATTCAAAAACAAAAAAGTGATAAATTCGGGTGGCACCGCGCATAGCCAGATTTATGCGCCCCGAAATATGTTTAACCAATGGGTGCCAGAAACCTTGCCGTTTTTTGTCGCCCAAAGATAAAAGGGACGAAAATGTTATCACTGAAATCAAAATACAGAACACATACGTGCGGTGAATTGACCGCCAAGAATGTTGGGGAAACCGTAACCCTGTCTGGTTGGGTTCATCGTAAACGTGACCACGGGTCTTTGTTATTTATTGACCTGCGCGATAATTATGGAATTACGCAGATTGTTCTTGATGGCGGAAATGAAGATTTGGAACGCGTACGTCCAGAATCGGTATTGCAGGTCGTGGGTAAGGTTGTTGCGCGTGACGCATCACAAATAAACGAAAAAATTCCAACCGGTGAAATTGAAATAAGTGTCGAATCATGGAATGTTTTAACATCGGCCGAGGTTTTACCGTTCCAAGTATTTGGCGATGATGAAACAAGTGAAGAGTTACGTTACAAGTTCCGCTTCCTTGATTTGCGCCGTGAAAAATTACATTACAATATTTTAATGCGCAACAAGATGATGAAATGGTTGCGTGATAAAATGTGGGATTTAGGATTTTCAGAATTTCAAACACCGTTGCTTACCGCAGATTCGCCCGAAGGTGCGCGCAGTTTCTTGGTCCCATCGCGTTTGCATCATGGTAAGTTCTATGCGTTGCCACAGGCCCCACAGATGTTTAAGCAATTGTTACAAGTGTCGGGTTTTGACCGTTATTTCCAAATTGCACCATGTTTCCGCGATGAAGATTTACGCGCAGATCGTTTGCTAGAATTTTATCAATTAGATTTGGAAATGTCTTTTGTCGATTTGCCAGATATTCAGGCTGTTGGCGAGGCTGTTATTCCAGAAATGGTTAAAACATTTGCGTCTGATGCAAATGTATATCCTGATATTCCGCATATTTCATTTGATGATGCAATGTTGAAATATGGATCCGATAAACCGGATTTGCGGAATCCGATTTTGATTAGCGATGTAACCGAAATATTCCGTGGGTCTGATTTCGGAATCTTTGCAAATGCAATTGAAAACGGTTCGGTTGTTCGTGCGGTTCCGGCACCAAATAGTGCGGACAAACCACGTTCGTGGTTTGATAAACTTGGTGAATATGCAACCAAAGAATTGGGTCTTGGCGGACTTGGCTATATCGTATTTGCAGAAGAGGCCAAAGGTCCAGTCTCCAAGAAATTGGACGCAGACCGTATTGCAAAGTTACATGAAATTGCAGGCGATAATGCATCATTGTTCTTTATATGTGACAATGTTGAAGTTGCAGCCAAGGCCGCAGGTAAATTGCGTAACAAACTTGGTGCGGATTTAGGTTTAGTAAAACCACGCGACTTTGCATTTTGTTGGGTTGATAATTTCCCGTTCTTTGAACCCGATGAAGAACGCGGTGGTGCACCAATGTTTACACACAATCCGTTCTCGTATCCACTTGCAACATTGGAAGAACTGTCCACACGTGATCCTTTCACAATCAAGGCGGCACAGTTTGATATGGTGTTAAACGGTATCGAAATCTGCAGTGGGGGCCTGCGTAACTATAACCCAGATGTTATGAAGAAATGTTTTGAAATCGCCGGTTATCCAATAGAGGCGGTTGAAAAGAACTTCTCTGGCCTGTACACTGCGTTCCAATATGGTGCGCCACCACACGGTGGATGCGCGTTCGGTATTGAACGTGTTGTGTCCGAAATATTGGGCAATGGCGACAGTTTGCGTGAAATTGTCGCGTTCCCGGCGAACCAACGCGGTCAGGACTTGCTGATGGGGTCACCGAACGAGGTTACCGAACAGCAACTGCGTGACGTACATATTCAGGTTCGTAAAAAGAACTAAATATAAAGTACCAAAACTAAACACCCGCAGGATTGCGGGTGTTTTAATTGACATTGTTGGTTTTTGTGGTATGTTGCGTTCGATATATAAATAACTTTAATAGAATAACAAATAGGGATACGAATATGTCAGACGGTAAAAAAAGTATGTCGGAATTGCGGGTGATAACTGACGAGAAAAAAATGGCGGCAGATATTGCAAAACGTGATACGTTTGTGCGGGGGCTTAGTGTCCCCGAAAATAGGGGCGCCGAATTGGCGGCAAAATATAAAATGTCATCAGATAAAGAAATCGGGCAACGTATACACAAATTAATGGTGGTATTATATGGCGTACAAATGGGGACCAATGAATTAACTAAATCCCAGGCACAACAAATTATGTTGATAGTGTTGGCCAGTATTTTGTATGGAACATATGAGTTCGGTCAATGCATTGATAATAAAGATATAAAATCCGCGGTTGGTTATTTATCGGCAGATGTTAATGATTTACAAAAATGTCTTGACCAGGCATTATCAGAATTAGATCCAAAACCAGAATCAAAGTCAGAACCTTTTTATACTAATCTCCCTTTAACTAAAAACATAAGCGGGTATGTTGGTGGTTATACATTTAATCGCCCAAAACAAAAATGTTTAGAAAGTTTCGGCACATTTTTAAGTACGTATTATAAAATAAATAACAAAGATAATGATCTTGTTAGTTCTAATTATTTTCTCAAAGATTATGGTCGGGTATTATGCAGACATATTCAACCATGGACCTGGTACGATTCACGCAAAAGTATTGATGATATTAGATATTCTGGGGCCAAGGTTCGTGAAGTTTGCGATTTGATTAACGCAGTCAAAAGAATGGGCGATGAATATGTTATTGCACCGGCTGTAAATTTATATGCACTTGCATTAGACGCCCGTTTAGCAAGGTCTTATGAAACGCACAAAGGACATTGGGCATATCCGCGCGGTAAAAAGAGATAGCAAACAACCATTTGAATAAGCCGTTCTAGAACCGATTATGCGTTTTTATAAACTCTCGCATAAAGGCTGGGTCAAAATATCGCATGAGTTCTGACATTGAATATCCGCGTTTCCCGTTTGGTGCAACCGTTAAAGATACTGTGACCGGGTCCGGGGCGGTTGCACGCATTGTTATGTCAAGTTTGGTTGTCATCATATTATCTGTGATGTTCAATGCTCCCACAATATCGGCGTGACGAACGGCAATTGTCAATGGTGTTGTCGTTTCAAAATTACCGCGTTCATATTTACCGATAATGCGCATATTCTTGATACGGGTCGTGCCAGATTCAAGTGCGGTAATAAGATAGTCTTCGACATTAAGGCGTGAAAGATTTTCCGTGTTCGCATAAAATTCATCTATACCAATACCATTTATGTAACCACCGTCAAATGTTAAATCTATATCACCTATCATATTATACCAAATATCGTGTGCAATATGGCCATTTGTGTGCAATTGCATTTCGGCGGTAATTGATGTATCGGCAATATTCAATGGGAAATTACGACGCAGTAATTCACCATTTATAACAAATCTATTTAATTGCAAGAATATATCATATTCGGAACGTTCGCGTATAATTGTGGCCAATAAATTGCCTCGTGAATTATCGGTGATAGAAAATGTCTGTGTGCCAGATTTCAAAGCATAGACGAAATTTTTATATGCATTATTATCATACAGTAATGTATCAACACTTAGATATATATTGCGTTCAAAATCAAATGGTAAAAGTATAGGTGAATTCGCCAAAAATTCCATTTCTTCGTACCTGTCAAAGAATTCTTGATTAAGGAATTCTTTCAATATCAATGTATCGGTATGTAAAGTGATACTGTCTGAATTAGCAGTACCAGTAAACACATGACCGGCAATTTTTATTGTTAAATCGGAAATATCGCCTTGGTCATTATAAAAACCCGATGCGACATATGCGAAATCATTCACTATGCGCATATCTATTTTGGGAAACCATTTTTTGATACTGTTCCCAGTTAGGTAAAAGAAGTTATCTTGTAAGGTTAACGACCATTCACCAGAATTAGGAATAAATGACATTGTTTTATCCGTCCATATAATATTGCCGACATCATTCATCATAAATTCTGGTAATAATTTTATATGCGGGTTCAACCAATGCAGATTTTTACCATACACGTAATCGTATTCTGTTTTTGTTCCATTTTTATTTGATATAAATCGGCCACCCATATTCGCGAATTTGAATTTGATATCTACATTTTTTTTGCCGATACGTGATACATAGGTACTAAGTTCTTTTGTGGTAATTTGGGTATTGGATGTAATATTTGCAACAACAGAATTCTTGGTTGTTTTTATAACACCGGTAATGTTTCCATATTTGAAATTCTGACATTCCCATTTTTCCGGCGTCCCAGAAAACAGACATTGTGTTGGGGTGTCATCTATATTTGTATGAATCATAATATTATGCGCACCATTGGCATCAATTGTTCCGCCCATGAATATACTGTCATCCGCAACGATTTCATTTATTTGAACATATTGTTCTGTACCAACAGCGTCTATTTTGATGTGTCTAAAATCACGATTTTCAAATTTTAACATACCTGTAAAATCGATATTTAGACGCGTGTTGCGTAATATTTTTGTTCCCTTTGCCAAAAAAGAAAAGTCAAAATCGGTATTATCCGAAGTTAGGTTTATATTCCGCCAACCGTTTGATTCAAGGTCTATGTTCCCATGAACATTATTTGCGGTCATATCATAGAATTTAAACCCGTATGCACCATCCCACCAAAAATCAGTAACCAAGTTGACATGTCTTGTTATTTTTGGTTCCGAAAATTCGAACCAAGAATTGATTTTGTCGGTTGATATTTCTAATGTTCCACTTGCTGCACCTGATGGATACAATTCGCCACGAATATCCAGGTTCATATTTTTGTTTTTAACTGTAAATTCTTTGTTGTTGAACCTTATGTCATATTTATGTTGTCCGGTTCTAATCAGTCCATTAAATGTACCCCTGCTAAACACGCCATCTATTATGTAATAATTCTTGTCCATAAATCTAACAACAGAATCATGGACCACAAGGTCGTATTTAAGGTTTAATGCCGCCAATGATGTTAATTGTATGTTTGCGCCGGTTGCGGATATTTCACCGGTCAGTGTTGTCCCCAATGGATTGAATAATCCCATAAAAGGTATTTTTACCGCAATCTTTTTTGCCGTCCCATGGGGCAGGCGGACATCGTGTGCGACTATGGTTGTGCGTCCAAGAATACCAAAAGTTATATCACCATTAATTTGTGTGGCAACACCTGTTTGTGCCAGAATCGCGGATTCTATGCGGTCGCGCATTTTATTTAGGTTGATAAATGACGGTAATACAATTAACCCCATAATTACCAATGCAATTAGTATAATAATTACCCAAAAAGTTCTGCGTTTATGGCGTGGTTTTATCGGCATTCTCTCGTCCTCTTGTTTTTTTATTATAATGGATTATACTCTATGATGTGAACAAAAAAATTTTTAATCTTGAAAGTGATTACAAACCAATGGGCGACCAACCGGTCGCCATATCTGATTTGGTAAAAGGCATCCAAGAAGGGCGTCGTTCCCAGGTTTTGCTTGGGGTAACGGGTTCTGGCAAGACATTTACAATGGCGAATGTTATTGCCGAATTGGGACGGCCGGCATTATTGATGGCGCCGAACAAGATTCTTGCGGCGCAGTTATATACTGAAATGAAGTCATTTTTTCCGCATAATCATGTGGAATATTTCGTGTCATATTATGATTATTATCAACCCGAAGCATACGTTCCAACAACAGATACATATATTGATAAAGACGCATCTATAAATGACCAATTGGATCGTATGCGACACAGTGCGACACGTGCAATGTTAGAAGAACGTGATGTTATCGTTGTTTCTTCGGTGTCTTCTATATATGGCCTGGGAACACCGGAACAGTATTCTGGGATGAAACTTGTGTTAAGGGCCGGCGATATGATGGGGCGCGATGATGTTATGCGTGAATTAGTAAATATCCAATATAAACGAAACGATATTGCGTTTGATCGTGGTTCTTTTCGTGTGCGTGGCGATACATTGGATATATTCCCGTCACACAGTCAAGATAGGGCCTGGAAAATTTCTTTTTGGGGTGATGAAATTGAAGAGATTTGGGAATTCGATACTCTGACCGGTGCAAAGTTATTTAAGATAGATCGGGTCGCGGTATATCCAAATACCCACTATGCGACACCAATGCCATCGGTGGTTCAGGCAATTGGGCAAATACGCGATGACCTTAATGAACGGTTACAATATTTTCACGAAAATATGAAATATATTGAAGAACAACGTTTGCGTGAGCGCGTAAATATGGATATAGAAATGATGGAAACAACCGGAACATGTCGCGGTATTGAAAACTATTCGCGGTATTTGTCTGGGCGTGCGCCGGGTCAACCACCACCGACATTATTTGAGTATTTGCCCAAGGATGCGATTTTATTTATTGACGAAAGTCATGTAACGGTTCCGCAAATCGGTGCGATGTCACGTGGGGACAGGGCACGTAAAGAAACTTTGGCGCAATATGGTTTTCGTTTGCCGTCATGTGTTGATAACAGACCATTAACATTTGATGAATGGGATGCAATGCGTCCACAGACGATTTTTGTTTCGGCGACACCTGCGGAATGGGAAATGAATCAATCCGGGGGAATCGTCGCAGAGCAGGTAATCAGGCCAACCGGATTATTAGACCCAGAATGTGTTGTGCGTCCAATTAAAAATCAAGTTGATGATTTATTGGCCGAAGTTAAAGCGACCAAGGGCAGGGTACTTGTTACAACACTTACGAAAAAAATGGCGGAACAATTGACGGACTATTTCGTTGAAAATGGGGTTCGTGCAAGATACCTGCATAGCGATATAGAAACATTGGAACGTATTGATTTATTGCGTGATTTGCGTATGGGAAAATTTGATGTGTTGGTTGGGATAAATCTTTTGCGCGAAGGGTTGGACGTTCCCGAATGCGAATTGGTTGCAATAATGGATGCAGATAAGGAGGGGTTCCTGCGCTCCACACGTTCATTAATACAAACAATTGGCCGTGCGGCACGAAATGCAAATGGACGTGTGATATTATATGCGGATGTTATGACAGATTCTATGAATGCGGCACTTTCCGAAACCGCACGTCGTCGTGAAAAACAAATGGCATATAATGCCGAACACGGAATAACACCAAAAACTATATCCAAGGCCGTCTTTGATGAGGTTACAGACGCACAAGAAAAAACAGATAAAAAACATAGATTCTTGTATAGTAAAGATGGGGTTTGGGATGCAGAATCTATGAAGCGCGAGATAAAAAAGTTAACACAAAAAATGCGGAATGCTGCGGAAAACTTGGACTTTGAAACGGCGGCCGAAATACGTGATACGATTCGAAAAATGGAAGACGATTTATTGGTATTGGAGTAAAAAATGATACAAACCTTTATAACCAAAAATATTGATGAGACAAGAAATTGGGCGAAACAATTTGCCAAGACGCTTAAACAACCGGTGACAATTGCATTACATGGTGATTTGGGTGTTGGTAAATCAGAAATTGCGCGCACAATAATACAGACGCTTTGTGGTGAAGGTACCGTGGTACCAAGTCCGACATTTACACTTGTTCAGACATATGTTGCGGGTGATACCAAGATTTCACATTTCGATTTATACAGAATTTCTGATGTTGCGGAATTGGTCGAAATTGGTTTAGATTATGCCATACAAAACGATATAACACTTATTGAATGGCCAGATATTGCATCTGATATGTTGCCTGATAATACGGTGCATATTGATATAGTTGAATTTGACGATGGACGACAGATAACAGTAAAATAGTTTTTATTGTTTTTTCATAAGTGCCTGAACGGCAAGTGGAAAGTCAGGTGCGGATTTAAGGTATGAACCACTTACCAATACATCTGCGCCGGCGTTCCAACATAATTTTGCGGTTTCATCATTTATTCCACCATCTACAGATATTATGAATTTTAATCCGTATTTTTTACGCGTCGCGGCAAGGACTGATATTTTTTTAATTACATCAATATTGAACTTTTGACCCGCAGCACCAGGTGGAACCGCCATAATCATCACTTCATCTAAATCACGTAAAATTGTTTTTAACAAAGACACAGGTGTATCAGGATTCAATGCGATACCAACACCAACACGGCGACCCGCACGACGAACAATTTGCACCGCGGAACGTACCCCCGCCGTATTTGTTGAAAGTATAATTGTATTTGCGCCTGCTTCAATCGCACTGCGTGCCCATTCGGCTGGGGCTTCGGTCATTAAATGAACATGTAAATGTCCATTCCATGATGCACGTATACGGCGCAATTCTTCGATTCCACCGGCAATTCTGTCCACATATAACCCATCCATAATATCGACATGAATCGCATTTATACCCGCAGATCTGAACATTGTATATGTTTCTGGGGCGCCCATATCAAAGCACAATGTGCTTGGCATAATTGGTATAATTTTTTGTTTCGTATTGTGTTTTTTTCCGTGAAAAATTTTACCGATTTTATCGGTAAATCGCTGTATACGGGCGAGACGTGCCATATATTTTTGACGATGTGATTCTTGGGTTCGCCATATATAATTTGCCAATGCGCGAACAACCGTGTCGGGTCCACCAACATTTACGGGTATATCAAATGTTTGTGATAACATATCAATTATACCGTCTATATTTGCCCCCCCACCGGTTAAAACAATTTGCGTGGGCGCATACTTTTCAATTTGTGGTGCAACCAATGTTTTAATTTCATTTATCAAATCTGTATAAAAGGGAATCACAATATCATTTACATCCGCACAAGAAAACGCATATGCACTGTCGGCCGGACTAAAACGTGCCATATCATTTGATTTAAGGTTTGCAACGTTGCGTTTTATCCTTTCGGCCTCGGTAAAAGAAAGTGCAAGGTTTGTTGCAATAGTATTTGTTAAATCATTCCCACCAATTGCCGGTGCGGCATACCAAACCAAACCGCGCGGTGTCCATATTGAAACAGTTGTGTTTTCCGCGCCCAAATCAATAAACATAATTGGATCTTTTTGGGATGTAAATGCGGAGTGTTCCAAGAAATGCGGTGTATAGAATCCGATTGGTTGAATATGCGCGTGGCGCAAGAGTTCCAATATCTTATTCATATATTCATTATCAAAGAATAATGCAGAATATGCAGATACCAATTGTCTATCGGTATGTCCAATAGGGGATAACATATTTCTTATTTTTGGTGTGTCATATCGCAACGGAATAATATGCATTGGGTAAAAACCGTCGGGTACATCTATTTTTGTAATTTGTGCTTTTATATCTGCGGGGGTTATTTTATGGTCATTTGTCCATACCGTATTTTGTGGTGACATTTTGAAAAGAGAAGGGCCAAAGTTTCCTGTTATATATGCTGTATCAAAATGCATACCGATTTGTTGTTCTAATTCATCAATGACAGATTTCAATGCAAATACAGTGTCAAAATCGTCAACTGAATAATATTTGCTGTTGTCAATTGTTGCGTTACGTATACGGTGCGCGATGCCACGGACACCACATGTGCCAATATCAAGACATAAAAATGCAGAATCTATCATATTCATTTGACCAAAATCCGTGTCGTGTCCCGCATATCAATTGTTTGAATATTCTTGTTTAATATTTTGTGTTTATCATTTAATACTATTAGTGATGCGATTGCCGCGTCAGGGTCTTCTTCGGGTAACATTACAATAATGCCGCCACTTGTTACAATATTCCAACGGCGATTATCAACGAATTCAAGATAATCTAGATCACCAATCAGGTTTGTTGCGGCCTTGGTAATTTTGCTTATGTCTTTTGGAACATTGCCGCGGAATACAACCGTACCAGTTTTCTTCTCTTCGCTTGGTTGTTTAACAATGGTCCCATCCGCCGACAGTGGGTAATAATATGTCCCATCGGTCCAGGCAGCCACCGCACGATAAAGGTGTATTTTTACGGCCAAATTTCCGTTTGGTAATCTGCGTACAGCAGATTCACGAATACCAGGTGTGGTCAATAGCCGCGCATTAACCAATTCAAGGTTTACAGAATATGTATGTGTTCCTGGTGAAATCCCGGTCGCCGCCGCAATAGCAGTTAAATCTTTGTGATTTGTATCGGCGGATATAGATATATTTTTAACCTGAGAAATTGGACCATGTCCCATAAACGTCATAATGATTCTGGTCGCAAAGTATATGGCAAGCAATATTGCCACAATAAAATAGAGCCAAAACCATAAGTTACGTTTCATATGGCTTATTATACCATACTTTTAACGCATATGAAAGTTTTGAAGGCAAATTTTTACATGGCACGTAACAGATACCCGCGTTTGAACATGCATTTTCGGTAAGAACCGACCGATTTCGATGTTGTATTACGGGGAACAGACAAAAGAGCACGTTGCCCAACGTCACGATATTCATTTGATTGAAAAGTTACCCATAAACCATCCCAATCGGGCATACGGGCACTCTGGTTTGGGGATAGTAATTTCGCAAGACGGGAACGTGGCATATATGATGGTTGTGTTATGCCAAGACAGGACTTGTGATCGCGGACAAACTGTTCGGTTGTAACAGATTCGTTCTCCCAATTCAGAATAGTCGCATCATCCAAACTGCCCCCGTTGGGGGAAGAGCACGCGCAAAGTCCGAATATTCCGGCAAATAAAAATAATTTCAACATTCTCATGTTTCCTATTATAATTTAATTGCCTTTTGGTGGCAATAGTTTTTATAATGTGTAAAAGTATCGGGGGAAAAGAGATGGCATTAACGGTTGATAATTTTATTAAATTGGCAAATTTCTATAATCAGGTTGCCAAGGTTATGTCTGCAATTTGTGTCAATAAAGGCGGAATTGCAATGGAAAATTATGTTGGGCGTTTTTTTGCGGCGGATGTGTTAGAATTTGTTGTAGAATATGGTGACCGTTTGCTAAAGTCAGAAAGTAAACCGGATGTCGAAGTCACGTCTGTCATAGAACGTTTCCGGACGCAGTTTGAACATGTACGTGCTTTGACAACGCCGTCACAAAAACCGATATATGAAATGACGTTGGAAGAATTCGAAAAGGTAATGAACATATAACTTTTTAGACCACGGGTGATACATATGAAGAAATTATTGAATTTTATTTTTGTTGGACTGATGATGGTCGGCTGTATGCAGGCGCCTGATGAGAATAATACAATTGAATACGATAATGTTTTGGTCGTTGATAATTTGGTCATAGATGATAATTCTGTGCCAATTTTCCCAAAAAAGGCGGCATTGACCACCGATACAGCACGTCGTTTTTCAATTGAATTACCACGTCGTTGTACCGTTGATTGGGATAACCAATCGGTTGTGTCGGTTGTTCCCGAAGAAAAAATAGAAATAGTACGTGTGGACAAGGGTGACGCGTTACCGGATGATTTAACCGTGTCAGATTATGATTTTAAAAAGCAGGGTGTGTCATCAGCATTAAATAAATTACTTGAAGGAACAGATATCGTTGTTGTTGAACAAGAGCAAGTTATAGAAAAGGTTTCTGGTTCAATTGCATCAGGCAATTTGTCGGATGCGGTCGATTTGATTACACGGTTGGGGCGCGTGTATTATTCTTATGATGCCGCGTTGGGTGAAATTAAATTATTTAATCGTGCCAAATGGTTAATTAAAATGCCTCATGACGATACAATCGTGATGGCATTATTGGATGCAATGCATGGTGCGGATGTAAGAAATCTTATTGTGGATTGGTCAGATAACACATTAATATTTGAAGGTAATTACCAGACCGAACGTGAAGTTACGCGTATAATAACCGATATTGCGTCAAAAAAATATGTAATGGCGTGGGACATGGATGTTTATCGTGTTTATCCACGAACCGATAATCCAATTATATGGATGAACTTGTTGCCGGCATTTGGGGAAAAGAATATCAAAATGTCTATTCCAGGGGTGGTTGGACGTACGTTGGTTGTTGGGCCAGAAATAAATACGAAAACGCTGCAAGAATTTTTGTATCAGCAAGCAAATGTTGTTCTGATATCCCAGGGGCATTTTGTTGTACCGGATGGGTGGCAATCACGGTTTGATATTGGGCAATGTGGCAAAGAAGAAAGATTGGAAACAGACCTTGTGGTTGGTGCATCTGCAAAGTATAGCGATTTTGGTGGACGTAATAAAATAGATGCAAAAATCGTTTTGCGGACCAGTAATGGTGAACTGTCATCATTTACAATACCGTCCAGTGTCGGCGATAATTACATTATAATTGGTATTCCAACACATTCTTTTGTGACGACCCCAGAAACACTTATAAGTCCATTTGCAGAATTGGTTGTATTTATGTCACCACGCATAGTTTCAATTGTCAATCCGGCCGATATTCCGGACAGTGCACCATTGGTGGGCGATGCGTTGCGTAACTATTTACGAAAGTAATAATGGATGATAAAATAGAGTGATACGATGTTCACAAAACTGGAAAGAAAAATCGCATTTAGATATTTAGCGGCCAAACGACGTGGTTTTGGTTCGGTGGTATCGTGGGTTTCGCTTATTGGTATAATGTTGGGTGTGGCAACATTGATTGTTGTTATGTCTGTTATGGGTGGTTTTCACGATACATTATTATCAAGAATTGTTGGTATGAATGGTCATGTCGTCGTTTATCACCAAGATGGTGCAATTGCGGATTATGATTTCCTTATATCAAGAATGCGCGAAAGCAAAACCGTTGATAAATCTGTAACGTCCATTGTACCAATTGCCGAAGGCCAGGTTATGGTTACCGCGGCCGGTAAAAATTCTGGTGCGATGGTTCGTGGAATTCGTATGAAAGATTTGGCCGATAAAACAACAACTGGAACCCGCGTATACGGCAAGAAACTGACCGATATTCGTGATGGCGAATTGGTGGTTGGTGCAACACTTGCGCGCAAACTTGGGGTGGGTCGTGGTAATAATATTTCATTGGTTTCGGCAAACGGTGCAACAGCAACCGCATTTGGAACAATGCCACGGATTATGTCATATCCTGTTGAATCATCGTTCTTTATGGGTATGTACGAATACGATTCGGGATATGTGTTTATGCCATTAGAAACGGCGCAGAAATACCTGAACCTGGGGAATGCGGTGACACATATAGATTTGTTCTTGAAAGATGCGGAAAATACAGATGCGGTTCGTGATACATTAATATCAACATTGCCTGATGGATATGTTGTTCGTGATTGGCGTGATTTGAATCGCGGGTTCGTTGGGGCACTTCAGGTTGAATCAAATGTTATGTTTTTGATTTTAATGCTAATTGTGATTGTGGCGGCCTTTAATATTGTTTCGTCGCTTGTTATGTTGGTCAAAGATAAGTCGCGTGATATTGCAGTCCTGCGTACTTTTGGGGTGTCGCGCCGTTCTATGATGCGTATATTTGTGCTTTCGGGGACTAGTATCGGTGTAATTGGTGCGATATTCGGAACAATATTGGGTGTTGTGGTCGCAATCTATATCGAACCAATACGGAAATTTTTCCAGTGGGCTACTGGGCGCGATTTATTCCCTGCGGAACTGTATTACTTATCAGAATTGCCATCGCGTGTTGAACCATTGACGGTAATAGGTATCGCGGTAATTGCAATAGCATTGGCGTTCTTGGCGACAATTTATCCTGCATGGAAGGCTGCAAATACTGACCCGGTAGAGGTATTAAGAAACGAATAATTTCTGTGCTGGAAAAAATTGAACAAAATGTTAATATAAATATATGTAACGGAAGGAAGTAATGGCATCGATATTGAATTCTTTATCAAAACCAAAACAGGGCGAAGTCGTTCTGTCGGTGCGTGATATACAAAAGACCTTTATCGAAGGTGGGCAACCGTTACACATTTTAACGGGTGGCGGTTTTGATTTGCACCGTGGGGAAATAGTTGCGCTTGTTGGACCGTCTGGTTCTGGTAAATCTACTTTATTGCAATGTGTTGGTTTATTAGATAAACCGTCCGGGGGCAGTGTTCTTGTCTGTGGTACACCGGTTCATGCCATGAATGACGAAATGCGAACGCTTATTCGTCGTCGTAAAATGGGGTTCGTATATCAACGACACAATTTATTGTCTGATTTTACGGCGGTTGAAAATGTTATGTTGCCAATGTTGGCAAATGGTATTACCGAAGATGTGGCGCATACGCGCGCAATGAAATTGTTAAAGTCTGCAAATGTTGCGCACCGCGCATCACATTTGCCGGGACAAATGTCTGGGGGGGAACAACAACGTACCGCGGTTGCGCGTGCATTGGCAAATATGCCGGATATATTATTGGCGGATGAACCCACGGGCAGTTTAGATCCGAATCATGCAATTGCAGTGTTTGAATTGTTGCTTGATTTGGTGCGAAAAAATAAAATGGCGATGCTTTTTGTTACGCACGATATGTCGTTGGCAAATCGCGCCGATAGATGTATCACAATAAAAAATGGCATTGTAAAATAATATAGAAAACGGAGGGAAAAAATGAAAAGTAATGTTAAAGGCACATCTGGTGAAACTTGCTATATATGTTCTCGCAAACATAAAGTAATGGCGTGGATTGCATTGTTTGGTATATTCTTTTGTGGGGTGTTGACGGGTGTGTCATTGTGGGGATATAAACATGCGCATACGGCGGATACCGGTGTGTACGAGAAATCTGGTATAAGAAAATATGTTGAAAGTCGTATAAAATATACAAAACGTTGCCAGGAGTTAGAAGAAACGTTATTGCGACAAATAGAAAATGATAATTATGACAAGAACTTTCGTATTTATAATGAATTGGTAAGTAAGGGGTGCGAAGAAAACAGACAGCAATTTGTGGAATTGGCGGCGCGTGAAAAAATGCGCTATAATGCGGTTATGGATTTGTCCAAGATAAATCCGTGTCAGGAAATAGAAAATACATTGAATAGAGAAATTCATAAAGATTGTGAACATTACTATGATGGTCTGTACAAATGTCATTTAAGTAATGCCGAGGTATATTCGAAATTGGCAGAATCTGGTTGCCCAGAAAATGCAGGTCTATATAAAAGTAAAGCATTGGCGGAATTAGAAATCGTAGATGGCCTGCGTGGTGATAATGAGTTTATTGATGATGATGAGGTGCGAACCACGGTTAATACCTATAAGAAATTGCAAATGCAAAACGAAGCGAAAAGATATTTGCAAAAGGCAGAAAAACTTATAAATCCGGGGGTCGATTTTATTATGGAATTGCAACGGGTAATTGAGGAATAATATATACCAAGGTGGGCCGAATGAATATAAAAATATTGGGTATACTTGGAATCTTGACGATAACCGCGGTGTCGTATGTGTCGTATGCGGATGATGATACAGAAATTGTTGAAATCAATGAAGATGAATTTTTTGATGAAGATGATTTTGACGATTTTGATGAAGAAGAAGAGATTGAAGAAGTGGTAACAGAAACACGCGCGGTTGCATCACGTTTGACATGTGACGATATTAAACAGCGTGTGTCAGAATTACGTGAGGATGTTAAATCTCATCCGGAATTGAAAGATGAACTGGAAACAATGTTGGCACGTCAACGCACAAATTGTGCCCCACGTGCGAATCGTCGCCCGGTTCGTAACTATGACAATGTGAATCCCGTGATGGAGGTCGAAGCCGTAGTGGTCGAAGAAGAACCCGCCGAGGTTGAAGAACCGGTTGTAAAGGAAAAGAAGAAAGTTGAAAAGGAACCAGAGAAAACCCCAGAAGAGATAGCGGCCGAAGAAGCAGAGAAAGCGCGCAAAATCGCCGAAAATTTATCCAACGGTTTGTGTGGAGATGGAACAAAACCAAATCGGTACGGATGTTGCGAAGGTGAAAAATTCAAAGAAACTTCGCAAATGAAATTCGCTTGTTGTCCAAAAGAAGGCGACGGGGAATGTCATGAACCAATCAAAAAGAAAACAAAGGAGTAGTAAAAATGAATAAAATTGTTACGATATCAAAATGGATGGTGTTTTTTGGTCTTGGCTGTATGGCCTTGATGTCGTTGGGCTTGTGGATATTACCAATGTGGTTTAGATTGAATATCGTTGGTCAATTGAACCTTGATGCTGGCATATTGATGATGGCGACATTTGCATATATGCTGACACTTGGTATGTTCTGCTGGATGAAAACAGAAAAGAAATAATATTTTTATTTATGTCTGTTGAAATAAAATTTTGTTTGCCGGTTGGAGAGCATTATTTCCTAAGTCCGTTATCAGAATTTCCCATTAGAATGGTGGTTGATGGGCAGGAATATACTTTCCCAACCGTTGAACATTATTACCAGGCTATGAAATTTTATGCTAATGATTCGCGTTTCGATGTTATTTTAAAATTAAAGAATCCTGATGATGCGCGGTTACTTACAAAAACTGATGAATACAAGGTAAATCGCCGTATAGGGTTTGATGATATGAAATTTGATATTATGGAAAAGGGGTTACGTGCAAAGTTTGCACAAAATAAAGATGCAGCTGATTTACTTTTGAAAACTGGGGATGCAATTCTTATCAAATCTTGTGAAGTATGTTATAAATGTGGTTTTGGTCGTGGGGGCAACAACCGTTTAGGTCAAATATTGATGCAAATTCGTGAAGAACTAAGGAATAATAAAAGCCATCTTTAATTTTCTTTTTTAGATGTTTGTTCTTGATATTCACTGGCAAGTTTAGAATACCATAAATGGTCCATATATGTGCCATCTGGCAGGCGGTTTGATTGGCGGTCTGTGCCATCAAGGTGATATCCACTTGATTCAATTGATCGTTTTGATGCTGTATTTCCCGCCATGGTTTGGCGACATATACGGTTCGCATACAGGCGATTAAATGCCAAATGTTCTATTTTATTGTGAACTTCTTTGTTGAACCCATGTCCCCATGCAGATTTTATGAACCAGACACTGGCGCATTGTATGGTTCTTGATTCTGGCCAGTAGTGTATGCGCATATACCCGATAAATTTATTTTCATGGAAAATGTAATATACACATCCATTTTTGAATTCTGAATCAAGTTTCATTCGTTCTTGGGTTTCTTCAACAGATTCCGGCAAGTGCGATTTATGCGAAACCGAATACCACATATATTGGAAATCTTCGGGATTTTCATTTTTGATGACATCCCAGATAATTTGCGCATTTTCCATTGTCGGTTCCAAAATGCGTAAATCCAACCGTTCGGTCGTCAAATCCCGTTTAAATAATTCTAAAAATTTTTCCATATATGTCATCAGTATCCTTTTTTTGTGGTTGGCAACATTTTATCAGTATGAATCGAAAATGCAATATATAACCCTATAAATATTTGACAATTTTATATTTTTGTATTATGTTTTAACAAAAATAAATCAAAGGACTATTTGATGTATAAGAAAATTGTAAAATATATGGCTTATTTACGGGATAAACGTCGCGCAAAAGATCCCAATTTGCATTGGCAATTGGAAAGAAAGGTCGAAGAATTGGAACGTTTGGTTGATTCTCACTTGGAATCAGTAAAGTCACTGATGCAACATTATGGTATCAATGGTTTACCGGCCGATATGAAAGAACGTGAAGAATTATTGAAAAAATATCCTGATTTGCATGACGTTTACAACAAATTATATGATGCTGCGAACGAAGCAGGGCGCATAACAATTGCAAATCCGTGGTTATGGAAACCAGGCGAAGATGTGGGAAATTATTATGATATCGGCGCCGTCCAAGATCGCATGATTGCCATAGTAAATGCCGAAGAAGAATATATGAATTATTTGGATCAACGTAATACAGAATTGGAAACCAAATTAAAAGATTCGCCGGATAATCAAGATTTAATAAATGAACAAATTTATAATATGTGTTTAATAGAAGACCTGCTTGCGACAACAGGCGATAAAATGATAGATGTATGGTGGAATGCGATTCCGCGCATAATCAAAGAAAAATATACAAAATATATGGATGATTTAATGATATGCGCATTGGGATCCAATAAATTATTGTCTGGGGTTGCAAAAAAATATAACAAATTGAAAGGTGAGCAAAAAGAAGAGATTTGCGCCGCATTTATTACGGTATTGGTCCATGATTTAAATGAAACGGTATTTACAGACAAACCAATAAATATTAATGTCTATTCAAATCATAATGAGATGAGAGCAGGGGCTACTATTAAATACAATCAGGAATCATTGGTTAATTTTAATGTGGCAAATATTGGTAAAAAAGTTGACCAAATGGTTGGAACATTAAAGCATGAAATATTGGGACATTATGTTGATTATTTCTATTCAAATATTGGGTTGCAAGGGGAGGCAATGAGAAACTTTGTTAGTGGGAGTAATATAGTTAGTCATGGTAGTGAAATATTTTGTCATGGTCATGTAGATGTTGAACCAGGGTTTATTGTTGTTTCACCATTATTGAAACAAGAATATCAAATGCCGCAATTGAACGGATTAGATGATGAAGATTTAGAAGAAGTTGGCAACATATTATACAAAAATGGTTGGCAATTAGCACATTATTATGGTCGTGAAGTTAACAGAGATTATAAGAATATTATGACCGAAAGAAGTGCGTGGTTAATTGATAATCAAACAAAAAATGTCGTTCGTAAAATAGATGCATATCGTGCCGCCCGCGGATTGCCACGTATAGGTAGTGTGCAAATAGTAGAAAGACCTATTGAAAGATAGATTATATTTGTGTAAGAATAGCAGGCCTGGGGGTTATGAATTATGACGGCTTTTCTTGATAGAGATACAATTTTTTATCACGGCACATGGGGCAATTTTACCAAATTTCGTCCACTATCGCATTTTGGAACGCTTGGTGCCGCCCAAGAGGTATTGGAAGCACAAGACAAAAAGCATGAGATATTTGACGTTAATGCCGAAACAAATGCATACTATGATGTCGAATTGGCAGACCAACACAGCAAAGTTATTCCAGTAAAGTTAAATCTTTGCCAAACATATGAAATCCAAGATTGGTTGGGGGCGGCGGATATAAATTATTTTAAACGGATTGTATTGTTGCATATAAATCATGATTTGAAATTAGGAAACGAAATCCCCGGTTTTTATGATCGTATTTTTTCGGAACCTTTTAGTATGTGCGATAGAGTCGTGATACATGAATTACAAAAAGATAGTTTATACGAACCCGCCCAAAAGGCAGATAGATTACCCACAAATCAAATAAACGCGTATCATTTGTGCTATCAACGTATGATTCAATATTTTGAACATTTGGGATATGACGGTTTCAACTATGTTAATCGTTGTGAAGACTGCGGTCATATGTCATATGTGGTGTTTAGACCAGAAAATATTGCGCGGTTAGATATGGGGCAAAAGTTGACCCCAAGGGAACCGTTAAAGAGACACAAAGATTGGTATCTTTGTCGCGGTATGAATCGTGAAGAAGAATCGCATCTAAATGTAGCCGAACGATATAGCGAAGGAACAATGAAGTTTCAGAAGAAATTTATTACTTCGTTCGATTTCCAACATCGGGCGTCTGCTATAAAATACGCAATTCGTACGCGTGAATATTATACTAAATTATTTGTTAATGAAATATTGCCACAAATCGAAAATATCGGAACACAACCAAAAGATGGTTATCACGGACTGTACACTCATACATTCCAGGTTGTCCAATATGCCATTGAATTAGCGATGTCTGTGGGAACGGACCCATTACCGGTGGTGTTAGGGGCGGCATTACATGATATTGCACGCATACCCACAGATAATGATGATAGTGATTACGAAGACGACATGGAACACGCAAAACGTGGCGCAGAAATCGCACATAAATTCCTGAAAAAAAATTATGGCGAACGTCTTTTCCCTGGCACAATTGATAAGATTGTTTATGCAATTAAATACCATAATGTAAACTATGTATCTGCACCAAATTTAATTTATGCATGTATATGTGATGCAGATAGAATTCGGCTTTCGCAAGAATATGTATATGATGAAAAATATTTTTATACAGAATATGGTAAGTATCTAGCCAGTTTGCCACCGCAAATATCAGACAAGGATAAGTTGTCCCAAGAAAAATATATGCAAAATCAAAATAAATTCTTGCGTTATCATGGAATAAAAGTGCATTAGAATAAAAATCGTCTATACGGCGTAAATATTGGCATATATTTATTATTGATAATATTTATTATTTTGTATATATTTCTACATATACAACAGAAAGGCAATAGCATGCTTGATGGAATATTGGATGGTTTCAAATCTGAATACAGTCATGATAATCATATAGATATTATTGGTGGAACACAATTTTTGCATATGGATTGCAGTGGTTTTATTCATTGGTTGCTGTTTAATATGGGGTACAAACGCGCGTTGGCCGAGGCGCGAAATTTCCTGCGACATAATAACTTTATTAAAATAAACCGTTTATATTGCCAAGATTTTATGTTTATACACGAACATTCGGATGAGTTTAGATATTGGAAATTTTTACCGGATGCGGTTGATGGATGTATATTGGTTGTTGTTTTTCCCGATGGTAATGGACATTGTATGATTATTGATAAAATAATGGGGCGCGATAATAATAAAATAACGTTACGGGTAATAGACAGTACGCGTTATCCACATAAAGACGACACCCGCATGGTTGGTGAAACGGGTATAGGATGCGGTGAAATAGAAATAATTAAAAATGGTACAGAATATATTTATGATTCCAAAAACAGCGAACTGGCCCCACGAAAGGCAAGAGTGTATTTTATTTTACCACTTAAATAAAATCGTCTATACGGCGGAAACATTGATTGAAAAAGAAATTCTTTTATGTTAAAATATACACTATGAAACAGAAAATTATTAGATTTCTTTGCCGTTTTATTCCGAATCGTACCGCACGAAATCGTGCGTGCTTTCTACTTGAAAATCGCGCCTATGTCAATAAGTGTATCAGATTTGTGAAATCGCAGGGAAAATTTAAGAATATCAAAAAAATTGTTGGTCGCGGGTCGCGTAATTTGGTCGTAAACGCAGATAATAAATATGTGTTCAAATTCCCTGGCAAAGGTAACGGTTATGAAAAATCTTTGCGTGAACAGAAAATTACAGATGTGTTGCGTTCCATTTCGCCAATCAAGATTCCAGATGTGGAAATATTGGATTTTAATGGTATCGCGGTCCGTAAATACCCGTATATAGATGGTATTAACCTTGGGCATTTTCCACCAAAAAATGTTCCGCATGATATCGAAAATAAAATAGCAAAACAATTAGCACAGTTTTTATATATTATCGGGCAAAGTGATCCAAAAGAACTTCGTGATTTAAAGCCAAATCCAAATGCAAAGCCATCTATTTTGCATGGTTGGTGTCAAAATGATGTGAAATATAATTTTATAATGAACCCAAAAACATTTAATATTGTTGCAGTCATAGATTGGGAAGAGGCCGGATTTAACGATTTTTGTACATTATTTACATACGAAAAAGATTACCGTTCGGTTATGACCGCGGTTCTGCGTGAATATCTAAAACTTTATATAAAATAAATATATTGCGTTTATCTATTTTTTAGAATATTCAGACAAGTTTGCAGACTTTTTCGCCAATGTTGTATTTCAATATCAAATGTTTGTTTGATTTTTGATTTGTCCAATACACTGTAACTTGGGCGCTTTGCGCGTGTTGGATACATTGATGTTGGAATAGGTTTTATTTTGCATTGTAGATTGGCCATGTCCATAATTTCTGTGGCAAAATCGTACCAAGAACATACACCTTCGTTAGTAAAATGATAGATACCAGAATTTTGTTTGTTCAGTTTTGGTAAAATTGTAACGACGGCGGCCGCCAAATCTGCGGCATAGGTCGGGGTCCCGATTTGGTCGTTAACAACATTTATTTCTGATTTTTCATTTCCCAACCTTAGCATGGTTTTTACAAAATTATTGCCGTATGGTGAATATAACCATGCGGTTCGTATTATGGCCGCAATTTGTGCATTTTGTAATACGGCATTTTCACCACGTAATTTTGTGTCACCATAAACAGATACAGGACAGGGCGTATCTGATGGTGCATATGGATAATGTCCATTACCATCAAAGACATAATCTGTGGATATATGAATTATTTTTGCACCGGTTTTTGCAAGATTTTTTGGACCATTAACATTAATTTGTGTGGCCTTTTCAATATCGTCTTCTGCTTTATCTACGGCGGTGTATGCCGCACAGTTTATAATGGTATCAATTTTATTATCCGAAACGAATTTTTCAACATCATACTTATTTGTGATATCTAACCCTTGATAATCTGTTTTCAACGCGTTTGGCAGTAATATGCCTAATTCTGTTCCTAATTGTCCATTACACCCAGTTATTAAAATCTTATTCATTTTGAATATATCCTTATTAAATCTTGCAATCGATTGGCAATTCTATCTTTTTCTGATGTGATGATTTTATCTGCGGGTACTTTCCAATCAACACCGATTTCTTTATCGTCATATTGAATACCAAATTCACTTTCTTTGCAATAAAGATTATCCACTTTATAAGTAAATATTGCTTTGGGACTTAATACAGAAAAACCGTGTAAAAAATGTCGGGGGATAAATAACATACGATTATTTTCATCAGACAATTCAACTGCCACATGTTTTCCGAATGTTGGAGAATCATATCGAACATCAACCGCAACATCTAATACTTTACCTTGCAAGACACGGACTAATTTCGCCTGGGAATGTTCACCCAGTTGACAATGTAACCCTCGTACAACACCATAACAAGATTTAGATTGGTTGTCTTGAACGAAACGATTTGTAATGCCGTTTTTTACAAATTCTGCTTCATTATAACTCTCAAAGAAATACCCTCTGGCATCTCTGAAGATGGTCGGTTCAATGATATAAACACCGTCTATGCTTGTTTTGATAAAGTTCAATGTTCCATCCTTTTTGTAAAATTATACAACGTGTATAAACCTATGTGCAAGTCAAATATAAAATGCCCTGTACGGGCATTTTCTCGGCTTTTACGCATATTGACTCAATAAATCTTTCCATGATAGTGGGGCGTCAACCTCATCAAAATATGCGCGCAAGAAATTCACAATAGTTTGATGCTTTTTTGCGGCGTATTTGCGTCCGGGTTCGGTTAAACACATATCACGTAAATGAAATATTTTATTAAAGAAATGATTTACGCACGGATCAACACTGGATTTTCTATATGTGTCGGCATTCATTTCCGTGGGCAGTGGACAATCAGGGTCAAAAAATGGTTGCCCGGATCCCGCGCGATATTCAATACAACGCAACATACCAATTGCGCCGGATGCGTCGCACATGTCTGCATCGGATACAATTGCGCCTTCGATGCCATATGCTTCTATACCTTTTAATCGTTTGCTATATCCGATTGTTTTTACAATGTTTATACATTGTTCGCAAAAATCGGCATCAAACCCAGAACCCGTCAATATGCGCCGTGTATTGGTCAGCAGCCGTTCAGATTCTTCGCCGAATAATTTGTAATCATCGCAATCGTGTAATAATGCCGCCGCCGCAACCAGGTCGCGATTTGCATTCGGAATATCATCACAGAATTTCATGGCCGTGTTATAGACACGAAATACATGCTTGTCATCGTGTCCATTGGAATTATCGTGCAGTAATTCAGAAACAGCATTTTTTATATATTCAATACCTGTCATATCAAAACCTCTCTTGGTGTTTAAGTGTAGCCAAAATGGCATAAAAATCAAATTGAAAAAAATTGACATTATTTTTATTTTGTGTTAATATTTGTGCCAAATAAATACCAATAAAAGGAAAAGTGTATTATGAAAGACAAACAATTTTTAGCAAATTTGGACCAAATTATAGCCGAAAAGGACGCGTTGGATGTTATGCCGGCACCCAAAGATTGGGAAAAGTTCAGTATGCAGAAGGAAACCTCATATGGTGTGTATATCAAACCGATGTTTTTTTATGTTAAACAAAATGGCAATAAATTGGCACAAAAGTACAATATAGATGAACAATCTGAATTGGCCGCTATAATTTCTGAATTGAATACATATTTTACAAATGCCAAAGCAAACATTGCACAGCAATATGATAAAGAACTGTATCGGTTAAGTTTTAGTTTGCGACAAAATCAAATCTGTGTTCCGGCAAATTTCGCCGAAGATGTTAAAAAGTTGAATGCAGAATTTCCAAGTGATAAAAACACCAAAAAGTCACGAATTATGCCGTATAGCGAACAAATCCAAGATAATAAATTTGAAATGGTTTTATATATTTGTTCTGCATGTTTATTGTATGGTATGTATGAATATGCATTGGATAATCGGGAAGATTTTGAAAAGCAGTATCTGTCATATGGTGAACATATTTCCGAACCCGAAAAACAGAAACGTATTGAACAAAACAAGAAAGATTATGCAGATGCATTGAATGTGTTGAATCATGATGTTGAAATATGCAGAAAATCATTGCTTCCCGCGATGCAACAACCAAATTTTCAGCAAGGTCAAAAACATTCGCCAGATGTTCATGCGTTGAAAAAATTATTTGCACGTTGTTGGTATGATTTGGAAACCCGTACCCAAACAACAAAAGGTCTGCACTTGTATGATCTGAATCATATGGAGAGTGGATACCACTTTAATTTATATCAATTCTTGGATCCTGCTTTGCCGGTATATGACCGAATAGTAAATTTAGCGGATACAACAATATATGCGATAAAACACTATAATTCGTCGTACTTTATATATCCCGTGATAGAATTGGTAATGAATGCCGTGGGGCCTGAGGTTCAACAGCAAATGGATTGTATAAAAAAGTACACGGGTATTGAAAATTACGTAAAGCACAGGGCAGCATTTATGCAACAATGTCTGTTGCAAAAATAACCGTCGCGTTATCTGTTACGCCAACGTACGTATTGTTCGCCTTCTTTGGTACGGATAAAGTCATTTTTAATCCAAAATTTTATGGCATGCAAGGCGCTTTCCCCGCATAGTTCGCGTTCCCGATAGATTTTTTGTAATGTCTGTACTGCGCTGGTCCCGACGCGTCTATATTTCTGATCTGGTTCATAACTATGCCTGAATTTATTATTAACCTCAAAATATTGTATGGTTGTGCTTTTTTGACCGTCCTCACACATTGCCAGTGCCAGAAAATCATCTGGTTCTTGGAATCTGTTTTTTATAATGTTCGGCCCGGCCAACAAAAATAGACGTTGAATATTATTATCTTGGACGGTAGAAAGTTTATTTTTGACGGCCGTATTAAAATCAAACGGTGTGCAAAATATTTTGATTTTGTCCATTGTTTCCGTATCAGTTTTGATAACAAATTCCAAAAAATAACAATCCATAAATTCAAATTGGCCGTTTTCTTGGCGTGTTAAAACGGGTATATCGTCGCATAAGATATTATAATCGTTGTCGGTTATTACCATGCTATTGTATGTCTTTATTATACACAGTTTAGAATAAAACCCAATGAATGCAAGATTTTGTTTGAGTTATGGCCTCAATATACAATATTAAAACACCCAAACGGGTGTTTGGATATTGGTTGTGGTCGTCAAGCGAAACGCGAAATTAAAGAAAAGATTTGAGTTTTTTATCAGATTTTATTATTTTGGTACAAAAAGGATATTATATGAATGTATATGATATAAATGTTATTGATAAAGATGGTAAAATTGTTTCGTTAAATAAATATAATGGCAAGGTTTTATTGGTTGTAAATACTGCAACAGAATGTGGTTTTACCCCGCAATATGCACCGTTAATGGAAATATATAATAAATATAAATCCCAGGGTTTTGAAATACTTGATTTTCCATGTAATCAATTTGGCCACCAGGCACCCGGTTCTGCGGATGAAATATCAAATTTTTGCACAATGCATTTTGGTGTGACATTTCCACAATTTGCCAAGGTTGAAGTTAATGGGGAAAATGCATCGCAGTTATTTAAGTATTTAAAATCTGTCGCACCATTCAATGGGTTTGATATGTCGCAACCAATGTCCAAAGAAATGGATGTTATGATGCGAAAGTTTGATAAAGATTATGATAAAAATCCAGATATAAAATGGAACTTTACGAAATTTTTGGTTGATAAAAACGGTGATGTTGTTGCGCGTTTTGAACCAACAGATGATATGAAAAAGATTGATTCAGAAATATCAAAATTGTTAAATAAATAAACATAACAAATCGGCAAAAAGCCGGTTGAATTTTTGGTTGTGGTGGGTGGCAAAACGCGAGTTGTTATCCGGTATTTTTATTGTGTTATTAATTCATTTTGATTTGGATCATAAGCAGGGGTGCAACATAGGGTAAATTCAAAATTTCCATCAAACCAGTATGCTGTGTCAACGGGAATATTAAATGTATCGCCTTGACTTACCATGTGTCCACAAACAATTCCTGTGCCAGAAATACAATAACATATACAAGTGGATTTATGGTTTATCAAACTACCTTTTGCTGGGGTTCGACCAGTGACATGAACAACACATATATCTAAGGTTTTATTATGCATTGGATATTCGTGCACTTCGGCATTGTCGTGTGCCGGATGAGCAATTCTGCCAGCATATTTTATAATTTCCATATTTTGCCCTTTTTAATTTATCTACTATATTATATCATAAATTCCGATATATAGCTGTTTTTCTCGCCCACACACCACAACCATCCGTCTTCGCTTGCGCTACGCCGCGACTACGTGTTCAATAAAAAGACCACTTAGAGCAAATTTAGGTTGGTTTTGAAATGTTTTGCTTTGTTCGAATATAAAATTGCTAAAATATCTAGTTCGAAAGTGTGGATAAAGAGATAATTTTTTAAAAACAAACTTTCGGACTCGCCAAAGTCTTATGTTTTTGCTTTCTGGAATGCGCTACGGCCCCTTGATAAACGATAACCAACCGCAGGGCAAAAACTCTATCAAAAATGCCCGTTTTTGCGCGGTTGCTAATTGTTCATCTGCGTATTCGCCATGCGCTTCGCTATGGCGTATCCGTGCGCCCGGAAATAAATAAAAACACCCAAAAGGGTGTTTTTGTTTATTCTGGTTGGAGTGTATTAGCGTTTCTCGGACTCGTGATATCCTTGATTTGCTTACTGTTGGGAAGAATATACAGGCCATTCTTGATAAATACCCGTTGTAATTTATTTTATGATTTTGCAGCGGGTATTCCAGTATGCCATATGTCTGCTCCGGCTGGGTATATCGGGACTGGCGGTATCGGTATGGTATATGCTGGACCTGTCTATAACCTTGTTCCAATCTGTGTTTATATTATTCTTTCATCGGCCTTTACGCGTAGATATATATTTTACCCTATGCTGGTTCAGTAAAATTAACCTACTGTTTATATTGCAAATACGGTATTTTTATATTATATTCAGGGTGATAAAAAATAAGGATATAGTATGAAATTATGTAAAGTAAAATTAGTAAATTTTCGTGGATATAAAAATGCAACTTTTAATATCACAAATTTAAATGTAATTATTGGAAAAAATGATGTTGGCAAATCTACAATTATTGATGCTCTGGACATATATTTTAATGATGCACCAATAGATATAAATGATTTAAATGTTCATATTCCAAATCAGGATTCAAAGTTTATTGAAATCTCATGTTGTTTTGAAGTTAACCCACAAGAACCAATAACATTAGATTCAAGTGAAAATACGGCAACTTGTTTGGAAAACGAGTATTTATTGAACAAAGATGGCTTGTTAGAAATATCAAAAATATATGATTGTTCTGGCGGAAAGGTTGGCAAAGCCAGTATAAAAATAATTGCTAAACACCCGAATAATTTTGAAACACCGTTAATAGCTTTAAAAATAAACGATTTGAAAAGAATAGCAAGAGAGAACAATATAAATTCAACCAATGATAGTATAAAAAAAGAGATTCGTAAGGCTATTTTTGAACAAACAGCAAATTTAACTTTTGATGATGAATTTCCAATAGAAACATCAACAAAAGATACCGATATTATTGAACTTTTTAAAAAATTCAAAGATGATTTTCCTTCATATATGCCGTTCAGAGCAGATAGAACAAATACCGATAAAGACAAAGAAGTAAATGACACAACCAAAGCCATTACAAAAACCGTTGTTGCGGGTATGGAAGCCGAATTCCAAGAGATGAAAAATAAAATAAACGCAAAAATACAAGAACTTGCCAGTAAAACTTTGGAAAAATTAAAGACATTTGATGAAAATATAGCAAACACATTAAAACCAGATATAGACTCAAAAGCACTTGATTCATTATTTTCTTTTACTTTTTCCTGTGATGACGGAATTTCTTTTAACAAGCGTGGTAGTGGGGTAAAGCGTTTGATGTTGTTAAGTTTTTTTCTTGCTGATGCCGAAAGGAAAAACACTAGCAACAAGGGTGTTATATATGCAATAGAAGAACCAGAAACATCTCAGCATCCAGATTTTCAAATAATGTTGATGGATACTCTTAAACAATTATCTACGGCAAACGATAGACAGATTCTGTTAACAACACACACGCCAGAAATTGTAAAAATGGTTAACAAAGAAAATTTGATATTCGTTCAAAAATCTGATGATAAATCCGTAATGGTGCAACAAAACGATGATATAGAGTTAAAAAAAGTTGCAGATACATTAGGAATACTACCTTTTGTTTCTTATAAAGGTGTTATTTTTGTTGAAGGAACAACAGATATAAAATTTTTAAAGAATTTGAACAATTTACCAACATTAAAAGCCATTGTTGATTTAACCCAGTTCACTTTTATTCCGTTGCATGGTTCTGGTAATGTTGATACTTGGATAAAGGAAAATTATTTGAAAGATTCCAATGTGAAATGTTTATATTTTAAAGATAGGGATGATGATGATGCCCCGACAATTGTTCAAGATAATAATGTAATCAAAACAAGCAAGCGGGAAATTGAAAATTATATACCGTTTACGGTTGTCGAAAACAGGTTTGATATTCATTTTACAGATAATGAAAAACAGGGTTGGACAGATATAGATGTGGCTTCTGTAGTAGTAAATAACCACGGTATTCATTTGAATTCAGACAATAAACAATCAGAAAAAATTATAAAAGATATCCTGCAAAGTAAAGATGTTTGGGACAACATAACATTTTCTGTAGCAGATTTTTCAGAGTTTCAAAACTGGTTTAACAAAATAAAAGTATTTTTTGATGCATAATACATGTTTTATTACCACCCCATGCGGTTTATGAAATTTGATACGGTTGCAGGGGATACAGACATCATTTTTGCTATTCTGTATTTGGTCATGCCTGTATCCAACCAATGTTTAATCTTTTTGGTATTGCGTGATAGTTTCAATTTTTTAGATTGTGCAGCAAAGGGGCGTCCTAATCTTTTACCGGTTGCACGGATACTGTCCAGGGATGCTTTCGTTCGTTGTGATATTAAATTGCGTTCGATTTCAGCAGATAAACCAAATGCAAAAGCCATAACTTTACTTTGAATGTCGTTTCCCAATCTGTAATGTTCCTTTAAAGTCCATACCTGACAATTTTTATTTAAACAGGTTTCCAGAATCCGCATAACTTCCAATAACGAACGACCAAGTCGCGAAATTTCAGCAGCAATCAAAATATCACCGTCTTGTAATTCATCCAATAATTGCCCCAGTTTTCTTTTATTTAATGGTTTGCGTGATGTGATTGTTTCTTCAACCCACTTGTCTACATTGATGTTGTTATGTTCTGCAAATTGTTGAATTTCATAATGTTGATGTTCACAAGTTTGTTTGTTTGAAGATACGCGAATATATCCAATAACTGCCATTTTTTTAATCCTTTTGTTGATAAAAT